>NZ_SDWW01000030.1 GCF_004168625.1 Pengzhenrongella frigida
ATCTGCGCCGTGGCCGCCGACCGGTGCGACCTCGACCACCGCGAACCGTTCCACCCCGACGGCACCGGCGGAGCCACGTCCGCCGCCAACCTCGGCCCCCTATGCAGGCGCGACCACCTGATCAAGACCCACGCCCGATGGCACCTATCCACCGACCCCCAGACGCCGGGTTCCTACACGTGGACCACCCCCACCGGGCACATCTACCCCTACCGACCCGACCCACCACCCGGACACGAACCCCCACTGACCCGCGACTTCGACTGGGACACCCCACCCCCGTTCTGACGCCACGCCGCCCCTGCCCGGCGCCGCGACCGATCTGACGTGAGGCCATCACCACCCGACGCGACGCCACCTCGTCCTGACGTCCTGACACGACGACGCCACCTCGTCCTGACGTCCTGACACGACACCGTGGGGACGCGCTCGTCGCCACCCCCACCCCATGCGAACCCCAGGACCCGGTCGTGCCGACTCATCGGGCTAGAGCGCGACGAGGGGCCCGGATCCTGGTGGATCCGGGCCCCTCGTCATGCGGTTCGAACTGGGTCAGCGTTGGCCGACTAGTCCGAGATGGGCATCGTCTGCGTGTCGCCCGACGTGGACGACGGCGGCGCCGGCGGCAGGTCGGTGCCGGACACGGTCGCCGCGACGGTGACCGGCTCCGGGATGGATTCGCCCTTGGGAACCCCGCGGAACGTGAACTCCCCCAGCAGACCCTCACCGACGGCGTCCACGAGGATCAGCTGACCCGCGCGGATCTCACCGAAGAGGATCTTCTCGGAGAGCGAGTCCTCGATCTCACGCTGGATCGCGCGCCGCAGCGGGCGGGCACCGAGGACCGGGTCGTAGCCCTTCTCGGCAAGCAGCGCCTTGGCTGCGGGCGTGATCTCGATCGCCATGTCCTTGTCGGCCAGGCGCAGGGCGAGCTTGGCGATCATCAGGTCGACGATCGCGAAGATCTCGGGCTGCGAGAGCTGCGGGAACACCACGACGTCGTCCACGCGGTTGAGGAACTCCGGGCGGAAGTGCTGCTTGAGCTCGTCGAGCACCTTGGACTTCATGCGCTCGTACGACGTCGACAGGTCGCCGCCGGCCTGGAATCCGGTCTGCAGGCCCTTGGCGATGTCCCGCGTGCCGAGGTTCGTGGTCATGATGATCACGGTGTTCTTGAAGTCGACGACCCGACCCTGCGAGTCGGTCAGGTGACCGTCCTCGAGGATCTGCAGCAGCGAGTTGAAGATGTCCGCGTGCGCCTTCTCGACCTCGTCGAACAGGACGACCGAGAACGGCTTGCGGCGCACCTTCTCGGTGAGCTGACCGCCCTCGTCGTACCCGACGTAGCCGGGAGGCGAGCCGAACAGCCGCGAGACGGTGTGCTTCTCGGAGAACTCGCTCATGTCGAGCTGGATGAGCGCGTTCTCGTCGTCGAACAGGAACTCCGCGAGCGCCTTGGCGAGCTCGGTCTTCCCGACGCCGGTCGGCCCGGCGAAGATGAACGAGCCACCCGGACGCTTCGGGTCCTTGAGGCCGGCCCGGGTGCGACGGATCGCCTGGGAGAGCGACTTGATGGCCGCCTCCTGGCCGACGACGCGCTTGTGCAGGGCGTCCTCCATGTGGAGCAGCCGCGAGCTCTCCTCCTCGGTGAGCTTGAACACCGGGATGCCGGTGGCGAGCGCGAGCACCTCGGCGATCAGGTCCTCGTCCACCTCCGCGACCGAGTCCATGTCGCCCGACTTCCAGGACTTCTCCTTCTCGACCCGGCGCAGCCCGAGCTGCTTCTCCTTGTCGCGCAGGCGAGCGGCCTTCTCGAAGTCCTGCTCGTCGATCGCGGACTCCTTGTCGCGACGCGCCTCGGCGATCTGCTCGTCGAGCTCGCGCAGCTCCGGCGGAGCCGTCATGCGGCGGATGCGCAGGCGCGCGCCCGCCTCGTCGACGAGGTCGATCGCCTTGTCCGGCAGGAACCGGTCGTTGACGTAC
This sequence comes from Pengzhenrongella frigida, assembly GCF_004168625.1. Taxonomy (GTDB): domain Bacteria; phylum Actinomycetota; class Actinomycetes; order Actinomycetales; family Cellulomonadaceae; genus Pengzhenrongella; species Pengzhenrongella frigida. The sequence goes on from NZ_SDWW01000030.1 coordinate 1,984, forward strand.
CGGTCGGCGAGCGTCGCGGCGGCCACGAGGGCGCCGTCCGTGATCGACACGCGGTGGTGCGCCTCGTAGCGGTCGCGCAGCCCCTTGAGGATCTCGATCGCGTGCTTGAGCGTGGGCTCGGCGACCTGGATCGGCTGGAAGCGGCGCTCGAGCGCGGCGTCCTTCTCGACGTACTTGCGGTACTCCTCGAGCGTGGTGGCCCCGATGGTCTGGAGCTCGCCGCGCGCGAGCATCGGCTTGAGGATGCTGGCGGCGTCGATCGCGCCCTCAGCGGCACCGGCCCCGACGAGCGTGTGGATCTCGTCGATGAACAAGATGATGTCGCCGCGGGTACGGATCTCCTTGAGCACCTTCTTCAGGCGCTCCTCGAAGTCACCGCGGTACCGGCTGCCGGCCACGAGCGCGCCCAGGTCGAGCGTGTAGAGCTGCTTGTCCTTGAGGGTCTCGGGCACGTCGCCGCGCACGATGTCCTGGGCCAGGCCCTCGACGATGGCGGTCTTGCCGACGCCTGGCTCTCCGATGAGGACCGGGTTGTTCTTGGTGCGTCTGGACAGCACCTGCATGACCCGCTCGATCTCTTTCTCACGTCCGATGACGGGGTCGAGCTTGCCGTCACGGGCAGCCTGGGTCAGGTTCCGGCCGAACTGGTCGAGCACGGCGGAGCCGGAGGGCTGGCCCTCGGCGGGGCCGCCGGAGGCGACCGGCTCCTTGCCCTGGTACCCGCTGAGCAGCTGGATGACCTGCTGGCGCACGCGGTTGAGGTCGGCGCCGAGCTTGTTCAGCACCTGGGCGGCGACGCCCTCGCCCTCGCGGATGAGGCCGAGCAGGATGTGCTCGGTACCGATGTAGTTGTGGCCGAGCTGCAGCGCCTCGCGCAGGGACAGCTCGAGCACCTTCTTGGCGCGCGGCGTGAAGGGGATGTGGCCCGACGGGGCCTGCTGGCCCTCGCCGATGATCTCCTGGACCTGGGAGCGCACGCCGTCGAGGGAGATCCCCAAGGACTCGAGCGCCTTCGCGGCAACCCCCTCGCCCTCGTGGATGAGGCCGAGCAGGATGTGCTCCGTGCCGATGTAGTTGTGGTTGAGCATCCGCGCTTCTTCTTGCGCGAGGACGACTACCCGGCGGGCTCGGTCCGTAAATCTTTCGAACATGTGCACTCCTCACGAGGCGACGTACAGCCAGGGCTGGGATCCGGGCGGGAACGGCGTGATTTCCAGGCTAACCGGGCCGGGTGCCAGGAACAGCCCGTGTTCGCCGCAGGCGTGACGTTGTGCGTCACGCCTGCGGCGAACACGCCGCCGTGAACGCGGCCAACGCGTCGTCGGAGAACAGGACGAATCGCACCAGGTCAGGGCCGGTAGCCGGCTCGACACCTGCACGGGTGACCCGGCCCGACGACGCGCCGTCGGCCCAGGTGCGCACCGCCTGCACCGCGATCGCGGCAACATCGCGGACGTCCCAGCCGTAGACGCCGGCGCTCACCGCGGGGAACGCGACCGAGCGGGCTCCGAGCTCGGCCGCGACGTCGAGCGACCGGGTGAAGCAGGAGGCGAGCAGCGCTGGATCCGTCTCGCCGCGGTGCGCGTTCGGTCCGACGGTGTGGATCACCCAGCGGGCGGGGAGCCGGCCCGCGCCCGTCGCCACGGCCTGCCCGACGGCGAGCCCCGCCGGCAGGGTGGTCCGCCGCAGCTCGCGGCACTCGGCGAGCAGGGCCGGACCGGCGGCGGCATGGATCGCGCCGTCGACGCCGCCGCCGCCGAGCAGCGACGAGTTCGCGGCGTTGACGATGGCGTCGGTCCGTTCGAGCGTGAGGTCCCCGCGCACGACCTCGATCCGGACCGCTCCCATGCTCATGCCTCCAGCAGGATCGTCACGGGCCCGTCGTTCACGAGCTCGACCGCCATGTCGGCGCCGAACGCCCCGGTGGTCACGTCGAGCCCTCGGATGCGCAGTGCGGCCACCAGGCTCTCCACGATCGGTTCGGCGACCGGCCCGGGCGCGGCCTTGTTCCAGGTCGGGCGGCGACCCTTGCCGGTGTCGGCATACAGGGTGAACTGGCTGACCACGAGGACGGGCGCCCCCGCGTCGAGCGCGGACCGTTCGTCACGCAGGATCCGCAGGTCGGCGATCTTGCGCGCGACGAGCTCGACCTGAGGCGCGCCGTCGTCGTGCGTGACCCCGACCAGCACGAGCAGCCCCGGACGGTCGATCGCACCCACGACGACGCCGCCCACGGTCACCGACGCCCGCGTCACGCGCTGCACGACAGCCCTCACGCCGCACCGACCACGCGGGGGCTCGTCATGCGGGGGTGGGGCCGAACGTGGCGGTGATCGCGCCGACCGGGCGACCGTGACCGAGGACAGGCGTGCGGCCGAGCTCGCGGATCGCCTCCGAGTCGAGGCCCGCGATCGCCAGCGCTGCGGCGAGGACGGCCGGTCGCGGCCGGTCGGCGCCGTCGAGCACCTTGAAGGCGAGGGAACCGCCGTCGGCCAGCCCGGCCGCGTAGACGCCGTCGGCCCCGTCCTTGGCGACCAGGCCGGGCGCCGCCGCCATCGCGAGGGTCGCGTCGCGGCCGGTTCCGCCGACGAGCTCCGGGTGCGCGTTCATCGCGATGGCCACCCGGGCGTGCGGGCTGCCGGGCTCGCGGCGCGGCGCCGCGGCGATCCGGCCGAAGGCGCGGGCGAGCCCGAGCACGGTGGTGGAGAACAGGGGTGCCCCGCAGCCGTCGAGGGTCACGTGGGAGACCGGCACACCGGTGAGCAGCTCGATCTCGTCCCGGACCGCCAGCTGCAGCGGGTGCCCGACGGCGAGGTAGTCGGCCAGGCCCCAGCCCGCCGCCACGCAGGTGGCGAGCATGGCCGCATGCTTGCCCGAGCAGTTCTGGGTGAGCGGGCACGCATGGCCCCCGGCGAGCTGCCACGCGAGCGCCGCGGCCGGGCCGAGGGGCAGGTCCGGGGTGTTCTGCAGGTCCGCCTCGGTCCGGCCGGCGCCCGCGAGGATCGCGCGCACACCGGCGAGGTGCACGGGCTCGCCCGAATGGCTCGCGCAGGCCAGGGCCAGGGGCGCCCCCTCGAGCTCGAGGCCCGCGCGCACCATCGCGGCCCCCTGCAACGGTTTCAGCGAGGACCGGGCCCAGATCACCGTGTCCGGGTCACCGAGCGCGAACCGCACCGACCCGTCGGGGGCGAGCACCACGAGGTGACCGGAGTGCACCGACTCGAGCAGGTCGCCGCGCACGACGTGCGCGAGCGGCGCGGCCGTCTGCGTCGAGGATTGGCTCACCAGCCGCCGCGCGGCGACTTGCCGCCGCCGCCCTGTCCACGCCCGCGTCGACCCGAGTACGGGCGCACCGCCGGACGCACGTCGACGAGGTAGACGATCCCGCCGACTGCGGCCGCGAGGGCCAGGAACGAGAACGCGCCCAGCCCGATCGGGGCGGGGATGGCGACGAACGCGACCGCGGTCGCCGCACCCGTGACGGCGAGCCAGAAGTTCTTGGTCCGCTTGCCGGCGCTGACGAACGCACCCGCGGGGCGGGTCAGTGCGTCCACCAGCGCCCACGCCGCGAAGACGAAGACGGTGAAGTAGAGCGCGAAGTAGACGAGGATCTGCAGGGATCGGATCACCCTGGAGAGCCTACGAGATGCGTGGCCGAACCGTCACGGCACGACGAGAAGCCCCTCGGCACGGGCGGCCTCGGTGAACGGCGCGTCCCAGCTGAGCACCGCGAGGTCGGGGCTGCGCAGCGCGAGGGCGCTGGCGAGGTGCACGGTGTCGGTGGCCCGCAGCGGGTGCGACTCCGACAGCTCGGCGGCGCGCTCCATCAGGTCGTCGCCCAGCTCGACCGTCCACAGCCCGCGCCACAGCCGGGCCCAGCGCCGGTGCGCGCGCTGGAAGGCGGCGTCGTCGATCTTGCCGATCCGCAGCCCGCCCGCGAGGACCGTGCGGACCTCGACGTCGGCCAGCCGCGAGGTGATCACCGTGTCCGCGCCGTCCCACAGTGCGGCGGCCACGTCGGAGCCGGCCGCGGGCATGCACAGCCGGACGAGCGCACCCGGGTGGAAGTAGACGAGAGCCATGTCGCGGGCGCTGCTCAGCGGCGCAGGCGGCGGGCGAGCCCCGACAGGGCCTGCGCGGGACGGTTGCGGTCATGCGCCTCCGCGGCCGGGCGCACGGCAGCCGGGGGCCCGATCACACCCTCGCGCTGGAGCCGCGTGAGCAGATCCGTCGAGGCGATCGGGGACAGACGGGCCACCGGAACCCCACGATCGGTGATCACGACGTCCTGCCCCGAACGGGCGGCGTCGATCCATTGCTTCAGCTCGGCGCGCAGGGCGCTCACGGAGACCTCCATGACAGAGCAACGTACAGGAGCGCGAAAACGCGCTGTACGCCTGCCGCGGGGACGTCAGAACTCGGGCAGGTTCTCCCGGGCGGCCTCGGGGGCGACGCCGGCGACCTCCAGCAGGTCGACCACGAGCGAGCGCAGAAGGAGGACCAGGCTCTGCGCCTGCCAGTCCTCGGGGGCCAGTGCGAACGGGTCGGTCCGCGCCGCGATCGTGAGCAGGTCCGCGCGGGCGCGGTCGAGGGACCGGTCGGTGCCGAACGACACCGCGATCTCCACCGACGCGTCCGCCAGATCGTCGACCAGGTCGGCCAGCGGCCCGAGCTCGCGCCCGGTCCCGAGCACGGCGATCGCGCGCCGGGCGAGGACGCGGGCGTTGCGCATCGCGTGGTCGGCCTTGGCGCCGGCCTCCTGCAGGGCGGTCAGCTCGGCGCGGTACCGGACCCACCCGGGCGAGACCCGCGCGATGTCGCGAGCGCTGGCCGCGTTCGTCCGCCAGTCGGCGAACGCCGGTTCGGCCGCCCGACCCCGCACGAGGGAGTCCTCGGCCCCGCCCGGGTCGTCGGACCGCAGCCCGCCGGCCAGGCTGCGCAGCATCGCGGCCATCTCGTGCATCGCGGAGCGCGCTGCCTCCCGCGGTCGGCGGCGTGGGTCGGTCGAGCCGAGGGTGGCGACGAGCAGTGCGACCCCGCCCCCCACGAGCGCGTCGGTCCACCGGCCGACCGGTCCGTCGGTCAGCACGGCGGCGGGCAGGCCGACGATGACGATCGCCTGCACCCCGGCCTGGGTGGTCAGCAGAGCACCGCGGTCGATGAACCGCCCGACCAGCCCGGCCACGGCGAGCACGACGGCGATCTGCCACCAGCCGGAGCCCATCAGGTGCACGAACAGGTCTCCGGCGGCGACCCCGAGCGCGACCCCGATCGCGAGCTCGGCGACCCGACGCACCTGCCGGTCGGCACTGAACCCGAGCGCGACCCAGGCCGAGACGGGCGCGAAGAAGGGGTAGTCGTGACCGAGGGCGTAGCGGGCGATCCCGAACGAGACGCCGGCCGCGACACTCGCCTGGAGCACCGGCACGAACGAGGTGCGCACCCGCGCCCAGCCCTGCCGGGCGCGGGCGGCGACGACGACGCGAGCCCGGTCCGACGCCGTCCGTGCGGTCGAGGTCACAGGCTCGGGTGGTGACCCAGCCCGCGCGCGACCGGCCCGCGCGGCGTGGGTCGGTCCACCGAGACCCCTTCGCCCGCCACGATCACTTCCTGCCCGGCCGCGACCGCGCCACCCTCGCAGGCGACCTGGAGATCGAGATCCTCCGGCACGCTGCGCTTGATCACGGCGAGCGCGATCGGTCCCATCTCATGATGGCGGGCCACCGAGGTCACGGCACCGACCACGCGTTCCCCGGCACTGACCTCGGCGCCGGGAAGCGGCAGCAGATGCCCCGACCCGTCGAGGTGCAGCATGACCAGCCGCCGCGGCGGTCGACCCATGTTGTGCACGCGGGCCACGGACTCCTGGCCGCGGTAGCACCCCTTGTGCATGTGCACCGCGGTGCGCAGCCAGTCCAGCTCGTGCGGGATCGACCGGTGATCGACGTCGAACCCGAGCCGCGGGCGCCAGGCCTCGACCCGGGCCGCCTCGCTCGCCCAGGTCCCGGCCAGCCGCCAGCCGGCCGCCTCCCGCTCGACGACCGCGGCCTCGAGCCCCGATCGGGGGACGAGGACCAGTCGCCACGGCCGATCGGCGCCGGGGTGCTCGGCGTCGTCGGGCCCGTAGCGGGTCCCGCCCGGCAGGGTGCGCGGCCACGGGTCGCGCCAGGTGACGGGCTCACCGGGCCCACCCTCGGCGTCGACCGGCTCGCCGAGCACGGCCCAGTCGGCGGTCGCATCCGTGATCTCGACCCGGAGCGAGAACTTCATCTTGTCCAGCCACGCCGTCAGCGTCGGCGCGTGGTCACCCTCGGTGATCAGCCAGGTGGCCGCGCCGTCGTCGACGACCCCGGCTGCGTGCTCGATGTGGCCCTGCGGGCTGAGCACGAGCAGCTCGGTGGAGGTGGCGGGCGCGAGCGTCGTCAGGTCCTGGGACGTGATCGAGTTCAGCCACGTGAGGCGGTCGGGGCCGGCGACGCGCACGACGCCGTAGTGGGACAGGTCGACGACGGCGCCCCCCGCGCGCAGCGCGCGCTGCTCGGCCGTCGGGTCGCCGTAGTGCCAGGCGACGCCGGCGTCGGGCCCGGAACCGCGGACCGCACCGTGACGGGAGAGCAACGGGCTCGGCGCGACGGGCGGGGGCGTCGGGTCGGGCGCGTCCGTCATCTGCGCGTCCGTCATCTGTCGGCCTCCACGCGGGCGAGCCGCGCGGACGCGTAGGTCTGCAGGGGCTGGCCGAACGCGGCCAGGTCCCAGGCCCACATGAGATCCCCCTGCACGAGGCCGTACAGGCGCGTCCCGGCGGCGACCTCGACCGCGGTGGACGTGCTCGCGACCAGGTCGCTCGCCAGCTCGATCCGGCCGCTGCCGACGACGCCGAGGTACAGCGCGAGGTGTCCGGCGGGGTCGCTGAGCAGCAGCTCGACCGGGAACTGGTCCTCGGGGAGCTCGACGGGCCGTTCGGGCGCGATGCGCCAGTACCCCGACTCGGTCGACCAGACCGGCCCCGCCTCCACCTCGAGGTGGTCGCTGCCGGAGCCGTCGATGGCCACGCGAGCGGCGTCGTCGAGGAGCGCCGCGTCGATGAGCTCGGCGGGATTGTCGGGGACGACGACGAGCCGCATCGTCGAGGTGTACCGCAGGTACGGGCCCCCGTCGTGGTCGATGTGGACGTCCTGGACGAACGCCGCCTCCTCGATCCCGGGGTAGCCGACGACTCCCTCGCCGCGCCAGTGGCCTACCAGCCACGCGAGCGGGTACACCTCGGGGGCGAGACCGTCGGGAAGGTCGAACGGCATGGCGGAACCTCTATCTGTCCGAGCATTTCGCGCAGATCGCACGTCGGACGGTCAGGCGGCGGAGGTCAGCGCTGACCCTTGTAGAGCCGGAGAACGACCAGACCGGCGATCCCGCCGATCGCGAGCGTCGCCAGCACGAGTAGTCCGATGAAGAAGAACTCGAGGAAATCCATGGACGTGATCCTATCGAGAGGCGGACTCTACGCTGACGCGATGACCACTTCCTCACGATCTCTTGTCATCAAGACGACCGCCGGCGCCGATCGCCTCGAAGCATGCAACCAGGCGTTCACCGTCGCGGCGACCGCCGTCGCGGCCGGAGCCGACGTGAGCCTGTGGCTCACCGGCGAGGCGTCCTGGCTCGCGCTCCCGGGCCGGGCCGGCGCCCTCGAGCTCGCCCATGCCGCTCCCCTGGACGAGCTGCTCGCAGCCGTGCTGGCGGCGGGGACCGTCACCGTCTGCACGCAGTGCGCGGTCCGACGGGACATCACGGCCGACGACGTCGTGCCGGGGGTGCGCATCGCGGGTGCGGCCACTTTCGTCGAGGAGATCCTGGCCCCCGGCGCGCAGGCCCTCGTCTACTGAGCCGACGGGTCTGCGACGCCGACGGGTCTGGCGACCGATCAGCCGACCAGGACCCGGCCCACGACGTAGACCAGGATGCCTGTCACCGTGACCGGCAGCACTATCGCGGCGATGGACGCCCAGCGCCCGCGCAGCGACTCCAGCCCGTCGAAGAGCTCGAGCAGGGCCGCGAGCAGGATGCCCACCGCGAGCCCGATCAGGGCTCCGACCTGGGGTTCGATCCCCGGCACGAGCAGACCTGCACCAGCGCCAGCGCCCGCCGCGGCCGCCAGGGTGGCGAACGCACCCGCCCACCCGGCGACCGGGAGCGCCGAGACGGCGGACCCGACCGCGAGCGCGACGGCGCCGGTCACGACCAGGTCGACGCCGCCGGTGGTCCGGCCCGCCGCGATCCAGCCGGCGGCCGAGGCCGCGATGATCACGCCCGCCACGACACCGGAGACCGACTCCACGAGCCGCTCCCGACCGTCGCGCCGGGTCAGCTCGTGGACGAACGACAGCACGATCGCCAGCGCGAACACGAGCGGCAGCTCGCGCAGGAACGGTTCACCCTCGGTGACCGCGATGGCCGCCACCGCGCCGATCCCGCCGAGGCCGATGACGAGGGACGGGCCGAGCCGCACGGGCAGGGAGACCAGGGACGGCCACCCGACGGCGACCGCGACGACGAGCACCCCCGCGAACAGGATCAGCGGCAGCTCGCCGACGAAGGCGGTGGCAGCGACGACGGCAGCGACGGCGGCCGTCGCCACAGCGCGGGACGAGACGTCCATCAGTGCCCCACCGCCGCGTCCGGGGCACAGTCCACCGAGGTCGGGAGGTGGGGTTGGGGGCAAAGCACGGGCATGAGTCTCTCAGATCAGCCCGTCCGGCCGTGCCGGGCCTGCCCGGGCGGTAAACTCGCAACCTTATTGACCCCGAGGGGGACCCCTGGTGGCAGATCTTCTGCTTCTCACGGCCACGGCGGGCGGCTCGGCTCAGGTCCTTCCCGCACTGGGTCTGCTGTCGCACCGCATCCGCGTGCTGCCCATCGAGCCGTCTGCACTCGTCGACGCGCCCGACTCCGACATCGTGCTGCTCGACGCGCGCCGCGACCTCGTCGCGGCCCGCACCACCTGCCGGTTGCTCCGGGCGACCGGGCTCGACGTCCCCCTGGTGCTCGTGCTGACCGAGGGCGGGCTCACCGTGGTGAAGGCGGACTGGGGCGTGGACGACCTCCTGCTCGAGACCGCCTCACCGGCCGAGGTCGAGGCGCGGTTCCGGCTCGCGATGGAGCGTTCCGCGTCGGCCGGCTTCGAGAGCGGCCCGCAAGAGATCTCCGCAGGCGAGCTCACCATCGACGCGGGCGGCTACAGCGCTCGCGTGCGCGGCCGGCCCCTGGACCTCACGTACAAGGAGTTCGAGCTCATCAAGTACCTCGTGCAGCACCCGGGGCGCGTGTTCACGCGCGCCCAGCTGCTGCAGGAGGTCTGGGGGTACGACTACTACGGGGGCACGCGCACCGTCGACGTGCACGTCCGGCGGCTGCGCGCGAAGCTCGGTTCCGAGCACGAGCAGCTGATCGGCACGGTGCGCAACGTGGGTTACCGGTTCGACCCGCCGAAGGAGCGCCGCGAGGCAGCGCTGGAGTCGGTCGCGGGCGGGCCCGGTCTGGGTGCGGTCTCCTGAGGTCACACCTCGCTGCGCCCGACCCGGTAGGTTCGCCCCAATGAACGTCGACTCGAGCACCGTCCTGATGGCTGGGCCTTGGCGACACCAGTTCGTCCCGGCCAACGCCGCGCGGTTCCATGTCGCGATCGCGGGTCCGGACGACCGCGACGCTCCCCTGGTCGTGCTGCTGCACGGGTTCCCCCAGTTCTGGTGGGCCTGGCGCCACCAGATCGAGGCGCTGGCCGACGCCGGCTACCGCGTCGCGGCGATGGACCTGCGCGGCACCGGCGCGTCCGACAAGCCCCCGCAGGGCTACGACGTGCCGACGCTGTCCCGGGACGTCGCCGGCCTGATCCGCTCCCTCGGGGCCGACCGTGCCGTCGTCGTCGGGCAGGGGCTCGGCGGCGCCGTCGCGTGGTCGATGCCCGTGCTCCAGCCGGGGGTCACCCAGGCGATCGCCGCCGTGTCCGCCCCGCACCCGCTGCAGATGCACACCGGCCTGGGCGGCTGCATGCGCCCGGCGGCCGCACGGCACCTCGCCTTCTTCCAGCTGCCGTACCTGCCCGAGCGTGCGCTGACCCGCTCCGACCTGGTCGCGCGGGTGCTGCGCGAGTGGGGCGCGCCGGGGTGGCTGGACCCCGAGACGCTCGGCACCTACCGCTCCGCGGCCCGGGTCCCGTTCGCAGCGCACAGCGCGATGGAGCAGATGCGTTGGCTCGTGCGCTCGACACCGCGCCCCGACGGTCGCCGGTACCTCGCGGCCATGCGGACGCCCGCCGAGATCCCGACCCTGCAGCTGCACGGCGAGGACGACCGCTGCCTGCCGGCCTCGCGCGCCGCGCTGCGGGGTTCCGACATCGAGCTCGCCGGGTCGCAGCATCGGTTCCAGCTCGTCCCCGGAGCGGGGCACTTCCTGCCCGAGGAAGCGCCGGTCCGGGTCACCGCGATCCTGCGCTCCTGGCTCGCGGAGGTCGCGCCGACCTGAGTCCGCGCCAGTAGGTCCGCGTCAGTAGGTGAAGGCCTCCAGACGTTCGCGCAGGTCGGCCGACAGCCGGGCGAGCTCGTTGACCGAGGCGCCCATCTGACCGAGGACCTCGCTGGAGCTGGCGGCACCGCTGGCCACGCCGGCGATGTTCTCCGCGATCTCCCCCGAACCCGTGGCGGCCTCGGTGACCGACCGGGACATCTCGTTGGTGGTGGCGGTCTGCTCCTCGACGGCGCTCGCGATGGTCAGCTGGTAGTCGTTGATCGAGGCGATGATCGCGCTGATCTCGCCGATGGCCACCACCGCGCCGGACGTGTCGACCTGGATCGCGTCGACCCGGCGGGTGATCTCCTCGGTGGCGCGGGCGGTCTCCCGGGCGAGCTCCTTGACCTCGCCGGCCACGACGGCGAACCCCTTGCCGGCCTCGCCGGCGCGGGCGGCCTCGATGGTGGCGTTCAGGGCCAGCAGGTTGGTCTGTTCGGCGATGGACGTGATCGCCTTGACGACGTTGCCGATCTCGCCCGAGGACACTCCCAGCCGGGTGATCAGGTCGGTGGTGGACGCTGCGACGCCCGTCGCGGTGCTGGCGACCTTGGCGGCCTCGTTGGCGTTCTGGGCGATCTCGCGGATCGAGGCGCCCATCTCCTCGGCGCCCGCCGCGACCGTCTGCACGTTCCGGCTGACCTGCTCGGAGGCCGCCGCGACGACTCCGGCCTGAGCGCTGGTCTCCTCCGACCCCGCCGAGACCTGGGTGTTCGCCGCCGACAGCTCCTCGGCCGCGGCCGCCACCGTGTGCGCGGTCTCGCCGATCTCGGTCAGCGTGCCGCACAGGGCGACCAGCGCGTGGTCCAGCCCAGCGGCCATGACGCCGATCTCATCCTTCGAGGCGAGCCCCGACCGGCGGGTGAGGTCACCCGTCGCCAGCGCCTCGACGACGACGCCGACGGCCTTCATCGGGCGGGTGATCATGCGGGTGACGGCGATGCCCAGCAGCAGGCCGAGCAGCGACCCCACGGCCACCGCGATGAGGGAGATGGTGCGGGTCGAGGCGACCAGGGCGTCGGCATCGGCGACGAGGTCGGCTGCACGGGATGCCTCCTCCTGGGTGACCTCGGCGAGGATCTCCGTCATCTCCGCGATGACCGGGGCGGCCTGGGTGTCCCGGAGGTTCTGGACCAGGGCGACGTCCCCGGCGAGGCTCGCGGGGATGTACGCGTCGTCGATGACGGACCGGTACTCGGCGAGGTGCGCCCGGAGCGACTCGACGACTTCCTCGCTGCCCGCCGGTGCGGCGGCCGCGTAGCCCTCGAGATCCGCGTCGGTGGTCACCCGCGCGGCCGTGATCGAGGCACCGTACTTGTCCTTGGTCGGGCGGTCGACGCTCCCCGCGTGGGCGAGCACGAGCACCCGCTCGGTGAGGAGGTCGCTCACGAGATGGTCCGCCAGCACGGTGGTCTCGAGCGCCTCGTCGTTGATGACGCGGATGTCGTCTTGCAGGAGTCCGAGCCGAACGACCGAGAGCACCGTCAGGCCGAGCGACAGCGACAACAACGCCGCCACCACGAAGCCGATCTTGAAGCCGACGGGACGGTCCCTGAGCGACATGCTGCGCATCTTCGTGTTCTCTCTGTGAGCCCCTGCGGATCTCGAATTGCTCAACAGATCGGCAACCAGAACACGAAGATGAGACCTTCGACACACCCGAAGGGCGATCGCCGTCGGGCAATCGTCGTCGGGCGATCAGTCCGGCTTGACCATCGCCGCGGCGCGCTCGGGGTTGCTCTCCCCGATGCCGAACGACGGGCACAGGTTCGCGATCGGGCACGCGCCGCACGCGGGGTTGCGCGAGAAGCAGATGCGCCGGCCGTGGAAGATCAGCCGGTGCGACAGCGGGGTCCATTCCCGGCGCTCGATGAGCTCGGCGAGGTCGCGCTCGACCTTGACCGGGTCGTCGTTGTCCGTCCAGCCGAGGCGACGCGCCAGCCGGCCGACGTGGGTGTCGATCGTCAGCCCCGGGATGTCGAACGCGTTGCCGAGCACGACGTTCGCCGTCTTGCGCCCGACGCCCGGCAGCGTGACGAGATCGTCGAGCCGGGCAGGCACCACGCCGTCGTACCGTTCGGTGAGCGCGCGCCCGATCCCGAGCAGCGACTCGGACTTGGCCCGGAAGAACCCGGTCGACCGGATCAGGTCCTCCAGCTCGCCGCGGTCGGCCGCCGCATAGCTGCGGGCGTCGGGGTAGCGGGCGAACAGGGCCGGGGTCACCAGGTTGACCCGCTTGTCGGTGCACTGCGCCGAGAGGACGGTCGCGACGAGCAGCTCGAGCGGGGAGGAGAAGTCCAGCTCGCAGTGCGCCTCCGGGTACCGCAGGGCCAGCTCGCGGTTGATCCGGCGCGCGCGCCGCACGAGGGCGAGGTGCGTCTCGGAGGGTCGGCCGGTGGTTGCCACGGCGCGCAGCCTACGTCCGTTGCTCCCCTTGGGTGATCCCGACGGCGCCCGCTCAAGTCGCCGGGCGTCCGGGCCGACAAAAGTGAAAGTGGCGGCAGCACTCACCGCCTCGCATCCAGCGCGATGAACCCGACGGAGGACGACTGTGCACCGACCGGCTCAGACACAGGAACTGGCCCCGTCGGACGTGCGCTCCTCGCGACGGGCGCTGCGCGTCGAGCGGTCCCGGATCGTGCACTGGCGCCGACTGCTGCGCGCACGCATCGACCTCGCCGTCGCGTCGGCGGCGCTGCCCGAAGCCCTCGGCCAGGACCGCCTCGGGGTGCTGCCGGTCGACATCGAGCGAGACCTGCCCGACGACCTCGAGCTGACCGACGCCGTCCTGGCGGGCCGGCCGACGGGTGAGCTGGACCGCCTGGGCGACCTGCGCGCGCTCGACCGGCGTCTGGCGAGCTATGAGAGCACGGTCAGCCAGGCCCTCGACAGCGCGACCACCGAGTACATCCGGCAGCTCGCCGCGACCTCGGCCGACCATCTGAAGGCCACGCGCGAAAACTGGTGACCCCGGCGATGGGGCAGACTGTCAGCCAGACGTGACAGGCGGTACGACGGTAAGGACAAACGTGGACGACGACGTTGTGCTCTCGGCCCCGCTGTTCGCCGACATGGATCCAGACCAGACGCAGGTCCTGCAGGCGTCCCTGACGCCTCTCGACGCCGCACGCGGCGAGGTGCTCTTCCACGAAGGCGAGCGCGGGGATCGGCTCTATGTGATCGAGCGAGGCAAGATCAAGCTCGGTCGGCGATCGAACGACGGGCGCGAGAACCTGCTCGCGGTGCTCGGCCCCGGGGAGATGTTCGGGGAGCTCTCCCTGTTCGACCCGGGCCCGCGGACCGCGACCGCGACCGTCGTGGCCGACGCCCGCGTGCAGGAGCTCGGTCACCAAGACCTCATCGCGTGGCTCGCCACGAACCCGGCGGTCGCCAAGCACCTCCTGCAGGCGCTGGCCCGACGGCTGCGCCGGACCAACGAGGCGCTGGCCGACCTGGTGTTCTCCGACGTGCCGGGCCGGGTGGCCAAGGCGCTGCTCGACCTGTCGACCCGGTTCGGTGAGCCGGTCGAGGACGGCCTGCGCGTCGCGCACGACCTCACGCAGGAGGAGCTCGCGCAGCTCGTCGGGGCGAGCCGCGAGACGGTCAACAAGGCCCTCGCCGACTTCGCCGCCCGCGGCTGGGTTCGCCGGGAGGGTCGCGCGGTCGTCCTGCTCGACGTCGACCGCCTGGAACGCCGAGCCCGCTAGCCCGCAAGCCCGCTCAACGACGAAGGCCCGAGCGGTGACGTCCCACGGGGAGGTCGCCGCTCGGGCCTTGGTCGTTCGAGGTCGAGTCGGTCAGTGCAGCTCCACCAGGAGCTCGAGCTCCACCGGGGAGTCCAACGGCAGGACGGCGACGCCGACGGCGCTGCGCGCGTGGACGCCCCCGTCGCCGAAGATCTCGCCGAGCAGGTCGCTCGCGCCGTTGATCACCTTCGGCTGCCCGGTGAACGACGGGTCGCTCGCGACGAAGCCGGTCACCTTGACGACTCGGCTGATCTTGTCGAGGTCACCGATCAGCGCGCCGACGGCGGCCAGCGCGTTCAGCGTGGCCGTGCGGGCGAGGCCCGCGGCGACCGCCTGCGGCACGAGGCCTGGACCGTCGCCCACCTTGCCCGTTGCCGGCAGCACGCCGTCGACGAAGGGCAGCTGGCCCGAGGTGTAGACGTAGTTGCCCGACTTCACCGCCGGTACGTACGTCGCCACCGGCGCCGCCACCGCAGGCAGCGTCAGCCCGAGCTCGGCGAGCCGGTCCGCGACAACCCCCATCAGGAGGTCTTCGCGCGTTTGAGGTAGGCCACCAGGCCCGAATCCGGTCCTTGGATCACCTGGACGAGCTCCCACCCGTCGGAGCCCCACTGATCCAGGATCGCCTTGGTCGCATGAATGATGAGCGGAACGGTCGCGTACTCCCACGTGGTCGCCATGGAGTGCAGCCTAAGTCCCTCGGCCACGTGAGCACGCCTCTAGAGCCGGGCGCCGATGGACCGGTCCCGGATGTCGACATCATGTCGGTAAGATATCGACATCACGTCGGGAAAAGGCGTGGCTCCCTCGGCCCTGGAGGTCCCCCGTGTTTCTTGCACTGCGCGAACTTGCCTTCGCGCGCACCCGCTTCGGCCTGATGGCCGCCGTCATCGCCATGATCGCCGTGCTGATGGTGCTGCTCTCCGGCCTGTCCTCCGGGCTCGTCGTCGACGGTGTCTCCGGCCTCATGCGCAGCCCGATCGGCGCTGTCGCGTTCTCCGAGGGAACGAAGACCGACTCGGCATTCACCCGCTCCGAGGTGACCAGGGCCCAGTCGGACACCTGGGCGGCTCAGGGCGACGTCGCCGACGCCGAGCTACTCGGCACCTCGATCGTCAACGCCAAGAACGGCGACGGGAGCCCCCTGGACCTCACGTTGTTCGGCGTCGAGCCCGACGGGTTCGTGACACCGGCAGCGGCTCAAGGCCGCGAGATCGCCGGCCCCGGCGAAGCCGTGCTCAGCTCGTCCGCGCGTGACGAGGGTGTCGCGCTCGGCGATGTCATCACTCTGAGCCGCCTCGGGACCACGCTCACGGTGGTCGGCTTCACCGCCGATCAGCGGACCTTCGGCCACGTCGACGTCGCGTTCATCCCCCTGACCACGTGGCAGGAGGTGCACGCCGGAGCAATGGCCGGCGAGCAGCCCAGCCCTGAGGCGTACGACGTCGCGAGCGTCGTGGCCCTGCGTGGGATCGACGGCCGGACCCCGGACCTCGCCGCGGGTGACACCGCGGCGCACACGTCCGCGCGCACCATCAAGGCCGCGTTCGACTCGTCGCCCGGCTATGCGGCCGAGCTCATGACCATGCAGCTGATCAAGGCCTTCCTGTACGCCATCTCCGCGCTCGTCGTGGGAGCGTTCTTCACCCTCTGGACGGTCCAACGGACCCGAGAGCTCGCCGTGATGCGCGCCATGGGAGCCTCGACGCGCTTCCTGCTCACGGATGGCGTGCTTCAGGCCGCGATCCTGCTGGTGGGCGCCCTGGCAGTGGGCATGGGCGTCGGCCTCGCCTTCGGCGGTCTTCTGCAGGGCACCGGCATCCCGTTCGCCCTGGCAACTGGTCCCATCCTGGCCGGCGGGGCGCTGCTGCTCGGGCTCGGCCTGGCCGGTGCCGCCGTCGCAACCGCTCGCATCGCCTCCATCGACCCTGTGACCGCGCTGGGAGAGAACCGATGACCACCACCGCACCGAGCACCCGCACTCGCACCGGCCTGAAGCTCACCGACGTCACCCTGACCTTCGGCGACGGTGACGACCAGGTCACCGCCCTCGACCACGTCGACCTCACCGTCGTCCCGGGCGAGCTGATCGCGATCGTCGGGCCCTCCGGCGCCGGCAAGTCCAGCCTGCTCGCCGTCGCGGGCGGCCTGGCCCGGCCCACGTCCGGGTCGGTCGTCGTGGTCGACACCGACTTGATCGGGTTGTCGTCGCGAGCACTGGCGGCGTTCCGACGCGACCATCTCGGCTTCGTGTTCCAGTCCGGGAACCTCGTCCCTGCGCTCACAGCACTCGACCAGCTCCGCCTGGTCGAGAAGATCACGGGTCGGCGCGCGACCACGCCGCCGGAGGAGCTTCTCCGGGCCGTCGGGATGGACCAGCACGCCGGCCGTCGGCCGGGGCGCCTGTCCGGTGGCGAGCGTCAGCGGGTCGGGATCGCCCGGGCCCTGGTCGCCTCCCCGTCGGTGCTCCTGGTCGACGAGCCGACGGCGGCCCTGGACCGGCGTCGCAGCCACGAGATCGTCGAGGTGCTCGCCTTCCAGACGCACGAGTTCTCCGTGGCGACCGTCATGGTCACGCACGACCACGACGTGCTCGAGCACTGCGACCGTGTCCTCGAGATGATCGACGGCCGACTCCGTCCGCTCTGAGTCGCGCACCGTCCGGCGCTCGGCGTAGGCCGAGCGCCGGACCTTGGCGGCGTCAGCCGCGCTCGACCGCCCGCAGGTATGCGTCCAGGAGGGACGCGGCCGCGGCATAGGCCCGCTCCAGGTCGCCGTCCTGCTCCACCCGGCGCGACGCAGCGTGCACAAGGGCGTTGATCAGCTCGCTCGTGGTCTCCGGGTCCGGAACGCCGATCTCGACGAGGGCGTCGACCACGGGCAGCAGGAGCCGGTCGTGGAACTCGTGCGACCGCCGGGCCAGGTCCTCCGTGGGAGCCACGACCGCGAGCGTGCGGGCCAGGGCGTGCTCGCCGTCTGCCACGAGCTCCAAGTTGGCCCGCAGGAACGCCAGCACCCGGGCACGGGGTCCGTCTGCCGAGGCCGCCGCGGCGTCAAGGCGCTGCTGCCATCGCGGGAACGAGTCCGCGACGACTCCTGCCAGCAGGTCCTCGCGCGACGTGTAGTACTGGTACACGCTCGACCGAGAGAGCCCGGCCAGCGCACCGACCTCGGCGAGAGACGGCATCTTGTCCGGCCGCGCCGTGAGCAGACCTCGGGCCGCCTCCAGCAGCGCATGCTCCCGCGCGGCCCTGTGCTGGGCCACGGTCGGGGCATCGATCCGGGGCACGATCCACCTTCTCAGTCGACGGGAGCGGCGGCCTCGCGGGACCGCACAGCGCACCCGAACGGGCGCCTGCGCAGGATGCCACACCGCCGCCGCGCCCGTCCCGTCGACGGCCAACGCCCCATCGACCGCGTCAGGTCACTACATCTAGTGGGGTGGATCCGCCGGTTCGCCGGCAACGATGAGCAGGTCGTACCACGACTCGATGTCGGGACGACGCCGCAGCAGTGCGCGTCGTTCCCGTTCGGTCATCCCGCCCCACACGCCGAACTCGACGCGGTTGTCGAGGGCGTCCGAGAGACACTCGAGCCGCACCTTGCATCCCATGCATACTGCCCGTGCCGAGCGCTGCGCAGCCCCCTGCACGAACAGCTCATCCGGCGCGAGATTCAAACACGCGCCACTCGCTGTCCAATTTTTGTCCTGCAACACTGCACGCACATCGGCCCCCTTTGCCCCCGTGAACGCCTTATGATCCCCCATCAGTCGGCCTGGACGCTAGACCTACTCGAAGATTGGTACGCCAAATGGGCGATCGTGTCCCGTTTGGGTGAATCGCCACCCGGTCCCGGCCCGCGCTGTGACGCCCTGCCGCCGCTCCAGGGGAGTTCCGGATACCGGGCGTACCCCCTCCCGTACTCTAGGAACCATGGTTTCTCCTGCCCGTGCTCGTGGCCGCCAGGTCAACCTGGTCCAAGCGCTCGCTCTCCTCATCGCGTTCTTGCTCATCGCCGGCATCGGCGGAGTGCTGACGGCCGGCCTCGTGATGCCCGCCGTCGCGGGCGCGAGCGTGTTCGCCGACGCCACCACGGAGGTCTTCACCGACCTGCCGACGGTGCTCGAGGAGCTGCCGCTGTCGCAGAAGTCGACGGTGCTCGCCAACGACGGCGTCACGGTGCTGGCGACGTTCTACGACGAGAACCGCAACGTGGTCCCGCTCGACCGGATCGCACCCGTGATGCAGGCCGCCGTCGTGGCCACGGAGGACAAGCGCTTCTACGAGCACGGTGGCATCGACCCGACCGGCATGCTCCGCGCGGCCGCGAAGAACACCCTGACCGACGAGCTCGAAGGGGCCTCCACCCTCACCCAGCAGTACGTGAAGAACGTGCTCATCGAGGCCGCCGCGCGCAACGACGACGCCGCGGGGGTCGAGGCGGCCCGCGAGACCGACAGCACCGCCGGGATCAGCCGCAAGCTGCGCGAGGCGAAGCTCGCCATCGCGCTCGAGCAGAAGTACACCAAGGACGAGATCCTCGGGCGCTACCTGAACATCGCGCAGTTCGGCGCCTCGGTCTACGGGGTCGAGGCCGCCGCCCAGCTCTACTTCACCAAGTCCGCCGCGGACCTCAACTACCTCGAGGCCGCCACCCTCGCCGCGGTCACCAAGAGCCCGACCCGCTACGACCCGGTCGTCAACCCGGAGCTCTCCCAGGGCCGCCGGAACGTCGTCCTCGGGCTCATGCTGGGCCAGAAGATCATCACCCAGGCCGAGTACGACGCCGGCATCCTCGTGCCGGTCGCCAACGTGGCCGACGGCGGCTACCTCAACATCCAGGCCACGGGCCTCGGGTGCATGGCCGCGAACGCCGTCGCCAGCTCGGGCTTCTTCTGCGACTACGTCACCAAGGTGATCGCCAGCGACGCCGCGTTCGGCACCGATGCCGAAGCGCGCCAGAAGCTGCTCTACCGCGGCGGCCTGACCATCACCACGACCCTCGACCCGCGGATGCAGCAGATCGCGGACGACCAGGTCAAGGCCGGCATCCCGGTCGAGGACCCGTCCGGGGTCGCCTCCGCGATCTCCGTGGTCGAGCCCGGCACCGGCAAGATCGTCGCGATGGCCCAGAACCGGATCTTCAACCCCACCACCTCCGCCGGGCCGCGAGAGACGTCGGTCAACTACAACACCGACAGTGCGTACGGCTCGTCGAAGGGATTTCCGCCCGGCTCGACGTTCAAGCCGTTCACGCTGGTGCAGTGGCTGAAAGAGGGCCACAGCCTCAACGAGGTCATCGACGCGACGAAGATGAGCTACCCGATGAGCGAGTTCAACTCGCCGTCGTGCCCGAACAAGTTCGTCGGCACGTACCCGTTCGGCAATGCTGAGGGCGGCAAGGGCGTGATGACCGTGGTCGAGGCCACGAAGAAGTCCGTCAACTCCGCGTACATCAAGATGGCGAGCGAGGTCGACCTGTGCGCGATCTTCACGACCGCGAAGTCCCTCGGGGTCCACAGCCCTGACGGCACGGACTACAAGGCCTATCCCGCCAACGTGATCGGGAGCGACTCGATCGCGCCGCTCACCATGGCCGCTGCGTTCGCCTCGTTCGCGGCGAACGGCACCTTCTGCGAACCGATCGCGATCATCAAGGTGGTCGACACGACCGGAGCCGAGCTTCCGGTCCCCGCGAGCAACTGCCGCGAGGCGCTCGAACCGCGCATCGCGGCGGCCGTCACCTCCGGCCTGAGCCACGTGTTCGAGGGCACGGGCAAGGACGTCGGCGCCCTCGACCGGCCCTCCGCGGGCAAGACCGGTACCAGCTCGCACAACGAGCACACCTGGTTCGTCGGCTACACCCCGCAGCTCGCCACGGCCGTCTGGGTCGGCTTCGCCGAGGGGCTCATCCCGGTCCAGAACATGACCGTCAACGGCACGTACATCCGAAACGCCTACGGCTCCACCCTCGCCGGTCCGACCTGGAAGCGGTTCATGAATGCCGCGAGCGAGGGCATGCCCGTCGTGGACTTCCCCGCCGCGGGCACCAACGAGGTCGACGGCGTCAAGGTCGGAATCCCGAACGTGGCCGGCAAGTCCGAGGCGGACGCGCGGGCGATCCTGCGCAACGCTGGCTTCAACGTCAACACCTCCCCCGACCAGGTTCCGTCGACCGCACCCGCCGGCACCGTGGCCTCCACGACGCCGGGCTCCGGCGCCCGGGTGGCCAAGGGCTCGGTGGTGACGCTCGTGCTCTCGAACGGCCAGCCGCCGGCGGCCGCTCCGGCCGACCCCGCTGCCGATCCCAACACGCAGGGCAACAACGGCAAAGACCCCAAGAAGGACGGCTGAGCGCGCGCATGTCCTCGCGCCTGCTGACGGCCGCCGGAACCCTCGCCGCGGCCGGCGTCGCCGCGTTCGCGTGGGCGAGCCTCGTCGAGGTCCGCTGGTACGCGCTGCGCGAGGTCACCGTCCCGGTGCTGCCCCCGGGACAGGACCCGCTGCGGGTGCTGCACCTCTCGGACCTGCACCTGGTGCCCTCGCAGCGGCGCAAGATCGACTGGGTGCGCGACCTCGCCACGTTGCGTCCTGACCTCGTCATCGACACCGGTGACAACATGGCCCACCCGGACGCCCTCGCGCCCCTGCTGCACGCGCTCGAGCCCCTCCTGGACACCCCTGGGGCGTTCGTCATGGGCTCGAACGACTACTACGCGCCGTCGGCCAAGAACCCGGCGCGCTACCTGCTGCCGGACGCGCGCCGCGAGAGCCTCCCCGCGGGCGAGCTCCCGGCAGGCGAGCTCGCCACCGCCCTGTGCGCCGCGGGGTGGCGGGACCTCGACAACCGCCGCGACACGCTGGTCGCGGGCGGTCGTCGGCTCGCGCTGGTCGGTGTCGACGACCCGCACCTCGATCGGGACGCGTTCCCGCCACCTCTCGATCCTCCTTTCGACGGCCCCGACCGGCCCGACGGCGACCACCTGCCCGACGACGCGTCGCCGTCGGGCGTCGATCTGCGGATCGGCGTGGCGCACGCGCCCTACCGGCGGATCCTGGACGAGATGCAGGCCGACGGCGCCGAGCTGATCCTCGCCGGCCACACCCACGGTGGGCAGCTGGCGGTGCCGTTCTACGGCGCGCTGGTGACGAACTGCGATCTGGACACCCGGCGGGCCAAGGGCCTGCACGGCTGGCCGGGCGCGCGACCCGACGAGCCCGGCGGCGCCGACTCGACCTGGATGCACGTCTCCGCGGGCCTCGGCACCTCGCCGTACGCCCCCGTGCGGTTCGCCTGCCGGCCCGAGGCGACGCTCCTGACCCTGGTCGCCCGCTAGGCCCAGATCGCGGCCCGTTTCCTACCATCCCCTTCCGTCGGCTATCCTTACGGCGCTTCATCGGGGTGTGGCGCAGCTTGGTAGCGCGCTTCGTTCGGGACGAAGAGGTCGTGGGTTCGAATCCCGCCACCCCGACGAGCGGAAGGGCCTCTGGCCAGCGGAAACGCTAGGTCAGGGGCCCTTTCTCCGTCTTCGGGCCGGCCACCGGCTCCAGTGACCGGCCCGTTCTCGCAGAACGCGCTAGACGACGCCGAGTGCGAGCATGGCGTTGGCGACGCGCTGGAAGCCCGCGATGTTGGCGCCGAGCACGTAGTTCCCCGGCTCGCCGTACTCCGCAGCCGTCTCCGCACAGCGGTCGTGGATGCCGACCATGATCTGGGAGAGCCGGCCCTCGGTGTGCGCGAAGGTCCACGAGTCACGCGAGGCGTTCTGCTGCATCTCCAGGGCCGAGGTCGCGACCCCGCCCGCGTTGGCGGCCTTGCCGGGGGCGAAGAGCACACCGGCCTCCTGGAGGATCGCCACGGCGTCCGGGGTGGTGGGCATGTTCGCGCCCTCGGCGACGGCGACCACACCCCCGCGCAGGAGCGACTTGGCGTCGTCCCCGGTCAGCTCGTTCTGCGTCGCGCAGGGCAGCGCGACGTCGACCGGCACATCCCAGATTCGACCCGACGTGCCGACGGAAGCCCGCGGCCTCCGGTCGACGTAGTCCGCCACTCGTCCCCGCTGGACCTCCTTGATGTCCTTGAGGAGCTCGAGGTCCACGCCGTCCTCGTCGACGACATAGCCGGAGGAGTCGGAGAACGTCACGACCCGGGCGCCGAGCGCCTGCGCCTTCTCGATCGCGTAGATCGCCACGTTCCCCGACCCGGACACCGCGACCCGTCGGCCGTCGAGCGACTCGCCACGGGACTTGAGCATCTCCTGCGCGAAGAGCACGGTGCCGTAGCCCGTGGCCTCGGTGCGCACGAGGGAGCCTCCCCAGGTGAGGCCCTTGCCGGTCAGGACCGCCGACTCGTACCGGTTGGTGATCCGCTTGTACTGACCGAAGAGATAGCCGATCTCGCGTCCACCGACCCCGATGTCGCCGGCGGGCACATCGGTGTACTCCCCGATGTGCCGGTACAGCTCGGTCATGAAGGACTGGCAGAAGCGCATCACCTCACCGTCGGACCGGCCGTGGGGATCGAAGTCCGAGCCACCCTTGCCGCCCCCGATCGGCATGCCGGTGAGGGCGTTCTTGAAGACCTGCTCGAAGCCCAGGAACTTGACGATCCCGAGGTACACCGACGGGTGGA
The DNA here is from genome assembly GCF_004168625.1 of Pengzhenrongella frigida. Classification (GTDB taxonomy): domain Bacteria; phylum Actinomycetota; class Actinomycetes; order Actinomycetales; family Cellulomonadaceae; genus Pengzhenrongella; species Pengzhenrongella frigida. The sequence goes on from NZ_SDWW01000030.1 coordinate 24,924, forward strand.
ACCGCAGTCCGCCCTTGAACGGGCCAAGCGCGGAGTTGTACTCGACCCGGAAGCCGCGGTTGATCAGCACCCGGCCGGAATCATCCACCCACGGCACCCGGAAGATGATCTGCCGCTCGGGCTCGCAGATCCGCTCGAGCACAGCGGCGTCCGCATACTGCGGGTTCTTGCGCAGCACCGGTCCGAGGCTGTCGAAGACCTCGCGGACCGCCTGGTGGAACTCGACCTCGCCCGGGTTGCGGCGAAGGACCTGAGCGAAGGTCGCTTCCAGCGCGGTGTCCATAGGTACTCCTTGTTCGCGGTCGCGTTCCGCCGCGTGCCGCACTGTGCGGTGTCACGCACGGCTGCCTGAGCCACCCACTGTGCCACCGGCCGGCGCGGGTCCCGGCGCCGCCCCGGGCTGGTCCCTGCTGGTCCCTGCTGGCCCCCTGCCGGTCCTGGCTGCGGCGATTCGCGCGCGTAGGCTCGCGGGCATGCCGATTCCCGACTTCGTCGTCCAGCTGCGCAGGAGCGTCGGCACCGATCTGCTGTGGATGCCGGGGGTCAGCGCGGTCGTCGTGCACGACGACGGTCGGCTGCTGCTGGGGCGCCGTTCGGACAACGGGCTGTGGGCCGTGGTCAGCGGGATCCTCGAGCCCGGTGAGCAGCCGGCGATCGCCGCGGTGCGCGAGGTGCTCGAGGAGACCGGGATCGTCGCGGTCGTCGAGGGCCTGGCGTCCGTCTCGTCGGACCCGGAGACCGTGGAGTACGAGAACGGCGACCGCGCGCAGTACCTCGACCTGACGTTCCTGTGCCGTGCGGAGGGCGCGGGCGATCCCTGGGTGGGCGACGACGAGTCGACCGCCGTCGGCTGGTTCGCGCCCGACGCGCTGCCCGACACGCTGATGGCGTCGTCCCGCACCCGGATCGCCCACGCCCTGACCTACCGCACGAACCCCCAGAACGGCCCCTGGTTCGCGCGCTGACCCCTCAGACGCGGGCCAGGGCCGGGATCAGCAGCTCCGCCACCTGGACGGCGTTGAGGGCCGCGCCCTTGCGCAGGTTGTCGTTGGTCACGAACAGGGCCAGGCCGCGGCCGTCGGGCACGCCCGGATCCGCCCGCAGGCGACCGACGAAGCTCGGGTCCGCACCGGCGGCCTGCTGCGGGGTGGGCACGTCCGAGAGCTCGACGCCCGGCGCACCGGCGAGCAGCTCCCGGGCACGCTCGACCGACAGCGGCCGGGCGAACTCGGCGTTGATCGACAGCGAGTGCCCGGTGAACACCGGCACGCGCACGCACGTGCCGGAGACCAGCAGGCCGGGCAGGTCGAGGATCTTGCGGCTCTCGTCGCGGAGCTTCTTCTCCTCGTCCGTCTCGAACAGGCCGTCGTCGACGAGGTTGCCGGCCAGCGGCACCACGTTGAACGCGATCGGCGCGACGTACTTGACGGGCGCCGGGAAGGTGAGCGCGCCGCCGTCGTGCACGAGGGCCTCGAGCGGGACGTCGGCGGCGACCACCGCGCGCACCTGGTCGGCGAGCTCCGCGGCGCCGGCGAGCCCGCTGCCGGAGACGGCCTGGTAGGTGCTGACGATGAGCCGGGTCAGGCCGGCCTCGTCGTGCAGCACCTTGAGTACCGGCATCGCGGCCATCGTGGTGCAGTTCGGGTTGGCGATGATGCCCTTGCGCGGCGCGAGGGCCGCGGCGGGGTTGACCTCGGCGACGACGAGCGGGACGTCGGGGTCCATGCGCCACGCCGAGGAGTTGTCGATCACGACGACGCCGGCGGCCGCGAACCGCGGTGCCTGCGCCTTCGAGGTCGCGCCGCCGGCGGAGAACAGCGCGATGTCCAGCCCCGTCGGGTCCGCGAGCGCGGCGTCCTCGACGACGACGTCGGTCCCCTTCCAGGGCAGCGTCGTGCCGGCCGAGCGCGCGGAGGCGAAGAACCGGATCTGCTCGACCGGGAAGTCGCGCTCGGCCAGCAGGCGGCGCATCACGGCACCGACCTGCCCGGTCGCGCCGACGACGCCGACCCGCAGCCCGCGGCCGGGCTCGCTCGCGGCGCTCATCGTCCGGTCCCGCCGTACACGACGGCCTCGGTGTCGGCGTCGTCCAGGTCGAACGCGTGGTGCACGGCGCGCACGGCGTCGTCGAGGTGATCGGCGCGCGTGACCACCGAGATCCGGATCTCCGAGGTGGAGATCATCTCGATGTTGACGCCTGCAGCGCTCAGGGCCGAGAACAGCTTGGCCGAGACGCCCGGGTGCGAGCGCATGCCCGCGCCGATCAGCGAGATCTTGCCGATCGTGTCGTCGTACTGCAGCGAGGCGAAGCCGATCTCGGCCTGGGCGGCCTTGAGCGCGGCGATCGCGTGCTGGCCGTCGGTCGCCGGGAGCGTGAACGAGATGTCCGTCAGGCCCGTCGAGGCGGCCGAGACGTTCTGCACGATCATGTCGATGTTGACCTCGGCACCGGCGACGACCTCGAAGATCCGCGCGGCCTTGCCCGGCACGTCCGGCACGCCGACGACCGTGACCTTGGCCTCGCTCCGGTCGTGCGCGACGCCAGAGATGATCGGCTCTTCCATCGGTTCTGCTCCTTCGATGATCTCGTCCGTGACCAGAGTTCCTTCGCGCCCCGAGAAGGAGGAACGCACGTGCACCGGCACGGCGAACTTGCGCGCGTACTCAACGCACCGCAGCCCGAGCACCTTGGCGCCGCTCGCGGCCATCTCCATCATTTCCTCGTAGCTGATCCGGTCGATCCGCCGCGCGCTGGGCACGATGCGCGGGTCGGCCGTGTAGACGCCGTCGACGTCGGTGTAGATCTCGCAGACGGCCGCGTCCAGGGCGGCGGCGAGCGCGACTGCGGTCGTGTCCGACCCGCCGCGCCCGAGCGTGGTGACGTCGTTCGTGTACTGGGTGACGCCCTGGAAACCGGCCACGATCGCCACCGCGCCCGCGTCGAGCGTCGCGCGGATGCGGCCTGGGCTGACGTCGATGATGCGCGCCTTGCCGTGCGTGGTGTCGGTGATGACGCCGGCCTGCTGGCCCGTGAACGACTGCGCCTCGACGCCGAGGTTCGCGATCGCCATCGCGAGCAGCGACATCGAGATCCGCTCACCGGCGGTGAGGAGGATGTCCATCTCGCGCGACGGCGGCAACGGCGTGATCTGCTCGGCGAGCTCGATGAGCTCGTCGGTGGTGTCCCCCATGGCGGAGACGACGACGACGACCTCGTGACCGGCGCGCTTCGCCTCGACGATCCGCTTCGCGACGCGTTTGATGCTCGACGCGTCCGCGACGGACGAGCCGCCGTACTTCTGCACGATCAGGGTCACGGGACTAGCTCCGGATTCCATCGGTCGGTCGGGTCCGGCGATTCTAGAACGGTCCACCCTTCGGACGCCCGTCCGCTCACATACCGGACCCGCACGCCCCTTCTCCGAACCCACCCCGACCCTGGCCAGCACGCCCGAGTGCGGGCGATCTGCTGCTGCCGCGCGGATTCCAGGGACCGTTAGCCCGCACTCGACGGAATCGGACGGGCGGGTTGGGGGTCCGGGCGGGTGGGGGGTCCGGGCGGGTGGGCCGGAGCGGAGTGGCTGGGGGCGGTCAGGTGAGGATGTCCCAGGCGAGGCGCAGGATCAGGGCGCCCACGACTGCGACGAACACGATCCGGACGAACGCGCTGCCGCGGGCGACGGCCATCCGCGCCCCGAGGTAGGACCCGGCGATGTTGGCCACGCCGATCACCAGCCCGAGCTTCCACATCGTGACGCCCTGCACCGAGAACACGATCAGCGCGCCCAGGTTCGTCGCGGCGTTGACGATCTTCGCGTTCGCGGACGCCTCGAGGAACGCGTAGCCCAGCACCGCGACCAGCGCGATCACCAGGAACGTGCCGGTGCCCGGGCCGAGCAGCCCGTCGTAGAACCCGATCGTGGTGCCGAGCGCGAGCGCGACGACGAGGTGACGCCGGCCCGTCCAGCGCAGGTCGGTCGCCCGTCCCACGCTCGGGCGCGCGACGGTGTACACCGCGACCAGCACCAGCGCGACCAGGATCACCGGCCGGAACACCCCGGGCGGCAGCGCACTCGCCAGGCCCGCCCCACCGGCGGCGCCCCCGAGCGCGGCGAGCGCCATCGGCCCGGCCGTGCGCAGGTCGGGCTGCACCAACCGGTAGTACGTCGCCGCGCTCACCGACGTGCCCATGATCCCGGCGAGCTTGTTGGTCGCGAGCGCCGAGACGGGACTCATCCCGGGCACGAGGAGCAGTGCGGGCAGCTGGATCAGCCCGCCCCCGCCGACGACGGCGTCCACCCAGCCCGCGAGGAAGCCGGCCAGCACGAGCAGCGCAACCGTGCCCGCGGCGAGCTCCAGGCCGCCGGCCGTCATGCGGCGGCGCGGGGAGGGAGGCGGAGGTGCACGGCGCTGGTCTATCACGGGTGCTGGGCGAGCCGGTTACCTGGCGCGACCCGCGCGCGCCTAGGTTCGAGCCATGCCGAACACCCCCGACGACGACACCTCGGCTGCAGACCCGAGTCTTCCCGCCGCCGTTCCATCGGGCGGCCTCTCGCGCGAGCCTGCTGCCGGCGTCGGCGGCACGCTCGGCGGTGGCCTCGACAGCGGGCTCGGCGCTGGGCTCACGGCGACGCTCGGGCAGGGGTCCGGCCTGACCGCGCAGGGTGTGCACCGATCCTTCGGGTCGGTCCGCGCGCTCGCCGGGGTCGACCTCGAGGCGCACGCCGGGGCGGTCACGGCCCTCGTCGGCCCGAACGGGTCGGGCAAGACGACGCTGCTGCTCATCTTCGCCGGGCTGCTCGTGCCCGACGCCGGCCAGGTGCGCGTGGGCGGCGTCGACCCCGTCACCCACCACCAGGCGGCGCGCGCCCGCACCGGCTGGATGCCGGACGTGTTCGGCACCTGGGACTCGCTGACCGCCCGTGAGGTCCTCCTGACGTTCGCCGCCGCGTATCGGCTCACCCGCGAGCGCGCCGAGGCCCGCACGACCGAGCTCCTCGAGACCGTGCACCTCACCGAGTTCGCGGACTTGCCCGCGAGCGTCCTGTCCCGCGGTCAGAAGCAGCGCCTCGGACTGGCCCGCGCGCTCGTGCACGACCCCGACGTGCTGCTGCTCGACGAGCCCGCGAGCGGTCTCGACCCGCGCTCGCGCGTCGATCTGCGGATCCTGCTCCGGCTGCTCGCGTCGCAGGGCAAGACCGTCCTCGTCTCGAGCCACGTGCTCACCGAGCTCGACGAGATGGCCGACGACGCGATCTTCCTCTCGGGCGGCCGGACGGTGCCCGCCGGTACGGTCGCCACCGCCCAGGCGGCTCCGCGGACCTGGCGGCTGCGGGCGCTCTCGCTCGCCGCCCTGGTCGGCTGGCTCACGACCGTCGGGGCGACCTGGCTGCCCGACGACGAACGCGACCCCGCGGCACGCGGCACCGGACCCGGCGACCCGCCGGACGGCCCGGGCGGCGTGCTGCTCCAGGTCGACGGCGAGGCGGGAGCGGCCACCCTGCTGCGCGACGCGGTCGCCGCCGGCGTACCGATCACCTCGCTCGCCCCCGTGGGTGGCGCGCTCGAGCAGGCCTACCTGGCCCTGGAGGAGGAGCGCCGATGAGCACCGACCTGAGCACCCCGGTCGCCCCCGCCCCCGAACCCGACCCGACGCCGTCGGGCATCGCGCCGGAGCGCGGCACCTGGGCGCTGTCGTGGCACGGGGTGCGGACCGTGGCCGTGCTCGACCTGCGCCAGCGGGTGCGCTCGACGCGGTGGATGGCCGCGCTCGTGGTGTGGTTCGTGGTGGTCGGGGCGGTGACCTGGTTGACGTGGGTGGCCACGGACGCCGCGTTCGGCTCGAGCCGGGACTACGGCAGCACGTCGTCGCAGGTCGGACCCACCATCGCCGGCCCGGCCGGGCCCACGGTCTTCGGCCTCATCGTGTTCTTCGTGCTGTTTCTCGGGCTGCTGGTGTCCCCGACGCTCAGCGCCACCGCCATCAACGGGGACCGCAACGCCGGGACGCTCGCGACCCTGCAGGTCACGCTGCTCACGCCCGCGGAGATCGCCGTCGGCAAGCTGGGCGCGTCCTGGGTGGCCGCGCTCGCGTTCCTCGTGGTGAGCGTGCCGTTCCTCATCCTCGCGCTCACCGCGGGCGGGACGCCGGTGCTGTCGGTGGTGGTGTGCCTGCTGGTGCTCGCCCTGCTGCTCGCGGTCGTCTGCGCGATCGGGCTCGGCTTCTCCGCGCTCACCGCACGCACGTCCGGCTCCGCGGTGCTCACGTACGTGACGGTGGCGGGGCTCTCGGTGATCAGCCCGATGGTGTTCGGTCTGACGGTCCCCGCGATCACGACTGCGGAACCGGTGCGCGTGTGGAACGTGCCCGCGGACTTCGACTGGTACGCGGGCGAGCCCCCGACCTGCGAGCTGACCACCCAGTCGATGACGCGCACGCACACCGAACGGACCTGGTGGCTGCTGGCCGTCAACCCGTTCGTCATCGTGGCCGACGCCGCTCCGGGCGCCCGTAGCGGCACCTCAGGCTCCGGCTTCGACGTGCTCGGGGGCATCCGCGAGCTGGTGCGCGACGCCCGGACCGGTCCGCCGACGGAGATCAACTACTGCGAGGGCCGGTTCGGCACCGGCGGCGCGGACTCGCCGGTGGCGCAGCGCGAGCCGGACCGCAGCGTGGTGTGGCCATGGGGCCTGGCGGTGAACCTGCTGCTCGGCGCGGCCGGGCTGGCGACCGCCGTCCGGCGGCTCACGATCCCGCAGCGGACGCTGCCGCGGGGTACCCGGGTGGCCTGAGCGGTATCGAGCTCACGCCTGCAACGCGTCGTACTCCGCCTCGGCCGCGACGTCGTCGTCCACGTCGAGGCGCAGGTGACCGAGCACGACCTGCAGGACGCGCAGCACGCTCGACGCGCGCTCGCCCCAGCCCGACAGGTAGGAGAACTGCCACCACCACAGGGACTCCAGGACGCGGCCCTCTTCGAAGTGGCTCAGGCCCTGCGCGACGGCGCCGACGATCGAGACCAGGTCGCCGGACAACGAGCTCGTCTCGACCTCCGGCCCGAGGATCGGGTCGACGACGGCGACGTACTCGTCGAGGCCTTCCAGCACGTTGGCGAGCGCGATCCGCAGCGCGTCGACGTCCGGCTCGGGACCGATGTCGGGCTCGAAGCGCTCCGGCGGCACGACGTCGAGCATCGCGCCCAGGCGCGCGCCGGCCGACAGCAGGTCGGAGACGGCGAGCAGCAGCAGCGGGATCCCGGCGTCCGGGTTCGCGCCGGAGGCCACCTCGGTCACCGTGCTGAGGAAGCCGCGGCTCTCCTCGGCCATGGTGCGCGCCACCGAGAGCAGGTCGGCGGCCTCGGCGGCCACCGCGGGGTCGACCGCGTCGGGCCGATCGGCTGCCGCATCGCTCGCGTGCGTCGGGGTGTCAGGCATTGATCCGTCGCCTCCCTTCGAAGGCGCGACCGAGGGTCACCTCGTCCGCATATTCCAGGTCCCCGCCGACCGGCAGGCCCGAGGCGAGCCGGCTGACCGTCAGGCCGAGCGGCACGAGCATCCGCGCCAGGTAGGTCGAGGTGGCCTCACCCTCGACGTTCGGGTCGGTCGCGAGGATGACCTCGGTGACCTCGCCGCTCGCGAGCCGCGTGAGCAGCTCCTTGATCCGCAGGTCGTCAGGGCCGACGCCGGCGATCGGATTGATGGCCCCGCCGAGCACGTGGTACCGGCCGCGGAACTCGCGGGTGCGCTCGACCGCCACGACGTCCTTGGGCTCCTCGACGACGCAGATCACCGTCGCCGACCGACGCGGGTCGCGGCAGATGCGGCACTGGTCCTCCTGCGTGACGTTCCCGCAGATGTCGCAGAACCGCACGCGCGCCTTGACCTCGATCAGCGCGTCGACCAGCCGACGCACGTCCGTGGGGTCGGCCGACAGCAGGTGGAACGCGATCCGTTGCGCGCTCTTGGGACCGACGCCGGGCAGTCGCCCGAGCTCGTCGATCAGGTCTTGAACCGCGCCTTCATACACCCGACCAGCCTACGGCGTCGGACCCACACCACGGCCCGGCCCCACCCCGGTCGGCGCGGCGGGTCGGTGCGGGCGGGTCCGCGCGGGCGGGTCCGCGCGAGCAGGTCGCGTGGGCAGTCGCGCGGGCAGTCGACGCGGTCAATCGACGCGAGCAGCTCAGACCGCGTCGCCGACCTGCTCCTCGATCACCGTGCCGCCGAGCATCTGCGCGACCAGCCGCGGGCCGGACAGGTTCGACGTGGCGATGTCGGGGTCGTCCGGCTCCGGGGAGTCCTCCACGGCGGCCGGCCTCGCCGCGGCCGCGCGCAACGCGGCGGCGTGCGCGTGCTGCCCCGACTCGCGAGCGCTGACGGTCCGGGCGTCGTCGCGCGCGGGTTCGACCGCCTCGATGTCGTCGGGCGGCTCGACGTCGGACCACGACGCCTCGGCGCGCGCCCGGTCGGCCACCTGCGGGGACCGGGTGCTGGAGGTGGGCGCGGGCGCGTCAGCGGGGCGGGTCGACGACGCCGTCGGCCCCGGAGCGGCGGCCCCCGCCTCGGCGAGCACCCCCTCGACCCGTACGTCGAAGCCGAGCGTCTCGCGCACCGCGCGCTGCACCATCTCGGCGTGCACCCCGGACCGGAACGCGGTCGCCAGGCCCGGCGAGGTGAACGTCAGCGTGAGCGTCGTGGAGGTGAGCTCGCCGACGTGGGCGTTCTGGCTCACGAGCGCCCAGGTCGCCTTCTTCAGGCGGTTGAGCGTGGCGAGCACCTCGTCCCACCGGCGCCGCAGCACCTCGGTCTCCACCCCGGCGGCGGGTGCGGGCGGCTCCGCGGGAGCGCGAGTCACCGTCGGCACGGCATCCGCCACGCGAGGAGCCTGGACGACGGCGACCGGCGCGGGGGCTTGGGCTGGGGCTGGGGCTGGGGGCGTTGCGGGCGCAGCCGTTGCCGGTGCCGGCGTCGCGGGCACGACCGACGCCGGTTCCGCCACGGGCGGGGCCTGGACGACGCCGGCCGGCTGGGCGTCGTCGGGCATCGCGTCGTCGCGCATCGGGGCACCAGGCGCCGAGGCGCCGGGCATCACGTCGTCGCGCGTCGGGACAGAACGCGTCGGTGCAGCGCGCGTCGGGACAGCCGGCGTCGCGGGGGCCACGGCAACCGCCGCGCGCTCCTCAGCAGGCGCCGGCAGCGCGGCGACGGCCGCTCGGGGCTGGCGATCCTGGCGCTCGAGGCGGTCCAGTCGCGCGGCGTAGCCCGCCGCACCGTCGTCGGCCGCGGGCAGGAGCAGGCGCGCGATCAGGAGCTCGAGGTGCAGGCGCGGGGACGTCGCGCCGGTCATCTCGCTGAGCGCCGCGTTGACGAGGTCCGCCGCGCGGGACAGCTCGGCGGCCCCGAGATGGTCGGCCTGCGCGCGCATGAGGGCGAACTGGTCGGCCGGCACGTCGCGCAGCGCCGCCTTCGCCGACTCCCCCGACGCGGCGATCACGATCAGGTCGCGGAGCCGCTCGAGCAGGTCCTCCACGAACCGGCGGGGCTCGTGCCCGGTCGAGATGACCCGGTCGACCACCCGGAACGCGCTCCCGCCGTCGTGCGCGGCGACCGCACCCACCACGTCGTCGAGCAGCGCGGCGTGCGTGTACCCGAGCAGGGCCACGGCTCGCTCATAGTCGATCCCGGCCTCGTCCGCGCCGGCGACCAGCTGGTCGAGCACCGACAGCGAGTCGCGCACCGAACCGGCTCCCGCGCGCACCACGAGCGGCAGCACCCCGGCGCCCACGTGCGCGCCCTCGGCGGTGCACAGCTGCTCGAGGTACCCGGTCAGGATGTCCGGCGGCACGAGCCGGAACGGGTAGTGGTGCGTGCGCGAGCGGATCGTCCCGATCACCTTGTCGGGTTCCGTCGTCGCGAAGATGAACATCACGTGCTCGGGCGGCTCCTCGACGATCTTGAGCAGCGCGTTGAAGCCCTGCGGCGTGACCATGTGGGCCTCGTCGAGGATGAAGATCTTGAACCGGTCGCGCGCCGGGGCGAACGTCGCTCGCTCGCGCAGGTCCCGCGCGTCGTCGACCCCACCGTGGCTGGCCGCGTCGATCTCGACGACGTCGAGCGATCCGGGTCCGCCGCGCGCCAACTCACGGCAGGACGGGCACACCCCGCAGGGCACCGCCGTCGGGCCCTGCTCGCAGTTCAGGCAGCGCGCCAGGATCCGGGCCGACGTCGTCTTGCCGCACCCGCGCGGGCCGCTGAACAGGTAGGCGTGGTTGATGCGCCCCGTGCGCAGCGCCTGCATCAGGGGCTCGGTCACGTGCTCCTGACCGATCACCTCGGCGAAGTTCTCGGGCCGGTAGCGGCGGTACAGGGCTGTCGTCACCCCACGAACTGTAGGCGTCGAGGCCCCGGGGGGTCACGCGCACGGCCGGCGGCCTCGCGGACCGCCGTCGAACCCCCACCAGGCAGCAGGCGCCCGCCCCGCCGGGCCGCCGATCGACCGGCCCGTGGGCGGTGGCACGCCGAGCGGGCGGCGAATGGTAACTTCAAGGCCTTCTCCCCGGTAGGAACTGGAGCATCCCGTGAACCGCCCCGTCGCCACCCAGCACCGCGCGCTCGTTCTGCGCGTCATGCCCGGTGCGCGGTCCGCGCTCATGTGTTGTCGCACCATCCTGCTCTGAGTCCTGGCGACTCGCGCAGCTCCGGTCCCGGCGGACCCCCAGCACCACCGCTCCCTCTTCGACGCACGCGCCGCATCGGCGCACCCTCGGTGAGCGTTGCGCCGCCTGCTGCTCCTGACCCGCCGACGGACCGAACCCCACGCCACCGGTCATGCACCTGGGCCGGTCTGTCCCGCCCCTCACCACCCTTTCGGAAGGCATTGCCATGAAGCGCAGACTCACCGCCCTGATCGCCACGATCGCCCTCACCGCCACCGTGTCCGCGTGCTCCGGCTCCGCCGCAACCGAAGGGTCCGCGAACGAGACCGCCGACCCGGCCAACCCGGTCACGGTGACGATCGGCGTCACCGACGAGTCCAAGGACTACTGGGACACGTTCACCGACCTCGCCAAGGACGAAGGCATCGAGGTCGAGCTGGTCAACTTCACCGACTACCAGCAGCCGAACCCGATCGTCAGCCAGGGCGAGCTCGACCTCAACCAGTTCCAGCACCTGCTGTTCCTCGCCAACTACAACGTCTCGGCGGGCGAGGACCTGGTCGCCATCGGCGCGACGATGATCTACCAGCTCGGCCTGTACACCGACAAGGGCTACACCGAGCCGGCGGACATCCCGGACGGCGCCGAGATCGCCATCCCGAACGACCCGACCAACCAGGCCCGCGCGCTGCTCGTGCTCCAGTCGGCCGACCTGATCTCGCTGAAGGACGGCGGCAACGCGCTGTCGACGCCGGCCGACATCGACGAGGCCGCCTCGCGGGTCACCGTCGTCCCGGTCGACGCCAACCAGACGACCGTCCAGCTCAAGACGCTCGACGGCGCCATCATCAACAACAACTTCGCCGCCGACGCCGGGATCGACCCGACGACGGCGATCTACTCGGACCTCGAGGACACCTCGGCGGCCGAGCCGTACATCAACGTGTTCGCCACCCGGGCGAAGGACGCCGAGAACCCGGTGTACGCCAAGCTCGTCGAGATCTACCACGAGGCCACCGTGACCGACGCGGTGCTGGCCGAGTCCAAGGGCACCGCGGTCGTCCAGAACCAGACGCCCGCCGAGCTCGAGGCGATCCTCACCGGGCTCCAGGACGACGTCACGGCCGCCAAGGGCTGATCCGCCCGCACCCCGCGCACGCGTCCCGGGTTCCTGCCACCGCAGGGACCCGGGACGCGTCACCGCACGACCCGAGAAGGACGGTTCGAGACATGAGCGCGATGGTCTGTCTGCAGCACGTGACCAAGGAGTTCACCGCCGGGAAGCAGACGGTGCGTGCGGTCGACGACGTCTCGCTCGAGATCGAGCGCGGGGAGATCTTCGGCGTCATCGGGTACTCGGGCGCCGGCAAGAGCACGCTCGTGCGCCTGATCAACGCGCTCGAGAGCCCCACCAGCGGGACCGTCGTGATCGACGGCGAGACGATCACCGGCCGCACCGAACGCCAGCTGCGCCCCGTGCGCGCGCGGATCGGCTTCATCTTCCAGCAGTTCAACCTGCTCGGCTCGCGCACCGTCGCCGGCAACGTCGCCTACCCGCTGCGGGTCGCGCGCTGGCCGAAGGAGCGCCGCGAGGCCCGCGTGGCCGAGCTGCTCGAGTTCGTCGGGCTGTCCGACAAGGCCCGCCAGTACCCCGACCAGCTCTCCGGCGGGCAGAAGCAGCGCGTCGGCATCGCCCGCGCGCTGGCCACCTCCCCCGGGCTGCTGCTCGCCGACGAGGCCACCAGCGCACTCGACCCCGAGACCACCCGGGACGTGCTCGACCTGCTGCGCCGGGTGAACACCGAGCTCGGCGTCACGATCGTCGTGATCAGCCACGAGATGTCGGTGGTCAGCTACCTGTGCGACCGGGTCGCGGTCATGGAGGCCGGCAAGGTGGTCGAGGAGGGCGACGTCTACACGATCTTCTCGTCCCCGCAGCAGCCGGTCACGCGCCGGTTCATCGCGACCGCGCTGCACGACCGGCCCGGGCCCGACGTCGTCCAACGCCTGCGCGAGCGGCACCGCGGCCGGATCGTCACCTTCGGGGTGCGCGACGGCCACGGCTCCGGCACCTTCCTCTCGGAGCAGTTCCGGGCGCACCGGGTGGACGGGTCGATCGTGTACGGCGGGATCACGGACATCGGGGCGAAGCCGCTCGGCTCGCTCACCTTCGAGCTCGTGGGCACCGAGGTCGACGTCGACGCGCTCCTGGTGACCATGCGTGAGCACACGGACGTGGTCGAGTACGGCGGGCCGCTCACCCCGACCGACACCACGGTCGACGAGGCCACGGCCGACGCCGCCACCGACGACGACGCCCGCGTGGAGGTGGCCCGATGACCGGGACCGAGATGCTGCCCCTGCTCTGGACCGCCATCGGCCAGACCCTGACCATGGTGGTCTCGACGCTCGCGATCGGTGGGCTCGCGGGGCTGGCGCTCGGCGTCGCGCTGTACACGACCCGCCCGGGCAACCTGCTCGAGAACAAGCCGGTCTCCACCGTGCTGAACGCGATCGTCAACGTCGTCCGGCCGATCCCGTTCATCATCTTCATCACCGCCGTCCAGCCGCTGACGATCCAGGTCACCGGCGCCAGCTACGGCACGGCGTCGGTGATCTTCCCGCTCGCGATCATGGCGACGTTCGGCACGTCCCGGATCGTCGAGCAGAACCTCGTCTCGCTGGACCCCGGCCTGATCGAGGCCGCCCGCGCGATGGGCGCCGGCCCGCTGCGGATCATCGGCACCGTGATCGTGCGCGAGGCGCTCGGCCCGCTGATCCTCGGGTTCACCTTCCTGTTCGTGGCGATCACGGACATGTCCGCGATGGCCGGGGCGGTCTCCGGCGGCGGGCTCGGTGACTTCGCGCTCACGTACGGCTACCAGCGCTACGACTACGTGGTCACCTGGGTCGCCGTCGGCGTGATCGTCGTCATCGTCCAGCTGGCCCAGCTCCTCGGCAACCGCCTAGCCGCCCGCGTCCTCCACCACTAACCCCCCACCCCCGCCCCCCGCCCCCGCCCCCGCCGAGATAGTCCATCTCTGCCGAGATAGCGCATCGAAACAGACGATCTCGGCAGAGATGGACTATGTCGACCTCCCGATCGGGACGAGTCGGCCGGTCCGTCCTCTGAGCGGGGGCGGCCCGACCCCAGGCGGCTGAGGTGATGGGGGTGCCCCGTGGCGGTGTGCGACACCTTCCGGAGACGCGCGATCCGAGAGCACCGTAGGCGCATGCCAGCTCCGCCACCTCGCACACCCGCCGCCCTGCCCGCCGTGCTGCTCGCGCGCGAGCTTGCACCCGCGAGCGTTCGCTTGCGCACACGTTCGGGTGAGCTCGAGCGCGTCCGTCCCGGCGCCTATCGCCAAGTGATGCCTGCCCGCCAGGTGACGCCTGCCGCCGGTGCCGCACCCGAACCCGCACCGGCACCCGTCCCCGCTGCCGCAGCTGCGCGGGACCTCGCGCTCGCCCGGATCGCCGCGGTCAGCCGCCAGCTGCGCACGCCGTTCTGGTTCAGTCACGAGTCCGCGGCCCTCATCTGGGGGTGTCCGCTGTGGACGGCACCGGCGACGACCCACATCATCCAGACGGTCCAACCGAGCGACCACGGCGAGCGTTCGCTCACACGTCACGCCATGGCCCTTGTCCCGGCTGACCGCCGGGTGCTGCGCGGAGTGCCTGTGACCTCGCTCGAGCGCACCGTCGTCGACTGCCTCCGGCAGCTCGCGCCACGCGACGCCCTGGTGCTCGCAGACGGCGCGCTCCGCCTCGGCGCCGATGCCGAGGCACTGCGGGCCAGGGTCGACGCGCTTGCCGGCGGACGCGGCGTCGTCGGCGCCCGGACTGTCCTCGACCACGCCGACGGGCGGGCGGAGTCACCGTGGGAGACGTTCGTCCGCTACCTCTTGCTGCGGCACGGCCTGCCGCGGCCAGAGCTGCAGATCCCGATCCATACCCGGCTCGGATGGTTCCGCGCGGACCTCGGCTGGCTCGCGTTCAAGCTCCTCATCGAGGTCGACGGCTTCGTCAAGTACTCCACGAGCGACGACCCGGCGCGGGTCGTGTTCGAGGAGAAGCGACGCCACGACGCGATCGTGGAAGAGGGCTGGGGCATCCTGCGCGTCACGGCGGCCGACGCCAGACGCGAGCGGGAGCTCATCGGCCGCGTCTGCGCCCGTCTACCACCCGCAGCCACAGCCCACCTCACCCCGGTCCGCGGCTGGTGATCCTGAGCCGGCGAGATAGTCCATCCGTGCCGAAACAGTCCGTCTCGATGGACTATCTCGACCGAGATGGACTATCTCGGAGGTGCCGTTGCGGGGCGGGGCGGGGCGGGCCGGCGGGGCCCGGTTACAGCTTCTTGCCGGGGTTGAGGATGCCTTGGGGGTCGAACGCGGACTTGATCGACCGCTGGAGCTCCCGGACGGTCGGGCCCAGCTCGGCGTCCAGCGCGGCGAGCTTCTCGACGCCGATCCCGTGCTCGCCGGTGACCGTCCCGCCGAGGTCGACGGCCAGCGCGAGGATCCGCAGGTGCGCCCGCTCGGCCGCATGCCGCTGCGCCGGGGCGGCCGGGTCGAAGGCGATGACCGGGTGCAGGTTCCCGTCGCCGACGTGGCCGCCCGTGCCGATCGGCAGGCCGAGCTCGGCGGACAGGTCCGCCAGCCGGGCGAGCAGCTCGGCGAGCCGGGACCGCGGCACCGCGATGTCCTCGTTGATGCTCGCGCCGCGCAGGGCACGCATCGCCGGGTTGAACGCCCGCCGGGCGGCGAGCAGCGCGTCGAGCCGGGCCGGGTCGCCTGCGAGGTCCACGGTCAGCGCGGCGTGCTCGCGCGCGGTCCGCGCGTACGCGGCGGCGTCGTCGGCCCCGCCGGCCCGGTCGTCCGAGAGTGCGAGCAGCAGCGCCTGCGCGCCGACCGGCAGACCGTTGTCCGGCACGTGCGCGACGATCGCGGCGAGCACGACGGCGTCCAGGATCTCGAGCGTGCTGGGGCGGTGCGGGCCGGCCATGATCGCGTTCGCCGCCGCGAGCGCGTCGCCGATGGTGGCGAAGGTCGCGCACATGCCGCGGGTCTCGCCCGGCGCGGGCAGCAGCGCGAGGGTCGCCTCGGTGACGATCGCGAGGGTGCCCTCGGAGCCGACGACGAGCCCGGTGAGGTCGAGCCCGGCGACGTGCTTGACCGTGGGCGGTCCGGTGCGCACGACCCGCCCGTCGGCGAGGACCACCTCGAGGGACCGCACGAAGTCCCGCGTCACGCCGTACTTCACGCACCGCATCCCGCCGGCGTTGGTCGCGATGTTCCCGCCGATGGTCGACCACGACGACGACGCCGGATCGGGCGGGTAGAACAGCCCGACCGCCGCGACGGCCGCCGCGAGGTCGTCGGTCACCACCCCCGGCTGCACGACGGCGACCTGGTCCACCGGGTCGATCCGCACGATCGCGTCCATCGCCGTGAGCGCCAGCAGGATCGCGCCGTCGACGGCGTTCGCCCCGCCGGCCAGCCCGCTGAGCGCACCCTGCGGCACGACCGGGATCCGGTGCGTCGACGCGATCCGCGCGACCGCCGAGACCTGCGCCGTCGTGGCGGGCAGCACCAGGACCAGCGGGGTGCCCGACGACGTGCCGGACGCGTCACCCCGGCGCGCGGCGAGGCTCGCGGCGTCGGTGCGGACCGCCGCGTCACCCAGTGCGGCGCGCAGCTCGGTGAGAACCGCGGCCGCGCGGACCGGATCGGCGAGCACGGCTTGCCCGGTACCCACGTCGCCCCCGCTCACGGCAGCGTGACGTGCGCGGGGGTGAGCTCGGCGATCGACCGGACCCCGAGCAGCTGGAGGGTGCGCCTGATCTCGGCGGTGAGGATCTCGTTGGCGCGGTCCACGCCGCGCTCGCCGCCGGCCATCAGGCCGTAGAGGTACGCGCGCCCGAGGAGGACCGCGCGGGCCCCCAGGGCGATCCCGGCGACGACGTCGGCCCCGGACATGAAGCCCGAGTCGACATACACCTCGGCGCGGTCGCCGACGGCCTGCACGACGTCCGGCAGCAGGCGGACCGGGACGGGCGCGCGGTCGAGCTGACGGCCGCCGTGGTTGGAGAGCACGACGGCGTCGGCCCCCGCGCCGACGACCCGTTCGGCGTCGGCCACGGTCTGGATGCCCTTGACCACCAGCGGGCCGTCCCAGAACTCGCGCACCCACTCGAGGTCGGACAGCTCGACCGTCGGGTCGAACAGGTGCGCGGCGAGCTCCTCGATCGTGCCGCCCCAGGAGTCGAAGGTCGCGAACCGGATCGGGTCGGTGGTGAGGAAGTTGAGCCACCAGCTCGGGTGCAACGCGCCGTCGAGGACGGTCTTGGCGGTCAGGGCCGGCGGGATGGTGAACCCGTTGCGGTTGTCGCGCAGGCGCGCCCCGCCGACGGGGACGTCGACCGTGAGGACGAGCGTCTCGTAGCCGGCCTCGCGCGCCCGGGTCATGAGGTCCTCGCCCGCCGCGCGGTCCTTCCAGACGTAGAAGCCGAACCAGTTGCGCGCGTCGGGCACCGCGACGGCGAGGTCCTCGATCGACGTCGTACCCATGGTCGACAGCGTGTACGGCACCCCGAAACGACGCGCCGAGCGGGCGACAGCGATCTCGCCCTCGTGCTGCATCATCCGGGTGAAGCCCGTGGGCGCGAAGACGTACGGCAGCTCGGATCGGCGCCCGAGGATCTGGGTCGAGAGGTCGACCGTGCCCACGTCGCGCAGCACCGACGGCTGGAACTCGACGTCGCGCAGCACCCGGCGCGCGCGCTTGATGCTGACCTCGGCCTCGGCCGCGCCGTCGACGTAGTCGAAGATCGAGCGCGGGGTGCGCCGTCGCGCGGCCGTGCGCAGGTCACCGATCGTGTGCGCGTTGGCCAGGCGGCGCGTGGTGGGATCGGGCTCGAACGGTTTCAGCTTCAGCAGGGGCTTGAGCTGGTGCCAGGTCTGAAGCTGTCGAGCCATGATCCGTCGTCTCCCGGGTTCGCCCCGCGTCCGCCCCGATTGGCCAGGCGGCGCGGTGGGGCGGAGGCGATCGCGGGCCGACCGTACGCCCGTGGACGCCCCTCGACGTCGGGCGTCCCGCGTGCTGACCCGGTCGCCGGTGGCGAGGAGGCGGCTACCCGGCCGCGAGCAGGGCGGCAAGGACCGCGGTCAGGCCGAACCCGACGAGGCCGAGCGCTCGCCGCGCCCCGGTGCCGGAGCCTGCACCGGTCCGCGTCCACCGGCCCAGCAGCCCCCCGGTCCCCGCCAGCGCGAGCTGCCACCCGAGCGAGGCGACCGCGACGCCGACGACGAAGGCGGCGCCGTCGATCGCCGTCGGCCACCGAGAGGTGAACCCGGCCGCGAGCGCGACGAAGGCGAGTGCGGTGAGCGGGTTCACCGCGGTCAGCGCGACGAACCGGGCGAAGGTGGCACCGAGGCGCAGGCCGGCCGCCCCGTCCGGGCCGACCGGCGCCAGGCCGGGCTCGGAGCGCAGCGTCCGCACGATCCCGCCGACGGCGACCGCGCCGAGCACCACCGCGGCAACCAGACGGACCGCCGCCTCGTGCCCACCGAGGACGGTCGCGACCCACCCTCCACCGACCACCGCGCACACCGCGTACAGGGCGTCGACCACGGCGACCCCGACCGCGCCCGCGGCCGCCGGACGCGCACCGCGGGTCATCCCCTCGTGCAGCAGCAGCACCCCGATCGCCCCCAGCGGCAGCGCGACGGCGTACCCCGCCGCCAGTCCGGTGAGCAACGCGGCGATCGGCATCTCGTCAGGATCGCTCGCAGCGCGATCGGCGACGTCCATCTGCCGCGTAAAGCGCTGCCATGATCGCTGGATGGACGCCATCGACCGCGAGATCCTCCGAGAACTGACGGCAGACGCGCGGTTGTCGTTCCGCACGCTCGGCTCCCGGGTCGGGCTGTCCGCGAACGCCGCCGCGGCGCGGGTGCGGCGGCTGCAGAAGGAGGGCCGGATCCGCGGGTTCACGATCCTCACGGGACCGGACCCGGTCCGCACCGGTGCGCCCGGCACCCTCGCCCAGTCGGGTCTCGAGGTGTTCATCGACCTGCGGCTGCGACCCGAGGTGACCTACGAGCACTTCGCGGCGTCCCGCGCCTCGGGGGCGTTCCCCGAGATCCTCGACGCCGTCCACCTCACCGGCGGCTTCGACTACCTGGTGCACGCCGTCGTGCCCGACGCGGCCGCCCTCGACCGGCTGGTGCGCCGCCTCAAGAGCGAGGCCGGGGTGGCCCAGTCGCTCACGCGCCTGGCGATGCGCACCCCTCCCCCGGCGCCGTAGCGGCCGGGCAGCGCCGTCACAGCCGGGCAGAGAAAGGACCCCCCGCACACCCGCCAGAGCTCGCCTGCCCTTGCTGCCTTCCGGCCCTGGGGGAGTTCAGCAAGATGACGCCGTACGAGGGGTCGGCACAACCCTAACGCAGCCGAGTCGGACGATTGCAGCCGTCGGCGCGGACAACCCGTCGGGTGGCACCTGTGGATTCCAAAGCGGGCTCACAGGTTGCGGCCAGCACGGGCTCAGGGACCGCCGCAAGCATTGCTCCCATGGTCCCCACGCGAACCCTCAACCGCCCGGTCGTCGCCGCCGCCGAGCGCCCCCGGATCACCCGCCCGCGGGCGCCGGTGCGCCGGCGCTGGTGGACGGAAGCAGTCGGCGTCGTCGTGTGGGCGACCACCCTCGTCGTCGTCGCGCTCTGG
The DNA here is from genome assembly GCF_004168625.1 of Pengzhenrongella frigida. GTDB lineage: Bacteria > Actinomycetota > Actinomycetes > Actinomycetales > Cellulomonadaceae > Pengzhenrongella > Pengzhenrongella frigida. The sequence goes on from NZ_SDWW01000030.1 coordinate 44,306, forward strand.
GTCTCCAACGGCGGCGTGCAGGGCCTGACCGACGGCTTCGGCTCCTCGATGACCTCCCTGGGCCGGCTGCTCGGGCTGATCAGCTCGAACCTGCTCCTGCTCCAGGTGCTCGCGATGGCGCGCATCCCGTTCGCCGAACGCGCGCTGGGCCAGGACAAGATCACCCGCTGGCACCGCCTGCTGGGATTCACCTCGGTGAACCTCATGCTCGCGCACATCGTCCTGATCACCATCGGGTACGCCTCGCTCGCGCAGACCGGGGTCTGGGCCCAGCTCTGGTCGCTCGTCACGACCGCGCCGGGGATGCTGCTCGCCACCGCCGGCACCGCGATGTTCCTCCTGATCGCGGTCACCTCCGTGCGCGCGGCCCGGCGCCGGCTGAAGTACGAGTCCTGGCACCTGCTGCACCTGTACGCCTACCTCGGCGCCGGGCTGGCACTGCCGCACCAGCTGTGGACGGGTGCGGACTTCCTGTCCTCCCCGGTGGCGACCGCGTACTGGTGGGGCCTGTACGGCCTCGCGCTGGCTGCGGTGCTGGTGTTCCGGGTCGCGGTCCCGCTGCGCCTGTCGCTGTCCCAGCAGCTCACCGTCAGCCAGGTGACCACCGAGGCCCCCGGCATCGTGTCGGTGTACGTCACCGGTCCCCGCCTGGCGCGGCTGGCTGTCTCCGCCGGCCAGTTCTTCGTGTGGCGGTTCCGTACCGGGCCCGGGTGGACCCGCGGCCACCCGTTGTCGATGTCGGCGGCGCCGAACTCGGGCTCGCTGCGGATCACGCTGTCGGTCCGGGGGGACGACGGCGAGCGGCTCGCGACCATGAAGCCCGGCACCCGAGTGCTTCTCGAGGGCCCCTACGGCCGGCTCACCCCGGACGTGGCGACCCGCCGCGGGCTCGTCGGCATCGGCAGCGGCCTGGGCGTGACCCCGCTGATCGCCCTCCTGCAGGACGCCGTCGACTCGGGCCGGACCACCGAGCGGCCCGCGACGCTCATCCGCCGCGCGTCCAGCCTCGAGGCAGCCCCGCTCCAGGCCGACGTCGACCGCCTCGTCGCCGCCGGCGTGCGGGTCCTCGACCTGATCGGGCCGCGCAGCCGGGCGGGGACGTCGTGGCTGCCGCAGCATCTCGGCCACGTGCCTGGACCGAAGGCGCTGCTGCTGCTCGCGCCCGACCTGGCCGATTGCGACGTGTACCTGTGCGGCACCGGGCCCTGGATGGACGCCGTGACGGCCGACCTGCACGCCGCCGGGGTTCCCGACGACGCGCTCCACATCGAACGATTTGATTGGTAGGGACGACGCCATGCGCCGCATATTGATCGCCATCGGCACCACCCTGACCGGGCTCGTGCTGCTGTTCTCCTTCCCGACGAGCCTCAACCGGATCGCCGCGGCGAACGCCGTCGGGGCTGCCGCGACCGGTTCGGCGGCGACCACCACGAGCACCTCGACGGCGGACGCCGATGCTGCCGCGGCGGCTGCCCAGGCCGCCGCCGACGCGGCTGCGGCGGCCGCGGCGACCTCGGCGTCCGGCACATACGACGGCGCGGTGGCCTCGACCCGCTTCGGGGAGGTCCAGGTCCGGATCACCGTCGTCGATGGCGTCATGACCGCGTCCGAGGCGATCGCGTACCCGGGCGGGGACCGCAAGAACGTGCAGATCAGCTCGTTCAGCATCCCGATCCTCAACCAGGAGGCCGTGGCGGCCGGCTCGGCGAACATCGCGATGGTCTCGGGCGCGACCTACACCAGCGGCGGCTACATCGACTCGCTGCAGAGCGCCCTCGACCAGGCCGGGCTGTGACCGCCGTGACGGAGCGCGCCGGTGCAGCGGTCGTCGACAGGCCCGGGGTCGCGACCGACGAGACGGCCCCGGACCGGCGGCGCGCGTGGGTCGAGCAGATCATGGGCATGCCGATCAGCGTGCACGTGCGCGGTGCGGGCGCCTGGCGACCGGCCGCCGCCGAGGCCGCCGCGAAGCTGTTCGCCGACCTGCGCGAGGTCGACCGGATCTTCAGCACCTACAAGCCGGACTCCGAGATCAGTCGACTCGGCCGCGGCGAGCTCACCCTCGACGCGTGCGACCCGGCCGTGCGCGAGGTGCACCGCCTGTGCGAGGTGGCACGTACCCGCACCGACGGGTACGTCGACGCCTGGGCCGTGCCCGGTCGTCCCGGCCTTTTCGACCCGACCGTGCTCGTCAAGAGCTGGGCCGTGGCCCGCGCCGCCCGGCACTTCGAGGCGGTGCCCGCGCTCGCGCTGGCCGTCGGCGCCGGCGGGGACATCCTCGTGCGCCCCGGCGACGAGCCGGACCCGTGGCTCATCGGCATCCAGGACCCGCACGACCGAACCGCCACCCTCGCCACGGTCCCCGTGCACGACGGCGGCATCGCCACCTCGGGCCTGGCTGCGCGGGGTTCGCACATCTTCGACCCGCACACCGGCGCCGCGGTGACCGAGGTGGTCTCCGCGACCGTCATCGGACCGTCGTTGATGTGGGCCGACGTGTGGGCCACGGCCGCCGTCGCGCGCGGCGCCGGTGCGGTCGACTGGGTCGAGACGCTGCACGGCACGAGCGGGCTGCTCGTTCTCGCCGACGGAGCCGTCCACCGCTGGCAGAACGAGCCGTAGCCGCCCACGGACGGGCCGCGCCGTCACCCGGCAAGACGGTGCGCGTCCGGACCCCACCGCACCTCGCCTCGCATGCCGGCGCGGAAGGATCGAGGACTTTGTGCTCCTCAGTCGCGGCGACCGGTCCGCCTAGCGTGGTGGGTGAGGTTCGAACGGGGAGGTCCTGATGACACTCACTGCAACCAAACGGCAACCGCTCGCCGTCCGACGTACCGGATACCTCGTGTCGGTGCTGGTGAACGCGGTCCTGCTGTACGCGGCCAACGTGTGGCCCGGCTGGGACGCGGTGCCGTTCCTCACGAGCGACATGACGCTGGTCATCGGGCTGGTCAACGCGTCGATCATCGTGAACCTCGTCGCGAACCTCGTGTACCTGGTCCGAGATCCCCGCTGGCTGCGCGCCCTCGGCGATCTGCTCACGGTCTCCGTCGGGCTGGCGGCGATGGCGGCGATGTGGCAGGTGTTCCCGTTCGACTTCAGCGGTAGCTCGTTCGACTGGACCCTCGTCGCACGAATCCTGCTCGGGGTAGGGATCGGCGGCAGCATCATCGGCATCGTCGTCGCGATCGTCGCCTTCGTGCGGGCCGTGGCGACCCGCTCCGGCTGACCCGTCCGCCGTGCGGCCCGACTGCGCGCGGACCCGCCTACTGGTCGCGGACGCCGTCGATGGCCTCACGCAACAGGTCGGCATGGCCGATGTGCTGGGCGTACTCCTCGATCATGTGCAGCAGGATCCAGCGCAACGAGACCACCTCGCCGTGCCGGGTCACGGCGGTGTCGGTGAGCTCGTGGCGCGCGGCGACCTCCCGAGCGGCGGCCACCTCGGTGAGATAGGCGGTCAACGCGCCCGCCGCCTGGGAGGGGTCGACGTCGAACTGCACGTCGCGGTCCGCGCGGTCGGTGTAGTAGATCGGCGCGATCTCCTGCCCGTCGAGCGAGTGCCGAAACCAGCCTCGCTCGACGTCGGCCAGGTGGCGCAACAGCCCGAGCAGGGACAGCGTCGACGGCGGGCAGGCCCGGCGGGCGAGCTGCTCGCCGTCGAGGCCCGAGCACTTGACCAGCAGGGTCGCCCGGTGGAAGTCGAGGAACGCGGCCAACAAGGTGCGCTCGTCCGCGATCCCGGGCGGGTCCACCCGGGACGGTGCGGGCCACGGCGGTTCGCGATCATCCAGGGCGGTCAGGTTCTCCATGCGAGCCACAGTAGGGCGCGAGGTCACCCGGGGCGGACACAGAGAACCCTGCCGCGTCGGCAGCAAACCCCATTGCCGGTCCGGCAAACTGGAACGGTGACCGAAGACACGAATGTCGTGCTGGACGCCGTCGGGCCTCGCCTGCGCGCACTCCGCCCGCAGCGCCAGCTGACCCTCGCCGGCCTGTCCGCGACCACCGGCATCTCGGTCAGCACGCTGTCCCGGCTGGAGTCCGGACTCCGACGGCCCACCCTGGAGCTCCTCCTGCCGCTCGCCCGCGCCCACCGGGTGCCGCTGGACGAGCTCGTCGGCGCCCCCGCGACCGGCGACCCTCGGGTGCATCTGCGGCCGAGGAGCCTGCGCGGCTCGACGGTCGTCCCGCTGAGCGACCAGCCCGGCCCGCTGCAGGCCTTCAAGATCATCCTGCCGCCCGCCCCGTCGACCCAGGTCCCCCAGCAGCAGACCCACGAGGGGCACGAGTGGCTGTACGTCCCAGCGGACGCCTGCGGCTGGTCCTCGGTGAGCGCGACCTCGTCGTGGTGCGGGGAGAGGCCGCCGAGTTCGACACGCGGGTGCCCCACTGGCTCGGCAACGCGGGGCCGGAGCCGGCGGAGTACCTGGCCCTGTTCGGCCGGCAGGGCGAGCGCGCCCACCTGCGCACGGGTCGCCCCGGGCGGTAGCCGAGGCGTGACCGGCTCAGGCCGCGACGAGCACCCGGTCGGCGCTCGGCCGGGTCCGGACCCCCCGGATCAGCAGGTAGCCGAGCATCGAGACCTCGCTGAGGGTCACCAGCACCACGATGACCGGGTTGAGCGCACCCGCGAGCCCGGGTGCGAGGAACTGCAGCGCGGAGTCGGTCACGTAGGCGACGGCTCCGGCCATCAGCAGGACACCGAGCGGGCGCGGGAACAGGCCGGAGCGGTAGGCCAGGATCCCCAGCGGGAACAGCCACAGGCCGAAGAAGATCTGAGCGATGAGGTACCCGTAGTGCTGCAGGTCGAGCAGCAGGAGCACCGTGGCATCGGTCCCCTCCGGACCGAAGGCTCCGGCGTAGGCCGGTTCCGTCGCGACGAGCAGGGCCCCCAGCTGGTGGACCAGGTTGAGGCAGATGATCGCCACCGCGATCATGACGAGAGCGACCATGGCACGGGCCAGGTCCTTGTTCACGTGCTGCAGCAGCCGGTACAGCGTCAGCACGACGAGCAGGAAGAACGTCGCCTGCACGAGGTCGGCCACGAAGCTCAACCGCACCAACGTGGCGTTCGCGACGACGTTCGCCGCAGTGACGGCGGCGTCGTCAGGCACGAACACCTGGCCGCGCACGAGGTGCGCGAACGCGCCGAGGACGGCGACGACGAGGTAGTAGGCGCCCGCAGTCCGGGCGAGCCGTTGGGGTGAGCTCATGACGGTCTCCTTCATTTTGGGTGTGACGAGTCCAGGCCGGGAGGTAGGTCCTCCCGCGCCGGTCGGTGCGGTGTCGGGACTGGCGGTGCGGTGTCGGGACTGGCGGGGCTAGTGGGCGGTGTCGGGGCGCGCCACCGCGTCCGGGAACTGGAAGACGTCGTCGAGCGGGACGGCGAAGACCCGGGCGATCTGGAACGCCATCTCGAGGGACGGCGAGTAGCGACCCTGCTCGATCGCGATCACGGTCTGCCGGGTGACCCCGACCCGCTCCGCCAGCTCGGCCTGGGTCATCTCGCCCGCCGCGAACCGCAGGGCGCGGATCCGGTTCGTGACCCTCGTCGGCTTGACCATCACAGGCCGCGTCGGTACGCGCGGATCTTGATGACCGCCGACGTCAGGGCCGACAGCACGAACGCCAGGTACATGCCTTGGGCGATCCAGAAGTGCGGCGCCTGCGCCAGCGTCAGGGCGAACGGCACCACCATGCCGGCGCCGAGGACGATGCCCGCCACGTACTCGCCGTACCGGTTGATGCTGGTGTCGCGCTCGTCCGTCCGGTCACGGTCCTCGGGTGAGGCGATCGTGGCCACGATGCTCAGGACGATGTTGAGCACGATCGCCGCGCCGATCGCCCAGAGCAGAGGGCGGACATAGGCGATCTGGTCGACGTCGGCCACCGACCCGACCTGGCCGAGCACGGTCGCGAAGTAGACGACCGGGAGCCCGACGGCGATCGCGGCGTAGATCCACGCGCGCTTCTCTTCGTACGACATGCCCGGACCCCTCAATGTAAAGAACTGTTGACATCACCGAATGTAGGGCAGACCAGACATCGTGTCAATGATCTTTTACACGGCTACCGGGGTTCGGCCACCAGTTCGCGCGAGCTGACCTCCGACAGCCCGGCGAGCGCGGCCGTCGCGCCGTCGTGCAGGAACCCGCAGGCGTCGACCGGCCACCGCGGCCGGACCGCCCGGCCCTGCGCGTCGACCAGGTAGATCTGCGGCTGGAACTCGACCATCGGCGGGCACGCGAGGTCGGTCGGGACCGGGTCGGACGTGCGCGACAGCGCCGCCAGCAGCGGGCCAAGGTCGCCGGTGAGCACCACCTCGACCACGGTGACCGGCGGCACGGGGGTCGCCGTGGTGCTCGCCGTCGGTCCGACGAGGACCATCTCCGGCGCCCGACACTCGACGACCTGGACGGGTTCGAACCCGCGCGGCACGGCTCCGGCGGCCGGTGCCGGGCGCTCGGACCCCGCCCCGGTGGACGCCGTGACCGGCAGGGCAGCCAGCACCTCGTCCGCGAGGCAGTCCGCGCCGCCGACGGCGATCTCGGCCGGGCCGGGGGATGCGGGCCGGCCCGCCCGCGGTTCCGCACAGGCGCCGACGACGAAGATCAGGACCGCGGCAACGACTGCCGCAACCGCATCTCGCCCGGCCATCTCACCCTCCCCACGCCCGGCGTCCCGGCTCCCGGCTCCTGGCTCCTGGCTCGGTGCCGCGGCCCGCTCCGGCCGGGCGTCCACCTATCTACTGTCGCCGCCCCCCGGCGGGCTTGCACAGGGCTCGGACGGCGGTCGGCGCGCGGCTCGGATCACCCGTGACCTGGCGGCGCCAGCGGGCCGCGGCCGAAGCCGGCAGGGCGGTGTGCAAACACCCACGCCGAGCCTGTACCCTCAACCGGCCAGGAGGATTCGCCTAGTGGCCTATGGCGCACGCTTGGAAAGCGTGTTGGGTGAAAGCCCTCGGGGGTTCGAATCCCCCATCCTCCGCGTTGATAGGGGCCCGTGACCTGCTGCGATGCAGGTGACGGGCCCTTCGTCATGTCCGGGTGCGGGGGTCGATCGACGGGCGCCCTCCCCTGGAGCGCTCGATCGGGTCGCTGCCGCACGCGGCGGCTGCGGCCCCGCGCAGCGTGGTCGGCGAGCCGCCCCGGCGTAGCGTCATCCGGTTCTCGGCCCACTCCGCCGCCACCTCGAGCTCGCCGTCAGTCGCCATCGTCCGTTCCTCGGTCCAGCTTGTGCACGTCCGCGTCGATATCGCGACACGTCGGCGATAGCCTGGCAGGGCAGCACGTCGACGCCGGAACCCCTGCGCCGACCGCGTCGGCCGTCGGGCCGAACTGGTCGTACGGACTGCACCTGAACGGACAGAGGGTGCCGCGATGAAGCGGTTCATGAGGGTCCTGCTCGTCATCCTGCTCGCTGCCACGGGGGTGACCCTCGCCTCGCCGGCCGAGGCAGCCCCGTACTGCGGCCTCCGCTGGGGTTCGCTCCAGCAGTACTCCGCCGCCACGTCGATCGGCTCGATCACCGGTGTGCGTGCCGGGCAGCACACCTGCTACGACCGGCTCGTGATCGACGTCGCTGGCAAGATCGACGGCTATGAGGTCCAGTACTACCCGAAGCGGACGACCTCGAAGACCGAGTTCGCGCACCTGCAGATCAACGTGGACGCCGCCATGATCGACCCCGCGGGCAACTCCACGTTCGGCACCGACAACAACTTCGTGCTGACCGGCTTCTCCAAGTACCGCACGTTCCGGGCAGTGAGCGGCGGCGGGCTCCTGAAGAACAGCATCATCAGCCTCGATGTGCGCGCGCGTCTGCCGTTCCGGGTGTTCACGCTCGATGGTCCCGGGAGCGGGTCGCGCCTCGTCGTGGATGTCGCCCACCGCTGGTGAGCGCGCTGACCGTGGTCGATGCAGGTGACGGGCCCTTCGTCATGCCCGGGTCACCTCGTCGTCAGCGGCCGATGAGCCGCATCGTCCGCTCGCCGCTGACGTCGGCGACCTCGAGCAGCACCCGGTCACCGACGAGCACGGGCCCCCCGAGCATGTCTGCCGTCCGCACGACCGCGCGACGCTCACCGCTCACGGCATCGAGGACCTCGACGACGACTGTGCGGGGGTCTTCCGGGGCGAACCACTCGTGGAGAAGCAGCGGTCGCTGGTAGCGGGTCATCACGACCACCCCGCCGGCCGCCTGCACCGACCTGATGTTGGCGCCCGGGACACCGACCTCCCATCGGGCCGTCCCGTCGACCGGGTCGCGCCCAACCAGCCCGTCGCTGCGCACCTGGACGTCGAGCCCGGCGCCGAGGACCTCCACGGGCTCGCGGTCTTCGAACCCGAACGGGTAGATGTCCCGTTCGTAGGAGGCACCCTCGTTGCGTACCGTGCCGTCCCCCAGGTCGACGACGAGGGTGCCCCGACCCTCGATGGGCTCGCCCCAGTACGCGTCCCCCACCCGGGACCCGCCCCACGAGAAGTCGTACTCCGGCTCGTCCCACAGCGCGCACGGGTACTCGCTCGTCCACTGCGAGCCGGCCGTCCGCACCAGTTCCACGGAGCAGGTGCCGCCCGTGCGGAACACCAGCGCCGCGTCGCCCACGAGCACGGGGCTGACGTCCGGGCCACGAAGGACTTGCACGGTCTGCCCGGTGTCCGCGTCGTGGACATCAATCTCGCCGCGCTCGCCTCGCACCGTGAACAGGGACGTCTCGAGCGAATGCACGATGGATACGGAAGTGCTGGGCCTGCCGCTCCTCACGGGCCATCCCGGCGCCCACGCCCCCTCAACCTCCCAGAGGCCCGCACCGTCCGCGAGGTCGACCCCGGCCCAGGTGCAGCTCGCCACAGCGCCCTCCGCCTTCACGCAGGATCGCTGGACGACGACGTCGGCAGACACCGCGACGAGCGTGTCCTCCCCGGCCACCAACGGCCGGGACCATCCCCGCTCACCCTCCGCGTCGCCGGCGATCGCGACGAGCTCACCGTCAGCCCTCACGAGCAACCGACCGTCCGTGAGCGGCCAGACCCCGCTCAGGTCGGGGACGTCGGTCTGCCAGGCCGTCGCGCCGGAATCGCCAACGGCCAGGACGGAGTCCCTGTGCGTCAGCAGCGTGACGTCTCCAACGGAGGTGAGGTACTCCGAGTACGACTCGACCGAGCCGGAGACAGCGACGCCGACCGGCCGATACGCGAGGCGCACACCCAGCCACGGTCCACCGAGCCCGAGCACCACCACCACCGCGGACGCACCAACGGCCCAGTTCCGTCGGCCACGCAGCACGACCAGGACCCCCACCACGGTCAGCGCCAGGCCGGAAACGTACAGCGCGGTCACAGCGATCCGCCACGCCACCACCACGACGACGAGCGCCAGCACGAGCACCCACGACCGCCGGACGACCGACCGGGCCGATCTACCTCTAGCGGGTGCGGCCGCCGTCGGCCCCACGCTCGTGGCGGTGTCCATCAGTAGCTCCCTCGACCGGGCGAATCACCCCGGACGGTGTCCGTCGTGGGCGCAGTACTTCAGCCTGCACGCCGGTTCGGCGCTGGGAGGTTCAGCCCTCCGCGCCCGCCGGCATGCCACAGCGCGAATCCTCTCAGGTCGAAGGTGTCGCACCCTCCAGGGTGGTGAATTGTCGGGGATGCTCAGCCGCGCCGTCTCCCGGCACCGACCGGCGTTCCCGCGGGAACATTTCACGGCAAAATCCCGCTATGTGGGCTCAAAAGCGCGTGAAACCGTCTCGGTGTTTGAGATGGGGACGTTCCCGCGGGAACGCCCATCCGGATGTCGACTGGCAGGCCATGGCACCACCGCGTTCGTTGCATAGGTGGCATCAAGTGGTGTTTGGCGGCCCGCTTCTTTGCGAGTCGCGATGTCTACGGCAGGCCGACTCGGTCAGCCCAGGCGGTGTCGGCGCAGCCGTGTCCCGAGACTGCCCCCACAATTGCCCGACCGCCCTGCCGCGTGACTACGACGGATTTCTTGAACAGGCGATTGGGATTCGAAGATGATGAAAATCAACTCCGATGAAGTCGGGCTAGTAGCCCAGTTTGATGGCTCTTCACAGATGAGGGTGTAGCCGGGGTGGGCGCGTCGGTCGCTGGGTAGAGGTCGAGGCCTTCCGATGATGGA
>NZ_SDWW01000031.1 GCF_004168625.1 Pengzhenrongella frigida
CCGCCCCTGCGCTCGTCGGTCCGCGAATTGCGATACGACAAACCCTAACCGGGGCCACTGACATTCCCCGCGCCCGCCGAAAGATATCCACAACGGGTCGCCGAGAGCAGCAGGAATCTGTGGAAAGAACGACGAAACAGGCGCCTGGGGACGGGTGACGGACAGAAATAGATCGACCCAGAACACCGTCAGCACGACTTTGCACAGGTGCCAGCAGCCGACTGTGCCCTCGGGCTCCGGCCAAGCCGCGCCCCGCCACCGCAGCCACCCCGCCACCGCAGCCGACCCACGTGTCCTCGATCACACCGCGGCACCCCGGCCCCCTCCAGAAGTGCAACCAGGCCCGATCGGGGCTACGCTTACTCTTTGTACTGACCGGTCAGTTTAAGAGATGCGTCGAGAAGTCCCCGTCGCACCACGACCCCAGAGGTTCTCGCCATGTCACGCCATCTGCCTGCGCCCCGCACCGCGCCCACCGCGACCACCGCGACCGTCACCCCCGCAGGGGCCACAGCGCTCACCCCGACTGCCCCGCTCGCCACGCCAGCGCCGCCCACCTCTGCCAGCCAGACGCCCGCTGCCGACACCACCCCCTCTCGGCAGCCGCCGCGCGCCGTCGTCGCGGAGGGACTGAGCCTGCACGGCAAACGCGGGCTCGTGTACGGCCCCGTCGACCTCACCCAGGAGGTCGGCACGATGCTGATCATCCAAGGGATCCAGGGATCGGGCCGATCGAGCCTGCTGCTCACGCTCGCCGGTCGGATGGTGCCCGACAAAGCATCCAGCCTCACGGTGCTCGGGTACGCGCTCCCCCATGCGCGCAACCAGGTCCAACGCCACGTCGCCGTCGCGGGCTTCGCGGGGATCGACGACCTGGACGAGTCGGTCCGGGTGTCCGACGTCGTCCGCGAGCGCATGGCCTGGCTCACCCCGTGGTACCGGCGGGTGCCGCGGATCACCCAGCGCGGCTTTGCCGATCTGGTCGATCCGCTCTGGGGCGACCGGCCGCTCCCCCGCGTCACGGCCAAGATCTGGGACCTCGACGAGGTCGACCTGATGCTGCTGCGCATCGCCCTGGCCATGACCCAGAAGCCCGACCTGCTCGTCGTGGACGACGTCGACCAGGTGCGCGACAGCGTGCGCCGACAGGTCGTGTGGTCGTGCCTCGAGGCGGTCGCAGCGGCGGGCACCACGGTCATCGCCTCCGTCTCGTCCCTCGGCGAGGCCGCCGCGATGTCGTGGACGATCCGGCCGCAGCAGTTCCATCTGAGCACCGCCACGCACGATCTCGCAGCCGCCTGACCGTCACCCGCTCCGCCGCCCCCACCGGCACTCCGCCGCCTGCGAGCGGCACCCCGTCGCACCCGCCGCACCCGCAGCACCCCACCGTGCCGCGCCCCGCACTACCGATCGGACCATCGTGATCTCCCTCCTCTCCACCGGCACCGAGCTGCGCAGGTTCCGCCACGGCACCCTGCCCAAGATCGCCGTCGGCGCCATGCTGCTCATCCCGCTGCTCTACGGGGCGCTGTACCTCTGGGCGTTCTGGGACCCGACCGGCAACCTCGACAACCTGCCGGTCGCCCTCGTGAACGCGGACACCCCGGCGCAGGTCGGCGGCACGACCCTGGACGCCGGGTCGGACGTCGCGGCGAGGCTGCTCGACTCGAAGGACCTCGACTGGGTCGTGGCCGACGCCGACGAGGCCGCCGACGGCGTCTCGGACGGCACCTACTACTTCGCCCTGACGATCCCCGCGGACTTCTCCGAACGGATCGCCTCCGCCGGCGGGGACGACCCGACCGCCGCCGAGCTGGAGGTGACCTACAACGACGCGAACTCGTTCCTGGCCACGACCCTGGGCCGGCAGGCCATGTCCCAGGTCCGCACCGCGGTCTCCGACACCGTCGGCGAGCAGGCCGTCGAGTCGGTCCTGGTGGGCCTCGGCTCCGCGCACGACGGGTTCGCTCAGGCCTCCGACGGCGCGGTCACGCTCCGGGCCGCGAGCGGCCAGCTCGCCGAGGGCGCGACCCAGGGCGCCGACGGAGCGGCATCCCTCGCCACGGGGGCGGCTACCGCTGCCCAGGCGTCCGCCACCGTCGCGGCCGGGGCCGCAGAGCTCGCGACCGGCGCCACCGACGCAGCCACCGGCGCCACCGCCCTCGCGACCGGTGCCGCCGACGCCGCCCTCGGTGCCTCGACCCTGGCACCCGGCGCCACTGCCGTCGCTGACGGCGCCACCGCCGCGGCGTCGTCCGGCGAGACCCTGGCGGCCGGTGCCGCGCAGGTGGCGACCGGCGTCGATGCCGCCGCGGCGAAGGTCGGGTCCCTTGCCGGGCAGCTCCCGGGGCTCAGCGCCGGCCTGACTCCGATCGGGTCCTACCTCGCGACGCAGGCCAGGACCGGTGATGTCGACGCCCAGCAGCTGCTCGCCGGCCTCCAGACGCTCACCGCCTCCCTTCCGGGCGAGGCCGAGCTCACCGCCATGCAGGCCGACCTCGCTGCCCTCGACACGGGCGCCCACGCCGTGGCGACCGGTGCGACGACGTTGGACACCGGTCTGGTCACCCTGGCCGACGGCGCGAACCAGGTCTCCGGCGGGGTCACGCAGCTCGCCACCGGCACCCGCACGCTGTCCGACGGCGCCGGCCGGCTCGCCACCGGCACGGGCGCCCTGGCGGACGGGGCGAACAAGCTGTCCGACGGGGCGGGACAGCTCGCGACCGGCACCGACACCCTTTCCGTCGGGTCGGCGGACCTGGCCGACGGCGTGAGCCGCGTGGCCGACGGCGCCGGACTGCTCGGCGACGGGACCCAGACCCTCAGCGACGCGCTGACCGACGGCGCCGCCCGGCTGCCCGCCGACTCGGCCGCGCTCCGGGCCCAGCGCGCGAAGGTGATCAGCTCACCGGTGTCGATCGGCTCGACCGACACCGCCGAGGCGGAGGGCTTCGGCGAGGGCTTCGCGCCCTTCTTCATCCCGCTCGCCCTGTTCGTCGGGGCCCTCATCACCTGGCTGCTCCTGCGCCCGGTCCCCCCGCGCGCCCTGGCGACCCCCGCCTCGGGCTGGCGGGCCGCGCTCGCCGGCTTCCTGCCGGCGCTCGCGATCGGCGTCGGGCAGGTCGTGATCATGCTCGCCGTCATCCACTACGGGGTGGGGCTGGAGTACTCGAGCGTGGCCGGCACGGTCACCTTCACCCTGCTGATCGTGGCGGCGTTCCTCGCCCTGCAGCAGACGCTGAACGCGGTGTTCGGCCCGGCGGCGGGCAAGGTCGCGATCCTCGCCCTGCTCATGCTCCAGCTCGCGTCGTCGGGCGGGACCTATCCGGTCGAGACGACCCCGCTGTTCTTCCGGGTCATCCACCCGCTGCTCCCGATGAGCTATGCCGTCAGCGGCCTGCGCGAGGTCATCACCGGCGGGATCGACGCTCGGCTGTGGACGTCCGTGGCCTACCTCGGGGCGCTCCTCGTGGTCTCCCTCACGATCACCGCCTGGCGGGCCGGGCGGATGCGGACCTGGAGCCTGAGCCGGCTCCACCCCGTGCTCGCGATCTGACAGGCTGGCGCTCATGGACCTCGAACCGGCCACCGCGACTGTCAAGGCCGCCCCCGCGACCCCCGAACGGCAGGCGACCCCCGAACGCCGCGGGGACACCCGCCAGCAGATCATGGCGGCCGCGATCGCCCTGATCTCCGACCAGGGGTTCTCCGCGACGTCCGTGGAGGAGATCGCCGCGGCGGCGGGGGTGGCCAAGGGCAGCGTGTACTACAACTTCGGGTCCAAGGAGGAGCTGTTCACGACCATCCTCACCGAGGGGGTCACCCGCCTGAGCACGGCCCTGCGCGCGGCGAGCGCCGGACTCGAGGGTCAACGTGCCCTCGAGGCCCTCATCACCGAGCTCCTGACGCAGGTGCACGAGCACCCCGATTTCGCCAAGCTGATCACCGCCGAGATCTTCCGCACCGGACGCCACTGGCAGGAGTCCGTGCGGCTCGTGCGGGACGACTCGATGGGCGCGTTCGCCGACGTCGTGCACCGGTCGCGTCCCGATCTGGACGCCAAGCTCGTGGGCGCGGCGGTCTTCGGCGCGACGCTCGTGGCGGGGCTCGAATGGCTGGTCTTCTCGCCCGAGCGCACGTTCGCGGAGCTCCGCGCCGCGGTGCTGGTGACCACGGGCGGGATGCTGGCGGCCTGAGGCGGACGGGCGCTACCCGACGAGGAAGGCGACAGCCTCGGTGGCGGTCCAGCCGTCGGGGTAGGTCGCGAGCAGATCGGTGACACCGGCGAGATCGGCGCCCAGGGTGACCAGGGCCTCCTCGCGGTACCCGTCCTTGCGGGTCTGCCCGAGCGAGACGTTGGTGAGCAGGGCGTTGCACAGGCACTTGCGCCCGACGGTCTCCTCGAGGGTCCCGCCCTTCTTCAGGAACATGTGCACCGGCTCGGACGGGCAGCGATAGCCGACCGTGCCCGGCTCCTTCTCGAACGCGACCCTCAGGTGGCCGACGTCGCACAACCGCGGCCGGGCCTCGTACATCGCCTGGTCGGACTGCGTACCGGCCAGGGTCGCGACCTTGAACGGGAAACCTGTCGGCGAGGCGCGCGGGTCGGTGCGGACCTCGAGCGTGCCGTCGGCCAGACCGCTGAGCATGTCCAGGCGGAGCGAGTTCTCCACGCCGGACTCCTCGGACAGCGAGAACAACGTGCCGACCTGGACCCCCGCGGCGCCGGCGGAGAGCGCCTCGGCGACCTTGTCGGGGGTGCCGTACCCGCCGGCCAGCCAGAACGGCAGCCCGACGTCGGCGACCTTGACCAGGTCCGCGTCGTCGCGGGGCCCGAAGATCGGCTGGCCGTCGTCGTCCAGGACCATGCGGCCGCGAGGCGGCGCGTTGTGCCCACCGGCCGGCGGCCCCTCCACGACGAACCCGTCGGGCCGGGTCGCCTCGTCCTTGGCGAGATACGCGGACAGCACGTGCGAGGACACGATCGCGAGGAAGTGGGGCCGCCGCAGCGGCGCCAGGCCGCCGCCGGTCAGCTCGACCGGGTCCAGCCCGACGGCGTAGTTCTCGGTGCCGCCGATCACGTGGAGGCCGATCTCCGAGTAGTCGTGGCGGGCGAGCTCGGTCAGCATCCGCGGGATCTCGGACGGGATCCCGGCGCCCATGAGGACGTAGTCGACGCCGGCGAGCATCGCGCCGTACGCGGCGCTCGGCGTCGCCATCTGGATCTTCTCCAGGAAGTTGATGCCCACCAGGCCGTCGTGGCCCTCCTTCGCCAGCCACACCTCGGCGTAGTTGGCGATGACCGAGAGCTCGAGCGACTTGACCGTCGCCTTGAGCCCGAGCTTGGGCACGGGTGCGTACGGCTTGTCCGGCGCCTTGCCGCCCTCGATGAAGTACTTGCGCAGGACGTGGTGCGCGATCGACGGGATCGGGAAGTCCGCCAGCGCGCGCCGGATGTCGCCGTCGAGGTCGCCGTCCTGGAGCCGCCGGGCCACCACGACGTCGAGCGCCGTTCCGGACACCACCCCGAGCTGGCCGGTGCGCGCGACCGCCTTGGCGAGCTGCCAGGAGGACACGGCGACCCCCATGCCACCCTGGATCACGGTCGGAAGCACCTGGCCGTCAAGACGGCCAGAGCCGTCGACGCCGGTCGTGGTCATCTGGGCCATGATCAGTTCCTCCAGCAGCGCTAACTTACGGGGTCGTAACTTACGCTAGCGTAAGTTTTTGCCCGGCCAGTTCCGCCAACCGAAGTCTGGGACATCCCGCCCCCGAAAAGCGCCGTGTGCAGGGGAAACAACGCAGCCCCCATGGGTACACGACGCCGTCGGCCCGTTGTACTTCACGCCGGCCACCCGTCGCTGAACCGGCCAGGTCAGCGGGGCAGGTCAGCGGGGCCGCGACGCCCAGAACGCCACGGCGCTGGCGGCGGCCACGTTGAGCGAGTCGACGCCCGCCATCATCGGGATCTTGACCACGACGTCCGCCGCGGCGATCGCCGCCGGGGAGAGCCCGCTGCCCTCCGTGCCGAGCAGCCACGCGATCTTGCCGGGGAGCGCGCGCTCGAAGTCGTCGAGCGAGACGGCGTCGTCGCTCAGTGCGAGCGCGACGAGGGTGAAGCCTGCGTCCCGGAGCTCGGCCAGCCCGCCCGGCCAGGCGGCGATCCGGTGGTGCGGCAGCGAGATCGCGGCGCCCATCGAGACCCGCACCGACCGGCGGTAGAGCGGATCCGCGCAGCGCGGCGAGACCACGACGCCGTCGACCCCCAGCGCGGCAGCGCTGCGCAGGACAGCCCCGACATTCGTGTGGTCGACGATGTCCTCGAGGACGGCGATCCGCCGCGCCCCCGAGAGCAGGTCGTCGAGCGCGATCGGCGCCGGGCGGTGCATGGCCGCCAGGGCACCGCGGTGCAGGTTGAAGCCGGTGATCGCCTCGACGACCCCGGGGGTGCCGACGTAGACCGGCACGTCGCCGTCGCGCTCCGCGACCACGCGCAGGACGCCGGCGAGGTCACCGAGCCATCGCTCGGTCATGAGGAACGACCGCGGGCGGTGCCCGGCCCGGATCGCCCGTTCGATGACCTTCGAGCTCTCTGCCATGTACAGGCCCTTGCCGGGCTCGTCCCGCGAGCGCAGGGCCACGTCCGTGAGGTGGAAGTAGTCCTGCAGTCGCTCGTCACCGGGATCGGTGACCTGGATGATCGGCACGCGCCGATCCTGCCACCTGCGCTGCGGGGTTCTCCCCGGGGCGGCCCGGGTGCCGCCCCGCACTGCCCGGCGAGCCGCCCGGTCAGTCGATCGGGGCCGCCGCGAGCGCGAACTGGCTGGCGTACAGCGCGGCGTAGGCCCCGTTCGCCGCGAGCAGGTCCGCATGCGTGCCCTGCTCGACGATCGCGCCGTGCTCCATCACGAGGATCACGTCCGCGTCGCGGATCGTGGACAGGCGGTGCGCGATGACGAACGACGTCCGTCCGGCGCGCAGCGCGGCCATGGCCTGCTGGACCAGCACCTCGGTGCGCGTGTCGACCGAGCTCGTGGCCTCGTCCAGGACGAGGATCGCCGGGTCCGCCAGGAACGCCCGCGCGATGGTGAGCAGCTGCTTCTCCCCCGCGCTCACGTTCGCGCCCTCGTCGTCGAGCACGGTCGCGTACCCGTCCGGCAGCGTGCTCACCAGGCGGTCGACGTGCGTGGCGTGCGCCGCGGCGAGCATCTGCTCGCGGGTCGCGTCGGTCGCGCCGTAGGTGATGTTCTCCTCGATCGTGCCGCCGAACAGCCAGGTGTCCTGGAGCACCATGCCGATCTTCGAGCGCAGCGCGTCGCGGGTGAGGGTGGCGACGTCGATGCCGTCGAGGGTGATCCGGCCCGCGTCCACCTCGTAGAACCGCATCAGCAGGTTGACCAGGGTGGTCTTGCCGGCACCGGTCGGGCCGACGATGGCGACCGTCTGCCCCGGCTCCGCGACCAGCGAGAGGTGATCGATCAGGGGGCGGTCCTGCTCGTAGCGGAACGAGACGTCCTCGAACGCGACCCGCCCGCGGACGGGCACCGGCAGGATCGCCGGCACCTCGGGGTCCGGGCTCTGCTCGGTCGCGTCCAGCAGCTCGAAGACCCGCTCGGCCGAGGCGACCCCCGACTGGAGCAGGTTCATCATCGAGGCGATCTGGGTGATCGGCTGCGTGAACTGCCGCGAGTACTGGATGAAGGCCTGCACGTCGCCGAGGGTCATCGTCCCGGAGGCCACCTTCAGCCCGCCGACGACGGCCACGATCACGTAGTTGAGGTTGGCGACGAACCCCATCGCCGGCTGGATGATGCCCGAGATGAACTGCGCCTTGAAGCTCGCGGCGTACAGCTCGCCGTTGCGCTCGTGGAACGTGGCGATGGCCTGCTTCTGCCGGCCGAAGACCTTGACCAGCGCGTGCCCGGTGTACATCTCCTCGATGTGGGCGTTCAGCTTGCCGGTCCACGACCACTGCGCGACGAACTGCGGCTGGGAGCGCTTGGCGATGGCGACCGTGATGACGATCGACAGCGGCACCGTCACCAGCGCGACGAGGGCCAGCACCGGCGAGATCCAGAACATCATCACGATCACCCCGATCACCGTCAGGACGGCGGTGATGAGCTGCGAGAGCGTCTGCTGCATCGTCTGGGCGATGTTGTCGATGTCGTTCGTGACCCGGGAGAGCACCTCCCCGCGCTGCTGACGGTCGAAGTACCGCAGCGGCACGCGCGACAGCTTGGCCTCGACGTCGGCGCGCAGCCGGAAGGTGGTGCGCTGCACGACACCGGTCGTGAACCGGCCCTGGAGCCAGCCGAACAGGAACGACCCCACGTAGATCGCCAGCACGGCGAGCAGCACCCGGCCGAGGCGGTCGAAGTCGATCCCGGCCCCGGGAACCACGTCCATCCCGCCGAGCAGGTCCGCGAACGTGTCCTGGCCCTGCGCGCGGGCGGCGTCGATCGCCTCCTGCTGGGTGATCCCGGCCGGCAGCTGCCGGCCGATCACACCCTCGAAGATGATGTTCGTCGCCGTGCCGAGGATCTTCGGCCCGAGCACGACGAGGGCGACCGAGGCGACCGCGAGGCTCATGACGACGGCGATCTGGAGCCGCTCGGGGCGCAGCGCCCCGAGGAGCCGGCGACCCGACGCCCGGAAGTCCATCGACTTCTCGGCCGGCATGCCGCCGCCCATCATCGGACCGTGCCGCATCCCGCGCGGTGGCCGTGGAGCCGGTTCGGTGTCGTCGTCGTGGACGTCGCTCACGTCTGCGTCCGTGCGCTCGTCGCTCACGCCGCCTCCTCCTCGGTCACCTGGGACAGGACGATCTCGCGATAGGTCGCGGACGTGGCCATCAGCTCGGGATGCGTCCCGACGCCGACGACGGCGCCGTCGTCGAGCACGATGATCTGGTCGGCCTGGCGGATCGTCGAGACCCGTTGGGCGACGATCACGACGGTGGCGTCCCGCGTCTCGGGGACGAGCGCGGCCCGCAGCGCGGCGTCCGTGGCGAAGTCGAGGGCGGAGAACGAGTCGTCGAACAGGTAGATCGATGGTCGTTTCACGAGCGCCCGGGCGATGGCCAGGCGCTGACGCTGCCCGCCGGACACGTTCGCGCCGCCCTGCGAGATGCGCCCGTCGAGGCCGTCGGGCATGGCCTCGACGAACTCCCGCGCCTGCGCGACGTCGAGCGCGTGCCACAGCTCGGCGTCGGTCGCGTCGGGTTTGCCGTAGCGCAGGTTCGACGCGACGGTCCCGCTGAACAGGAACGGCTTCTGCGGCACCAGCCCGATCAGCGCCCACAGGTCGTCCGGCTCGAGGTCGCGCACGTCGATGCCGTCGACGAGCACGGTGCCACCCGTGACGTCGAAAAGGCGTGGCACGAGGCTGAGCAGCGTCGTCTTGCCGGACCCCGTCGACCCGATGATCGCCGTGGTCTGCCCCGGCCGGGCCGTGAGGCTCAGGTCGCGCAGCACCGGCGACTGCGCGCCCGGGTAGCGGAACTCGGCGCTGCGCAGCTCGAGCTGTCCGCGCGGCTCGCCCGGGCCGGGCAGCGACTCCGCCGGCACCGGGTGGGCCGGGCGGCGCACGGTCGGCTCGGTGTCGAGCACCTCGACGATCCGTTCGGCGGAGACCACGGCGCGGGGCACCATCACGAACATCATCGTGGCGATCATCACGGCCATGAGGATGTACATGATGTACATGAGGAAGGCCGTGAGCGCCCCGATCGTCATCTGACCGGTGTCGATGCGCTGGCCGCCGAACCACATCACGGCCACGCTGGACGCGTTCATCACGAGCATCACGGTCGGGAACATGAGCGCCATCAGCTTGCCGACCCGCACCGAGGTGTCGTACAGCGCCGAGTTGGCCACTCCGAACCGCTCGGACTCGCGCCGCTCGCGCACGAACGAGCGGATCACCCGGATCCCGGTGATCTGCTCGCGCAGCACCGCGTTGATCTTGTCGATCCGCTTCTGCATGGCCCGGAAGTACGGGATCATCCGGCTCACGATCAGGCCGACGGCGATGCCGAGCACCGGGACGACGACCAGGAGCAGCCGGGACAGCGCGACGTCCTCGCGCAGCGCCATCACGACGCCACCGACCAGCATGATCGGCGCCATCACCATCATCGTGAACGTCAGCAGCACGACCATCTGCACCTGCTGGACGTCGTTCGTGGTGCGGGTGATCAGCGACGGCGCCCCGAAGTGGCCGACCTCCTGGGCGGAGAAGTCCTGGACGCGGGTGAACAGGCCCTCGCGCACGTCCCGCCCGAACGCCATCGCGACCTTGGCCCCGAAGTACACCGCCGCGATCGCGGTCAGGACCTGCAGCAGGCTGACCGCGAGCATCCAGCTGCCGGTGCGCAGGATGTACCCCGTGTCGCCCACCGCGATGCCCTGGTCGACGATGTTCGCGTTGAGGCTGGGCAGATAGAGCGTCGCGAGCGTCTGGATGAGCTGCAGCACGAGAACCGCTGCGATGGGCGCGGTGTAGGGGCGCAGGTATCCGCGCAGCAACCGGATCAGCACGAAATCTCCCGAGGGTCGCGCAGTGACGGGAAGGGTGCGCGAACACGATGCAGCCTGCCACCACCCGGCGGCAGGCAGCGCATCTCGCCCTGGGCTTTCCTCAGGGCGAGATGCGTCGTGCGGGGTTCCGGGCTAGGGCTTCTGCCCCGCCTCGGCGTCCGGGTCGAACGGGAACCCGCTGAGCGTCCCGGCGCTCGTGGCGTCGGCCGTCGCGGCCTGGGACTCCCGGCGCGCCTCGGCGAGAGCCACGGCGGGGTCGGTCAGCGCGGTCGGCGGCAGCTCGCCCGCGAGCGGGGACCAGCCGGGCGGACGGACGGGCTCGGCACCTTCGGCCGGTGCCTCCATCGCGCCCGCGAACCCCTTGGTGAACTGGCTGAGTGCGCCGGTGAGCTCGGACGGGATGATCCAGACCTTGTTGGCCTGGCTGTTCGCGATCTTCGGCAGCATCTGCAGGTACTGGTACGCGAGCAGCTTGGGGTCGGGGTCGCCACGGTGCACGGCGTCGAAGACCTGGAGGATCGCGCGGGCCTCGCCCTCGGCCGTGAGGATCGCCGCCTGGGCGGAGCCCTCGGCCCGCAGGATCGCCCCCTGCTTGTCCCCCTCGGCCGTGAGGATCTGGGACTGCTTGACCCCTTCGGCCGTGAGGATCGCGGCGCGCCGGTCGCGCTCGGCGCGCATCTGCATCTCCATCGAACCCTGGATGCTCTGCGGCGGATCGATGGACTTGAGCTCGACGCGGTTCACGCGGATCCCCCATCGTCCGGTCGCCTCGTCGAGCACCCCGCGCAGCTGACCGTTGATCTGGTCGCGGCTGGTCAGGGTCTGCTCGAGGTCCATGGACCCGATCACGTTACGCAAGGTGGTGACGGTGATCTGCTCGATGCCGAGGAGGTAGTTGGCGATCTCGTAGACCGCGGACTTGGGGTCGATGACCTGGAAGTAGATCACCGTGTCGATGCTCACCACGAGGTTGTCGGAGGTGATCACGGGCTGCGGGGGGAACGAGACGACCTGCTCGCGCAGGTCGACCCCGGCCCGCACCCGGTCGACGAACGGGATCAGCAGGTGCAGCCCCGGCTCGAGCGTGCGCGAGTACCGACCGAGCCGCTCGATGACGAGCGCGGTCGCCTGCGGCACGATCCGGACGGCCCGGACGATCGCGACGAACACGAAGATGAGGAACAGACCCAGGACGAGATAGCCGGCAATGGTCCCGAGGTCGACCGGACTGTCATTCATGCGTTCTCCTTGTGCTCAGGAAAGCCGGGTTCTGCGGGTGGCGCGAGGTGCATCGGCGGCACGGAGCCGTCCACGATGGCGGTGGCACCGTCGAGGCGGACGACCCGCACCTCGGCGCCCACGGGGAAGGCGAGCCCGTCGCGGGCGGTCCGGGCGGACCAGACCTCGCCTGTGAGCTTGATGCGCCCACCGGCCGGGCCGACGTCGGCCACCACCGTGGCGACCCGTCCGACCTGGGCTGCGGCGTTGGTCTCGACGAGGGGCATGCGGCCCCGCAGCCGGCGCAGCAGCCAGGGGCGCAGGGCGAACAGCAGCAGCCCGGACACGACGGCGAAGGTGACGAACTGCACGCCGACCGGTGCCCCGAGCGCGTTGGCGAGCGCGGCCGCGAGCGCCCCGCCCGCGAACATGACGAGCACCAGGTTCACCGAGACGACCTCGACCACGATGAACAGCAGCGCGGCGCCGACCCACCAAAGCACGTCCATCACGAACTCCCCTCGCTGGACCAACCGCGGAACCGACAAATACCCTCTGACGAGGCCTTACGTACCAATCCTAGGTGCCTGTCCGGCGGGCGTGACCTATCTCGTCGCGCGCGCCGACCAGCGATCCGCGGACTGCTCCACCACGAGGTCGAGCCCGAAGGCACCGGTCAGGTTCTGGGCGGTGAGGACCTCCGCGATGGGGCCGGCCGCGTGCACGTGCCCGTCGGTGAGCAGCAGCACGTGCGTGAACCCCGGCGGGATCTCCTCGACGTGATGGGTGACGAGCACCAGGACGGGCGAGCGTCGATCCCGCGCGAGCTCGGCGAGAGCGGCCACCAGCTCCTCGCGTCCGCCCAGGTCGAGGCCCGCGGCGGGCTCGTCCAGGAGCAGCAGCTCCGGATCGGTCATGAGGGCCCGCGCGATCTGCGCCCGCTTGCGCTCGCCCTCACTGAGGGTGCCGAACGAGCGATCCGCGAGCCCGTCCACCCCGAAGGCCGACATCAGGTCGTGGGCACGCGCCTGGTCGAGGTCCTCGTAGCTCTCCCGCCACCGACCGGTCACGCCGTAGGCGGCGGTGAGCACGACGTCCCGCACGGTCTCCGACGCGGGGATGCGGTCCGCGAGCGCCGAGCTCGCCAGCCCGATGCGCGGCCGGAGCTCGAACACGTCGACCCGGCCCAGCCGCTCGCCGAGCAGCTCCGCGACGCCGGACGACGGGTGCATCCGGCCGGCCGCGATCTGCAGGAGCGTCGTCTTGCCCGCGCCGTTGCGGCCGAGCACGACCCAGCGTTCACCCTCCCGGACCTGCCAGCTCACCGAGTCGAGGATCGTCTTGGTCCCCCGACGGATGGACACGTCCTGCAGGTCGAGCACCACGTTCATGGTGAGCGACCCTAGCCTGCGCAGCACGTAGGTTGGACGGCGTGGAGGAATCGGCACCGCTGTTCGACCTGCCCCGATCCGTGCTGCTCGCGCTCTGGGTCCAGCACGTGCCCGTGGGTTCCGCCCCGCTGCAGCAGGCCGTCGACGCCGTCCAGGGTGACGACGAGCCCCACACGATCGAACCCGCCGACGACGTCACCGTGCCGGGCGACCGGCTCGCGGACCTGTTCGCGTCCTGGGCGAGCGGTCCGCGCGAGGTGGCCGCCCTGCTGCCGGCGCCGGGCGACCTGGCCGGGGTCCCGGCCGCGATCAGCGCGCTGGCCGTCGAGGCGGGCGAGTGCGTCCTGGTCCGCACACGGGAGGGCGCCTTCGCGGCAGTCCCGCAGATCGAGGAGTTCGGGAGCGCGCTCGAGCCGGGGCATCTGGTGTCCTGGGAGGTCCGGCGCATCCCCGAGTGGCGCACCGCGCTCCTCGGCACGGTCGGCTCCCTGGCCGACTCGGAGCGCGACCTGCGGGGAGCCCTCGTGGCGGCGACCGAGGCGCTCGCCTCCCTCGACGTGGCGCGCTGGCGCCCCGACGCTGCCAACGCCATCGCCGCCCTGCGCGCCGACGCCGATCCGGGCTGGCTCGTTCCGCCGGGGCTCGACGGACGGCGGCTACGGGTCCTGGTCTCGGCGGCCCGCCTGCGGGCGATCGTCGATCTTGCGACGGCCGACGACGGCGGCGCGGTCAACCTGTGGCAGGCCGACCAGCGGTCCACGGCGCTGCGCGAGGTCGACCGCGCCGCGCGCCGCGCGATGTGCGCGGCCACGACGCAGGTCGACCGAGGGGCCTGACGAGCTCCCTCTCCGGCGAGCTCACTGACCAGCGAGCACCGTCCTATCCGGCGAGCACCGTGCGGTAGACGGCCAGCGTGCGCTCCGCGATGGCATCCCACGCGAAGTGGTCCTCGACCCGGGTGCGCGCGGCGACGCCCATGGCTGCCGCCCGGACCGGATCCCCGGCGAGCTCCGTCAGGGACGCCGCGAGGTCGGCCACGAACGCCTCGGGGTCGAGCGGTGTGCCCGTCCCGTCCTGGGCCTGCGCGATCGGCACCAGCAGGCCGGTCACGCCGTCCGCGACGACCTCCGGGATGCCGCCGGTCGCGGTGCCCACGACCGGCAGGCCGACGGCCATGGCCTCGAGGTTGACGATGCCGAGCGGTTCATAGATGGACGGGCACGCGAACACGGTCGCGCTGGCGAGCACCGCCACGAGCTCGTGGCGCGGCAGCATCTGGGAGATCCACACGACGCCGTCACGCTTGGCCGCGAGCGCCGCCACGAGGCCCTCGACCTCGGCCGCGATCTCCGGGGTGTCCGGGGCGCCCGCGCACAGGATGACCTGGACGTCGGCGGGCAGCCGCTCGGCCGCCCGCAGGAAGTAGGGCAGCCCCTTCTGGCGCGTGATCCGGCCGACGAACACGACCGCCGGACGGTCAGGGTCGATCCCGAGGCCGCGCACGATCGCGTCGGCGGCGGCCAGCGCCTCGTCGTCCGCGGGACGCTTCCAGCCAGCCAGGTCGATGCCGTTGTGCACCACGTGCACCCGGGCGGGGTCGACCTGGGGGTAGCACCGCAAGATGTCGGCGCGCATGCCCGCGCTCACCGCGATGATGCCGGCGGCACCCTCGTAGGCGGTCCGCTCGGCCCAGCCGGACAACGCGTACCCGCCGCCCAGCTGCTCGGCCTTCCACGGCCGCAACGGCTCGAGGCTGTGCGCGGACAGGATGTGCGGCACGCCGTGCAGGAGGCTCGCGAGGTGGCCGGCGAGGTTCGCGTACCAGGTGTGGGAGTGCACCAGGTCGGCGCCCGCCACGTCGTTGGCCATCGCCAGGTCGACGCCGAAGGTCGCGAGGGCCGCGTTGGCCGAGGCGAGCTCGGCCGGGACCGCGTACCCGGTCACCCCCGCCTCGGCCTCGGGCCCGCGGGGCCCGTCGAAGCAGCGGACGCGCACGTCGATGCTGCGTCGCAGGACGGCCGACAGCTCGGCGACGTGCACACCGGCCCCGCCGTAGACGAAGGGCGGGTACTCACGTGTCAACAGATCTACTCTCACGCGCGACACGCTAGCGCGACACGAACCGTGCTGCTGACAGCGATGGTTGGCGGCTCGCCCGCTTGCGGGCCTAGGGTCAACCCATGGCAACGCCGCGCATCCTTGCAATTGTCCTCGCGGGTGGGGAGGGGAAGCGGCTCATGCCGCTCACCTCCCACCGAGCCAAGCCGGCTGTGCCGTTCGGCGGCATCTATCGACTTGTCGACTTCGCGCTCTCCAACGTCATCAACTCGGGCTACCTCAAAGTCGTCGTGCTGACGCAGTACAAGTCGCACAGCCTGGACCGCCACATCGCCAAGACCTGGCGCATGTCCTCGCTGCTGGGCAACTACGTCGCCCCCGTCCCCGCACAGCAGCGGGTCGGCAAGCACTGGTACCTCGGCAGCGCCGACGCGATCTTCCAGTGCCTGAACATCATCGACGACGAGCGCCCCGACATCGTCGTCGTGGTCGGCGCCGACCACGTCTACCGCATGGACTTCTCCCAGATGGTGGACGCCCACATCGAGTCCGGCGCCGAGATCACCGTGGCGGCCATCCGCCAGCCGATCGCGATGTCGACCGAGTTCGGCGTCATCGAGACCGACCCGAGCGACCCGACCCGGATCTCCGCGTTCCGGGAGAAGCCGTCCGACCCGATCCCGCTCGCGGACTCCCCCGGCGAGATCCTCGCGTCGATGGGCAACTACGTCATCAACGCCGATGCGCTGGTGCGTGCCGTCACCGCCGATGCCGAGAACCCGACCTCACGCCACGACATGGGTGGCGACCTCGTCCCGGCCTTCGTCGAGCGTGGAGAGGCGGGCGTCTACGACTTCATCCGCAACGACGTGCCCGGGTCCACGGATCGCGACCGCGACTACTGGCGCGACGTGGGCACCATCGACTCGTACTTCGACGCGAACCGCGACCTGATCTCGATCGAGCCGGTCTTCAACGTCTACAACTTCGACTGGCCGCTGCACACGGGCTACACCGGCCTGCCGCCGGCGAAGTTCGTGCACGCCGGGCCGGACCGGATCGGCTACGCGGCCGACTCGCTCGTGTCGCCGGGTGTGATCGTCTCCGGTGCCGGGGTGTCGGGTTCGGTCCTGTCCCCGGGCGTGTACCTGCACTCCTGGTCGGCAGTGTCCGACAGCGTCCTGATGGACGGCGTCCAGGTGCACCGGCACGCGCAGGTGCACCGGTCGATCCTGGACAAGAACGTCGTCGTGCCCGAGCGGGCCCGGATCGGGCTCGACCGCAAGCACGACCTCGAGCGCGGTTTCACCGTCACGGACTCGGGGATCACGGTCGTCCCGAAGGGCACCGTCGTCGAGGTCTGACGCACCGCCGGCGTGGGCAGGCACAACGCGGTACCTGCCCACGCCGTTACCCTGCCCGGGTGATGAACCACCCGACCGTCAGCCCGCCCGCCGCCCGCCCGCGCACCCGCCGCCTGGTGGTCATGGATGTGGACTCGACCCTGATCACCGCCGAGGTGATCGAGCTGCTCGCGGCCCATGCCGGCTCGCGCAGCCAGGTCGTCGCCATCACCGACCGGGCGATGCGCGGCGAGATCGACTTCGCCACGTCGCTGCACGAGCGGGTCGCCACGCTGGCCGGGCTCCCGGTCCAGGTGCTCGACGACGTCCGGGCCGAGGTCGAGCTCACCCCCGGAGCCCGTGAGCTGCTCGCCGAGCTCTCCGCCCGCGGCTGGCCGGTCGGGCTCGTGTCCGGCGGTTTCGCCGAGGTCGTCGAGCCGCTCGCCGCCTCGCTCGGCATCTCCCGGACCCGGGCCAACCGGCTCGAGGTCGCCGATGGTCTGCTCACCGGGCGCGTGCGCGGCGCCGTGATCGACCGCGCGGCGAAGGCGGCCGCCCTGACCGAGTACGCGCAGGCCGAGGGCATCGCGATGGCCGACACGATCGCCATCGGCGACGGCGCGAACGACCTCGGGATGCTCGCGGTCGCCGGCTTCAGCGTGGCCTTCAACGCCAAGCCCCTGGTGCGCGCCGCCGCACACGCCGCGGTCGACGGCCGGCTGGACGCCGTTCTCGCCCTGATCGACCACCGGGACTGACCGGACGCAGCGCCCGGGCTCGCCGTCGAGCGGTCAGCCGGTCATCCGGTCGGTGCGACGACCGCCCGCAGCCGGGCCGCCCCGCGCTCGAGCTCGCTCCACGGCCCGGCGACGTCGAGCACACAGAACGTCCCGGTCGACATCCCGGCCCGCACGTGGGCCACGGCTGACTTGTCCGAGTGCGCGCCGGCGAGCGTGGCGGCGACGGCCGACACGGTCGGCTCGTGCCCGACGACGAGCACGGTGCGCACGCCGTCGCCGATCCCCCGCACCTGCCCGACCATCTCGGCCACCCCGGCCTCGTAGAGCAGGTCGCTGATCTCGACGACCGGCTCGGCACCGCCGAGCGCGCCGCGGACCAGGTCCCAGGTCTGTCGCGTGCGCACCGCGGCGGAGCACAGCACGAGGTCCGGGACCAGGTCGCGTTCGATCAGGGCCCCACCGACCCGCAGGCACTGCCGGCGGCCGGCCAGGGCGAGGGAACGCAGCGCGTCAGCCTCGCGGCCGCCGGGCTCCGCCTTCGCGTGCCGCAGCAGCACGAGCCGCCGCGGGTGGTCCGTCGCGCTGGGCATCGCGGCCTAGGCCCCGGTCGCGTGCAGACCGCCGTCGACGTGCACCATCTCGCCCGTGGTCGCCGGGAACCAGTCCGAGAGCAGGGCGGCGACCGCGCGGGCCGTCGGCTCCGGGTCCTCGATGTCCCAGCCGAGCGGCGCCCGCTCGGGCCAGCCTTCCTCGAGCCGGGACACGCCGGGGATCGACTTCGCGGCCGTGGTGCGGATCGGACCGGCGGACACGAGGTTCACGCGGATGCCCTCCGGGCCGAGGTCCCGGGCGAGGTAGCGCGACGTTCCCTCGAGCGCAGCCTTGGCCACGCCCATCCAGTCGTAGACCGGCCAGGAGAAGCGGCCGTCGAAGGTGAGTCCGACGATCGACGAGCCGCGACCGAGCAGCGGCTTGGCGGCCACGGCGAGGGACTTCAACGAGTAGGCCGAGACCTCGATGGCGGTCGAGACGTCCTTCCACTCGGCGGCCAGGAAGTTGCCGCCCATGACGGACTGCGGGGCGAACCCGATCGAGTGCACGACGCCGTCGAGGTGGTCGGTGTGCTCACGGACCCGATCGGCGAGCGCCGCGAGGTCCTCGTCGGACGTCACGTCCAGCTGGATGACGGGCGCGGGCAACGGCAGCCGCCGGGAGATCGCCTGGGTGAGCCGGAACTGGCGGCCGAAGGAGGTCAGCACGACCTCGGCGCCCTGCTCCTGCGCGAGGCGCGCCACGTGGAAGGCGATCGAGCCGTCGGTGAGGACACCGGTGATCAGGAGCTTCTTGCCGTCGAGCAGACCCATGAGCTGACTTCCGTTCGGTTCGGGTGGGGCTAAGTGCGGGTGGGGGTGCAGGCGGTGCGGGGCGAGCGGACGGTCAGTGGCCCATGCCGAGGCCACCGTCGACGGGGATGACGGCCCCGTTGACGTAGGCCGCGTCCTCGGAGGCCAGGAACAGCACGACGCCGGCCACCTCGTCGGGCTGGGCGAACCGGCCCGCCGGGATCGCGGCGCGGTAGGCGGCCTGGCGCTCGGCGGGCAGCTCGGCGGTCATCGCGGTGTCGACGAACCCGGGGGCGACGACGTTCGCGGTGATCCCCCGCCCGCCCAGCTCGCGGGTGATCGACCGGGCCATGCCCACGAGCGCGGACTTCGACGCCGCGTAGTTGACCTGGCCGGGCGAGCCGTACAGCCCGACGACCGAGGAGATGAAGATGATGCGTCCGCGACGCAGCCGGATCATGCCCTTGGACGCGCGACGCACGCACCGGAACGAGCCGGTGACGTTGACGTCCAGCACCTGCTCGAAGTCCTCGTCGGTCATCCGCAGCAGCAGCTGGTCACGGGTCACCCCCGCGTTCGCCACCAGCACCTCGACCGGCCCGTGCGCGGCCTCGATGGCGGTGAAGGCGGCATCGATCGACGCCGTGTCGCGGACGTCACCGACGACCCCGAGCACGCCCTCCGGCAGCTCACCGGTGCGGTAGATCGTCGCGACCTTGTCCCCCGCGGCGACGAACCGCTCGGCGATCGCCCGACCGATGCCCCGGTTCGCTCCGGTCACCAGCACGCTACGGGGTTCACTCACGCGTCATCTCTCTTTCCCAGGGCACTGCGTCCGACAGACCGGTGTGGCGAGGTCTGAACGGCGGATCGCCGCGCTCGCTCGCGGTCACGGGGACTGACGGTATCTGACCTTCCGCGGCGGTGGTGAGCCTTGCGTCGGACACGATCGGGCCGGAGCGTTGTATGAAGCCCACAAGAACGCCCTGCCGCGGGACCCGATCCGGCGGGCCACGGCGGACCCGACCGCGTAAACTCACCCGGTGAGCAAGCCACGCTCCGGAACCCCCGAGGTGCCCCGGATCACCTCCGTCCCCGAACCGCTGAGCGACGAGGTCGCGCGGCGGACCCGTCGGTATCTGATCCAGATGGGCATCCGGATCGTGTGCTTCATCGGCGCGGTCGCGACCTGGGGTCGCGTCCCCGGCTGGATCTCCTGGCTCCTCATCGCCGGCGCGGTCGTGCTGCCGTACATCGCGGTGATCCTGGCCAACGCCGGCCGCGAACGCCCGGACGACGCCGTCCCGCTGATGACTCCCCGGGCCCTGGGCAGCGGGGCCGACGGCGATCGGACCGGCGAGGATGGTCGGCGTGACTGACCCCCTGAACCCCGTCCCGGACTCCATCCACGAAGCCGTGTGCCGGGCTCGTGGCTGCGGCGCGCCGGCCCAGTGGGGCCTGCTCTGGAACAACCCCAAGCTGCACACGCCGGACCGCCGCAAGGTGTGGCTCGCCTGCGCCGACCACCGGGCCCACCTCGAGGAGTACCTCGGCACGCGCGGGCTCCTGCGCGGCACCGTGCCGGTCACCGAGCTGCCGGTCGCCGACCTGCCGGACGCCGGGTCGCCGACCGCCGGCGACGAGCCGCGTCTCGGCGGCATCCTCGGAGCGCTGCGAGACCGACCGTGAGCCCGGCCGCCCGGCGCGCCGCGGGACTCGTCCTGCTCGCGGTGGTGCTCGCCGTGACGTGCGGACTGCTGGGCCGCTGGCAGTGGAACCGGCACCTCGCCCGCGACGCCGTCATCGCGGTGATCGAGGCCGGCTACGGCGCCGACCCGGTCCCGCTCGCGGACGTGCTCGACTCGCCGGGCGATGCCCTCGCGGGCGACGAGGTCTGGCGCCCGGTCACCGTCGTCGGGCACTACGACGCCGGCGCGACCGCCCTCCTGCGCAACCGCCCGATCAACAGCCAGGCCGGCTTCCACGTCCTGGTGCCGTTCGTCGTGACCGACCCCGCCCAGGCCGGATCCGCGCCCCTCGAGGCGGGCGACCGGCCCGCCGTGCTCGTGGTCGACCGCGGTTGGATCCCGACCGGGGAGAGCTCGGAACGCCCGGACACCCTGCCGGCGGCGCCCAGCGGGACGGTCGAGATCACGGTCCGGCTGCGGGCCGACGAGCCGCCCTCCGCCCGGGACGCCCCCGACGGCGAGGTCCAGGCCATCTCGATCGACCAGGTGCTGGCCGCCGGTGGCCGCGACCCCGCAGACGTCGACGCCTATGCCGCCTACGGCGCGCTGGCCACGGAGGAGTCGGCCGTCCCGGACGACATCGGGGTGCTCCCCAAGCCGAGCACGGACCCCGGGTCCCACCTGTCCTACGCGTTCCAGTGGTGGACCTTCGCGCTCGGATCGCTGATCGGGTTCTCCATCCTCGCCCGCCGCGAGCTGCACGAGGCGTCCGCCGGTGATCCGACCGGACGACCCGCGCGGCCCACCGGACGCCGGGGCAAGGGCCCGAGCGCCGAGGAGATCGAGGACGCGCTCATCGACTCCCAGCTGGGCTAGCTACGCCAGGGAGATCAGGTCCGCGTAGTCCGGGCCCCAGAGGTCCTCGACCCCGTCGGGCAGCAGGACGACCCGTTCGGGGTTGAGCGCCTCGACCGCGCCCTCGTCGTGCGAGACGAGCACGACAGCGCCCTCGTAGTTGTGCAGCGCGCGCAGGATCTCGCCACGGCTGGCCGGGTCGAGGTTGTTCGTCGGTTCGTCCAGCAGCAGCACGTTGGCCGACGACACGACCAGGGCCGCGAGCGCGAGCCGGGTCTTCTCACCACCGGAGAGCACCTTGACGGGCTTGTCGGCGTCGTCCCCGGAGAACAGGAACGAGCCGAGCACGTTGCGCACCTGGGTGTCGGTCATGTCCGGCGCGGCCGAGCGCATGTTCTCCACGACCGAGCGGGTGTCGTCGAGGGTCTCGTGCTCCTGCGCGTAGTACCCGAGCTTGAGCCCGTGCCCGGCCTTGACCGAGCCGGTGTCCGGCTTGTCGACGCCCGCGAGCATCCGCAGCAGGGTCGTCTTGCCCGCACCGTTGAGCCCGACGATGACGACCCGGCTGCCCCGGTCGATCGCGAGGCTGACGTCGGTGAAGACCTCGAGCGAGCCGTACGTCTTGCTCAGGCCCTCCGCCGTCAGCGGCGTCTTGCCGCACGGCGACGGGGTGGGGAACCGGATGTGCGCGATCTTGTCCGACGCACGGACCGCCTCGAGCCCCGCGAGCATCCGCTCGGCCCGGCGGGCCATGTTCTGCGCGGCGACGGCCTTGGTGGCCTTGGCCCGCATCTTGTCCGCCTGCAGCAGCAGGACCGACGCCTTCTTCTCGGTGTTCGCCCGCTCGCGCTTGCGCCGCTTCTCGTCGGTCTCGCGCTGGTGCAGGTAGGCGTCCCACTTGAGGTTGTACTGGTCGAGCTCGCCGCGGTTGGCGTCCAGGTGGAACACCTTGTTGGCCACCGCGCGCAGCAGGTCGTTGTCGTGGCTGATGACGATCAGGCCACCCGGGTACGCCTTGAGGTAGTCGCGCAGCCAGACGATCGAGTCGGCGTCGAGGTGGTTGGTGGGCTCGTCGAGCAGCAGCGTGTCCACGCCCGAGAACAGGATCCGGGCGAGCTCGACCCGGCGGCGCTGGCCACCGGAGAGCGTGCCGCACTCCTGCTCGAGCACGCGGTCGTCGAGGCCGAGGTTGGACGCGATCCGCTCCGCCTCGCTCTCGGCCGCGTACCCGCCGGCCGCCGTGAACCGCGCCTCGAGGCGGGTGTACCGCTCCATCGCGGCGTCGCGCGTCTCGTCGACGACGCTCGCCATCGCGACCTCGGTCTCGCGCAGGCCCCGCACGATCTCGTCGAGGCCGCGGGCCGACAGCACCCGGTCCATCGCGAGCATGGTGTGGTCGCCGGTGCGCGAGTCCTGCGGCAGGTAGCCGACCTCGCCGGTGCGGGTGATCTGACCGGCAGACGGCTGGCTCTCCCCCGCGAGGGTCTTGGTGAGCGTCGTCTTACCGGCGCCGTTACGGCCGACCAGGCCGATGCGGTCCCCCGCAGCGATCCGGAAGCTCGCCGCCTCGAGCAGGACGCGTGCGCCGAAGCGCAGCTCGACGGCATGGGCAGTGATCAAGAGGTTTCCTTCGAACGCGGCCCGCGAGCGTTGGATGCGGGCACAAACGCACACGAGTCTACGACCGGCTAGCGTGGGAAGCCGCCCCCGACCACCCCCCGACCACCGAGGAGACCCATGTCGACCGCGCCCCAGAACGAGCCCCGCACCTCGCCGACACCCTCGGGAGCGGTCGCGCTGCCCTCCGTCGGCGCCCGCGGCAGAGCCCGATCCGGGACCACGACCGACGTCGCCCTGGTGGCGACCTTTGCTGCCTTCATCGCCGTGTGCGCGCTCCTGCCGTCGATCCCGGTCGCCGGGATCCCCGTGCCCATCACGCTCCAGACGTTCGGTGTGCTGCTCGCAGGGGTGGTCCTGGGCCCGCGCCGCGGCGCGGCCGCCGTCGGTCTGTACCTCGCCGTCGGGCTGGCCGGAATGCCGGTGTTTGCGCAGGCCACAGGCGGTCTCGCGGTCGTGGCCAAGCCGTCCTTCGGGTACCTCATCGCCTTCCCGCTGGCCGCCGCCCTGGCCGGGTACGTCGCCTCGCTCGCCCGGCGGGTGCGCCCCGCCCTGCGGCCGTTCGTCCTCTTCGGCGCGGCGATGAGCGGCAGCCTCGTCTTCATCCACCCGATCGGCATCGCCGTGATGGGCTGGCGGCTGGATCTCGACCCGGGTGCCGCGATCGCGCTCGGGGCGACGTTCGTGCCCGGAGACGTGATCAAGAACATGCTCGTGGCCGTCGTCGCGGCCGCGATCTTCCGCGCCTTCCCGGACATGCTCCGCGTACGTCGCTGATCTCACATGATCACGTTCGAGTCCGTCGCGGTGCGCGCCGAGTCGACCCCCGGGGCGCCGGACGTGACGATCCTCGCGGGGGTCGACCTGCACCTGGTCGAGCGCCGGGTCGCCGTCGTCGGCGCGAACGGGTCCGGCAAGTCGACGCTGGCGCGGCTGGTCAACGGGCTCGTCCTGCCGACGGACGGCCGGGTGCTCGTGGACGGCCTGGACACCGCGCGGGACGGCGCCGCGATCCGGCGCCGGGTCGGGTTCGTCTTCACCGACCCGGACGCCCAGCTCGTCATGCCGACCCCCCGTGAGGACGTCGCCCTCTCGCTGCGGCGCCTGACGCTCGATGCGGCTGAGCGCGCCGAGCGCGTGCATGGCGTCCTGGCGCGGTTCGGGCTCGCGGCGCACGCCGAGGTGAGCGTGCACGCGCTGTCGGGTGGGCAGAAGCAGCTGTTGGCGCTCGCCGGCGTGCTGGCGACCGAGCCGGCCATCCTCGTGTGCGACGAGCCGACCACCCTGCTGGACCTGCGCTGGCGCCGGGTGGTCGACGAGCTGCTCGACTCCCTCGACCAGCAGGTCGTGCTCGTGACCCATGACCTCGACGCGGCCGCGCGCGCCGACCGCGTCCTGGTGGTCGACGGCGGCCGGATCGTGGCCGACGGCGACGCCTGGGGCGCCATCGAGACCTACCGCGACCGGATGGCGGTCCGATGAACGGCACAGTCCGATGAACGGCACAGTCCGATGAACGGGGCAGTCCGGTGAGCCGGCGGCGACGCTCCCCCTGGATCGGTCCGCTCGGTCTGTACTCCCCGGGGTCGACCCCGCTCCATCGCGCGCCCGTCGGCGCGAAGCTGACCGCACTGGCGCTGCTCGGTCTCGCCGTCGTGCTGGTCCGCGGCCCGGTCGGGGCACTGGCGCTCCTCGCGGTCGCGGCGGCAGCGGCCGCCGTCGCACGTCAGCCGGCCCGCGCGACCCTGACCGGCCTGGTCCCCGTCCTGGCGACCGCGGCCGGCCTCGCCGCCTTCCAGTGGTGGCAGCAGGGTCTTGCCGCCGCGATCGAGGTGAGCGTCGACCTGCTCACCCTCGTGGTCGCGGCGGGAGTGGTGACGGCGACCACGCCGGCCGACCGGATGCTCGACGCGCTCGAACGCGCCGCCCGACCGCTGCGGCACGTGGGGCTGCGGCCCGAGAGCTTCGCCCTGTCGGTCGCCCTCATGCTGCGCACCGTGCCGGCCCTCGTGCAGACCGCCGCGGAGGTCCGCGACGCGGCCCGGGCCCGCGGCCTCGAGCGCAACCCACGGGCGCTGCTCGTGCCCGCCGCCGTGCGGACGGTCGCCCGCGCCCGCACCACCGGCGCGGCGTTGGCCGCTCGTGGGCTCGGCGAATAGCCTGCACGCATGACGTTCCAGGACGGTGGCAGCTTCGAGGGTGGCCGGGTGCGCACGCGTCGCGGCGGGCGTGGGGTGGCGATCGGCGGCGGGCTCGGCGGCCTCATCGTGCTGATCGGGGCCCTGTTCTTCAACGTCGACCTGTCCCCGATCGCCGACGGGCTCGGCGGCGACACCGGCGGGGAGCAGACCGAGGAGTACGTGGCCGAGTGCTCGGCCGAGCAGGCGAACGCCGCCCGCGACTGCCGGTTGTCGGCCACGGCGCGGGCGCTCGACACCTATTGGTCCGACGCGCTCGCCCCCCTGGGTGTGGCGTACACCCAGCCCGGCGTCGTCAGCTTCGAGCAGGCGACCGACACCGCCTGCGGCAGCGCGACCAGCGCGACCGGACCGTTCTACTGCCCGCCCGACCAGACCGTGTACGTCGACCTCGGCTTCTTCGACGACCTGCGGACGCGGTTCGGCGCGTCCGGGGGGCCGCTCGCCGAGGAGTACGTCATCGCGCACGAGTTCGGCCACCACATCGAGCAGCTGACCGGTCTGCTGACCGCCGCCGACCGGTCCGGCACCGGTCCGACCTCGGACTCGGTCCGGATCGAGCTCACCGCCGACTGCTTCGCCGGGATGTGGACCGGTCATGCCGCTACGACGGTCGATCCCGCGACCGGGGTGCCGTTCCTCGCCCCGATCACCGCCGCGGAGCTCGCGGACGCGCTCTCGGCGGCATCCGCGGTCGGCGACGACCGCATCCAGGAGAGCGCGACCGGGACCGTCGACCCCGAGTCCTGGACGCACGGCTCGAGCGAGCAGCGCCAGCGCTGGTTCAGCGCCGGGTACGACGGCGCCAGCGTGCAGGAGTGCAACGCGCTCGAGGCTGCGACCCTCTAGCCGCGGCGTCCCGCCAGCCGAGGCCAACGGCCGCCGTCGACCTCACATGTTGAAGCCGAGGGCCCGCATCTGGTCGCGACCGTCGGGCGTGATCTTCTCGGGACCCCACGGCGGCATCCAGACCCAGTTGATCCGGAACGTGGCGACCATCCCCTCGAGGCTGGTCGCCGTCTGGTCCTCGATGACGTCGGTGAGCGGGCAGGCCGCCGAGGTGAGCGTCATGTCGATGACGACGTTGTTGCTCTGGTCCACGGTGAGGCCGTAGACCAGGCCGAGATCGACGATGTTGATCCCGAGCTCGGGGTCGATCACGTCGCGCAGGGCCTCCTCGATGTCGGCCACGGTGGGTGGCGTCGAGTCGGCGGGGGTGAGCGTGGTCATGGCAGCTCCTGAGAGGTCGTGGCCGGCAGGCCCGCACCGGATCGTGCGACGGCATCGCGCAGCGCGGCCCAGCCGAGCAGGGCGCACTTGATCCGTGCGGGGTACTTCGCGACCCCGGTGAACGCCGTGGCGTCGCCGAGGGCGTCCTCTTGGTCGGGGTCGAGCCCCGCGCCGCGAGCGTGCATCAGCTGGCGGAACGTCTCGGCGAGGCGGTCCACCTCGGTGAGCTCGGCACCGGTGACCAGGTCGGTGAGCACCGAGATGGAGGCCTGCGAGATGCTGCAGCCCTGCCCTTCCCAGCTCACCGTGCGCAGCACGGGCACCCCGTCGGCGGGATCGATGTCGACCCGCAGGGTGACCTCGTCGCCGCAGGTCGGGTTGACCTGGTGCGACTCGCCGATCGCATGGCCGGGGGCCACCGCGTCGGTGGTCAGACCACGCCCGTGCGGGAACTTCGCGTGGTCCAGGATCACCTGCTGGTAGAGCTGCTCCATCGCGTTCGTCATGCGGTCGCTACCTCGTTCAGTCCGAAGAACCCGCGGACGCCGGCGAGCGCCTCCCGGAAGACGTCGATCTCCTCGACCGTCGTGTAGACCGACGCCGACGCGCGCGCGGTCGCGGCGACGCCGAAGCGACGGTGCAGCGGCTGCGCGCAGTGGTGACCGACGCGGACGGCGACGCCCGCGTCGTCGAGCACCTGGCCGACGTCGTGCGCGTGCACGCCGTCGACGACGAACGACACGGTCGCCAACCGGTCTGCGGCGTCGAGCGGGCCCACGACCCGCACGTGCGGCACCGAGGCCACCGCCGCGAGCAGCGCGCGCGTGAGCTCCGCCTCGTGGGCGGCGACGCCGTGCATCCCGAGCTCGGCGAGGTACCGCGCGGCGGCCCCCATGCCGATGGCCTGCGCGATCATCTGGGTACCGGCCTCGAACCGCTGCGGCGGGGGCGCGTAGGTCGCGGTCTCCATCGTGACGACCTCGACCATCGACCCGCCCGTCATCACCGGCGGCAGCGCCTCGAGCAGCTCGCGGCGCCCGTACAGCGCACCGACCCCCGTCGGGCCGAGCATCTTGTGACCCGAGAACGCCGCGAAGTCGACGCCGAGCGCGGCGAGGTCGACGGGCAGGTTCGGGACGCTCTGGCACGCGTCGAGCATGGTGAGCGCACCCACCTCACGAGCCCGGGCGACGAATGGCGCGACGTCGGTCACGGCGCCCGTGACGTTCGAGGCGTGCGTGAAGGCGAGCACGCGGGTGCGGTCGGTGACCACGGACGCGAGCTGGTCCGTGCGGAGCCGGCCGTCGTCGTCGACCCCGATCCAGCGCAGGGTCGCGCCGGTGCGCGCCGCGAGCTCCTGCCACGGCACCAGGTTGGCGTGGTGCTCGGACTCGGTCACGACGATCTGGTCACCGGGCTGGAGCGCGAACCGGCGCGCGGCCGCCCCGCCACGGCCCGCCGTGGCGTTGCCGATCGCGTACGCGACGAGGTTGATCGCCGCGGTCGCGTTCGACGTCCAGACGAGCTCGTCGGAGCCGACCCCGACGAACGAGGCCACCTCCGCGCGCGCGGCCTCGAAGGCCTCGGTCGCCTCTTCCGCGAGCTGGTGCGCGCCGCGGTGCACGGCGGCGTTGCGCTGGCGGTAGAAGTCCTGCTCGGAGTCGAGCACGACGTCGGGCTTCTGCGACGTCGCCCCCGAGTCCAGGTAGACCAGCGGCCGACCGCCGCGCACGGTGCGCGAGAGCAGGGGGAAGTCCGCGCGCACCGCTGCGAGCTCCACCCCGGTCAGCACGGGGGTGACGAGATGGGCGGACATGTGAGAACGCCCTTTCAGGCAGAGGCGCCGGTAGGCAGGAAGCGGTCGTAGCCCTCGGCCTCGAGCCGGTC
Source organism: Pengzhenrongella frigida (assembly GCF_004168625.1). Classification (GTDB taxonomy): domain Bacteria; phylum Actinomycetota; class Actinomycetes; order Actinomycetales; family Cellulomonadaceae; genus Pengzhenrongella; species Pengzhenrongella frigida. The sequence goes on from NZ_SDWW01000031.1 coordinate 28,110, forward strand.
GGCGAGCTCGGGTCCACCCTGCTCGGCGATCCGGCCGTCGACGAAGACGTGCACGAAGTCGGGCTTGATGTACCGCAGGATGCGCGTGTAGTGCGTGATCAGCAGGATGCCGGCCTCGCCCCCGGCCCGCACCCGGTTCACGCCCTCCGACACGACGCGGAGCGCGTCGACGTCCAGACCCGAGTCGGTCTCGTCGAGGATCGCGAACTTCGGGTTGAGGAGCTCCATCTGGAGGATCTCGTGGCGCTTCTTCTCACCACCCGAGAATCCCTCGTTGACCGAGCGCTCGGCGAACTCCGGATCCATCCGCAGCGCGTCCATCGCGGACCGCATGCCCTTGACCCAGGTCCGCAGCGGCGGGGCCTTGCCGTCGATCGCGGTCTTCGCGGTGCGCAGGAAGTTCGACACGCTCACCCCGGGGACCTCGACGGGGTACTGCATCGCGAGGAACATGCCGGCGCGCGCCCGCTCGTCCACCGTCATGGCCAGGACGTCCTCGCCGTCGAGCAGTACGGTGCCCGCGGTCACCTGGTACTTCGGGTGACCGGCCAGCGAGTAGGCCAGGGTCGACTTGCCCGACCCGTTGGGGCCCATGATGGCGTGGGTCTCGCCGCTGGCGACGGTCAGGTCGACCCCGCGCAGGATCTGCTTGGGACCCTCCTTCGTCTCGACGCTGACGTGCAGGTCGCGGATCTCGAGCGTGGACATTCAGTTCTCCTTGCCGGTCAAGACGGGGGCGTCGACGTCGACGAGCACTCGCTCGCCGTCGACGGTCAGGGGGTAGACGGGGACGGGACGGACGGCGGGCAGGCCGGTCGGGACACCGGTGCGCAGGTCGAACCGCGAGCCGTGCAGCCAGCACTCGATCGTGCTGCCCTCCACCTCGCCCTCCGACAACGACACGGCGCCGTGCGAGCAGATGTCCGAGATGGCGTGCAGCTCACCGTCCTCGCCGCGCACGACGGCGACCTCGACCGTTCCGGTCTCGGCCTCGAGCTCGACCCGGAACGTCCCGCACACGGGTACGTCCGCGGTCAGGCACGCGAGCTGAGCGCTCATGCGTCGGCCTGCTCGATGTCGAGGGCGGTCCGGCTGCGCTCGAGCTCGGCCTCGATCGACTGCAGGAGGCGGTCCTCGATCCCCGGGACGCCGATCTGGTGCACGACGTCCGCGAAGAACCCGCGCACGACGAGCCGACGGGCGTCCTCCTCGGGGATGCCGCGCGAGCACAGGTAGAACAGCTGCTCGTCGTCGAACCGCCCGGTCGCGGACGCGTGGCCCGCACCCTCGATGAGGCCGGTCTCGATCTCGAGGTTCGGCACCGAGTCGGCCCGCGCGCCGTCCGACAGGACGAGGTTGCGGTTGAGCTCGTAGGTGTCGGTGCCCTCGGCCGTGGCCTGGATCAGCACGTCGCCGACCCAGACGGTGTGCGCTCCGGCACCCTGGAGTGCGCCCTTGTACGTGACGCGCGAGCGACACCGCGGCACCGCGTGGTCCACGAACAGCCGGTGCTCCTGGTGCTGGCCGGCATCGGCGAAGTACAGGCCGAGCATCTCCAGCTCGCCACCCTCGCCGGTGAACTCCGCATCGGGCGTCACGCGCACGACGTCGCCGCCGAGCGTGACCACGACGTGCTTGACGCGGGCGTCGCGACCCATCGTGATGCGGTGCGAGGCCATGTGCACCGCGCCGGGGGCCCAGTCCTGGACCGACACGATCGTCAGCTTCGCGCCGTCGTCCACGACGATCTCGACCGTCTCGGACAGCGTCGCGTCGCCCTGGTGGTCCAGGACGATGACGGACTCGGACAGCTCCTTGGCGTGCACCAGCACGTGCGAGGCCGTGGCGTCCCGCGCCGCACCCTCGACCCCCTCGACTCGGATCGAGGTCACGGCCGAGGCGACGGCCTGGGCCGGCACGGTCACGATCGTCGCGCGGTGGAACGAGGCCCACGCGGCGGCCGCGGTGCGGTCGCCGGGCCGGCCCGCCCGGCCGAGCCGCGGGTCGTCGCGGTCGACGATCTCGACGACGACCTCAGGCGCCTCGACGACCGTGGTCAGGATGCCGTGGCCGGTCAGCTCCGCCGCGAACAGCGGGGCGATCCGGTCCACGGGAGCAAAGCGCCACTCCTCCTCGCGACCGTGCGGAAGCGGGAAGTCGGCGACGTCGAACGACGTCTTGCGCTCGGCCCGCGAGCCCTGCGGCGTCCCCCCGGTCCCGTGCGTGTGCTGGCCGTCGGCCACGGCGCGCGTGTGGTCGGTCGTCAGACCCACGGGCGTCTCGCGGTCGGTCGCTTCTAGATCAGTTCTGGTGGCGCTGGACATCAACCGACGGACCCTTCCATCTGCAGCTCGATGAGGCGGTTCAGCTCGAGGGCGTACTCCATCGGCAGCTCCCGCGCGATCGGCTCGACGAAGCCGCGCACGATCATGGCCATGGCCTCGGTCTCCTTCATGCCACGGGACATGAGATAGAAGAGCTGGTCCTCGCTCACGCGGGACACCGTCGCCTCGTGCCCCATGGACACGTCGTCCTCGCGGACGTCGACGTACGGGTAGGTGTCCGAGCGGGAGATCTGGTCGACCAGGAGCGCGTCGCACAGGACGTTCGACGCCGACCCGTGCGCACCCTCGAGGATCTGCACGAGACCGCGGTACGAGCTGCGACCGCCACCGCGAGCCACCGACTTGGACACGATGGACGACGACGTGTGCGGGGCGGCGTGCACCATCTTGGCGCCCGCGTCCTGGTGCTGGCCCTCGCCGGCGAACGCGATCGACAGCGTCTCGCCGCGGGCGTGCTCACCCATGAGGTAGATCGCCGGGTACTTCATGGTGACCTTGGAGCCGATGTTGCCGTCGACCCACTCCATCGTGGCGCCCTCGGCCGCGGTCGCCCGCTTGGTCACGAGGTTGTAGACGTTGTTCGACCAGTTCTGGATGGTCGTGTACCGCACCCGGGCGTTCTTCTTGACGATGATCTCGACGACCGCGGAGTGCAGCGAGTCGCTGGAGTAGATCGGCGCCGTGCAGCCCTCGACGTAGTGCACGTACGAGCCCTCGTCCGCGATGATCAGCGTCCGCTCGAACTGGCCCATGTTCTCGGTGTTGATCCGGAAGTACGCCTGCAGCGGGATGTCGACGTGCACGCCCGGCGGGACGTAGACGAACGAGCCGCCCGACCACACCGCGCTGTTGAGCGCCGCGAACTTGTTGTCACCCGGCGGGATGATCGAGCCGAAGTACTGCTCGAAGATCTCGGGGTACTCGCGCAGGCCGGTGTCGGTGTCGACGAAGATGACGCCCTGCTCCTGCAGGTCCTCGCGGATCTGGTGGTAGACGACCTCGGACTCGTACTGCGCGGCCACCCCACCCACCAGGCGCTGCTTCTCGGCCTCGGGGATGCCGAGGCGGTCGTACGTCATCTTGATGTCGTCGGGCAGGTCGTCCCAGCTGGTGGCCTGCTTCTCGGTCGAGCGCACGAAGTACTTGATGTTGTCGAAGTCGATCCCCGACAGGTCCGAGCCGAACGTCGGCATCGGCTTCTTGTCGAACAGCCTCAGCGACTTCAGGCGCAGCTTGAGCATCCACTCCGGCTCGTCCTTGAGGGCCGAGATGTTGCGCACGACCTCCTCGTCGACGCCGCGGCGCGCGAGACGGCCGGCCTCGTCGGAGTCGTGCCACCCGAAGGTGTAGGAGCCGATCGAGGCGATGGCCTCGTCCTGCGTCATCGGAGCAGCCGTGGCTGCGCTCTGGGTGGGGGCGCTCATGACGTCCTGCCTTCCTCTGGTCTCACGGCCGGGCTGGAACCGGTCGAAGTCGTCGCGGTCGGGATGTTGGTGGTGCACACGTGCCCGCCGCTCGCCAGGGTGGCGAGCCGCTGGACATGGACACCGAGCAAGCGGGAGAACGCCTGGGTCTCGGCTTCGCACAGCTGCGGGAACTCGGCGGCGATCTGCTGCACCGGGCAGTGGCCCTGGCAGAGCTGGATGGCACTCAGGCCGGGCACCGCCCGGGTGCTCGCGGCGAAGCCGTCCGTCGCCAGCACGCGGGCAAGGGCGTCCACGCGTGCCTCGAGGCCGGCCCCGTCGCCCACCAGGGCGAGGTACCGCTCCTCGATGCCGTGGACCCGCGCCTCGGCGAACGACTGGACCGCGCTCGGTCCGGCGACGTCCGCGAGGAAGCGCAGTGCCTGCGCCGCGAGCTCGGAGTAGGTGTTGGACAGGGCCGCCTGGCCGTGGTTGGTCACGACATAGTGCCGCGCGGGTCGACCGCGCCGGGCCCGACCGGGTCCGGCCCCTTCGTGCACCACGATCTGCCCGTCGGCCTCGAGGACCCCGAGGTGGCGGCGGATGCCCGCCGGGGTGAGGTGCAGGGTCGACGCGAGGTCGGCCGTCGTGACGGGACCGGCCGACGCGACGAGCTGGAGCACGCGCTGCCGGGTGGTGGAATCGGCTTCGGTCTCGACGGCCGGCGGTTCGACGGCCGGCGGTTCGACGGCGCGGGCGACCGACACCGGCGTACTGGTATCGAGCATGGTCGTCCTCATCGTCACCTCCGCAGGTCTGGGTTGAGCTCGATGCCCGACTGGACGTGGACAGCCCCGGGCAGCCGGGCCGCAAGGCCCGCTGATATTGCCAACATACTTGTTGTCGAATTCCATTCCCGCAAGCAAGGACACCCTTACATCTGGAGCGCCCTCCGACCGCACCCCCACCGGGTCCTGGCACCGGGAGCCCCGACCTAGACTCGACCGCGTGTCCAACTCCCCCGCCGTCGAGATCACCCAGCTGGTGAAGCGGTACGGCGGTCGGGCCGTGGTCGACGGCCTCGACCTGGTCGCCGCGCGGGGCCAGGTCACCGCGGTCCTCGGCCCGAACGGCGCCGGCAAGACGACGACCATCGAGTGCTGCGAGGGGCTGCGCCGGCCCGACGACGGCCGCGTGCGGGTGCTCGGCCTCGATCCGCTCCAGCAGGCCGCCGCGCTGCGACCCCGCGTCGGCGTGATGCTCCAGGACGGCGGGCTCCCCACCGGGGTGCGCGCGATCGAGATGCTGCGCCACATCTCGTCCATGTACGCGCGTCCGCGCGAGGTCAGCGAGCTGTCCGAACGCCTCGGGATCGACTCGTTCGCCACCACCTCGGTGCGTCGGCTCTCCGGCGGGCAGCGGCAGCGGCTGGCCCTCGCGGCCGCCCTGGTGGGCCGGCCCGAGGTGGTCTTCCTCGACGAGCCGAGCGCCGGGATGGACCCGCAGTCGCGCAACGCCGTCTGGGAGCTCGTCCGCGAGCTGCGCACCGAGGGGGTCGGGGTCGTCCTCACCACCCACCTGATGGACGAGGCGGAGGATCTGGCCGACCACGTCGTCATCGTCGATCACGGCGCCGTCATCGCCCGCGGGTCGGTGGCCGACCTCGTCGCGGCCGGCGACGACCGCACGCTCCGGTTCCGTACGGAGCCCGGCCTCGACGCCGTCGACCTGGCCGGGGTCCTGACGGCGGCCGGACCCGCCGACGGTTCGCTCGCGGCCGTGCACGAGACCACTCCCGGGGAGTACCTCGTGACCGGCGCGGTCGACCCCCGGGTGCTCGCCGCCCTGACGGCCTGGTGCGCCGCTCGCGACCTGCTCGCGAGCCGGATCTCCGTCGGGCGACGCACGCTCGAGGATGTCTTTCTCGACCTGACGGGACGGAACCTGCGATGACCGCCGCTCCCCCCGGCCTCGCCGCACCGGCCTGGCGCCGGGTGCTGTCCCAGGCGACCTTCGAGACCCGGCTCATCCTGCGCAACGGCGAACAGCTGCTCGTCACGTTGATCCTGCCGGTCCTGCTGCTGATCGCGCTCGCCCAGCCCGACCTGCTCGAGCTGGACACCGGCGGCGCACGCCGGATCGACTTCGTCACCCCGGGCATCCTCGCCCTGGCCGTGATGTCCACCGCGTTCACCTCGCAGGCCATCACGACCAGCTTCGACCGCCGCAACGGCGTGCTGCGCCTGCTCGCGACGACCCCGCTCGGTCGCGGGGGGCTGCTCGCGGGCAAGGTCTGCGCCGTGCTCGCGGTCGAGGCGGTGCAGGTCGTCGTGCTCGGCGGGGTGGCGCTCGCGCTCGGCTGGGAACCGCCGATCGCGGGACTCGTCCCCGCGCTGGTGGCGATCGGGCTCGGGACAGCCGCCTTCACGTCGCTCGCCCTGCTCCTGGCGGGGACGCTGCGGGCGGAGGCTGTGCTCGCTGTCGCGAACCTGCTGCTGGTGCTGCTCACGGTCGCGGGCGGCGCGGTCGTCCCCGCGACGATGCTCCCCGGCCCGCTGGCCACCCTCGCACCGCTCCTCCCCTCCGGCGCTCTCGGTGACGCCCTGCGCGGCGCGCTGCTCGACTCGGGACTCCCGGTCGGCTCGGCCCTCGTCCTGCTCGCCTGGACGATCGCGCTCGCCCTGGGCGCGGGCAAGCTGTTCCGCTGGAGCTGAGACACGCCACACTCGCCGTCGACCTCGCGGCGAGGGCGCGACGGCTACCGTAGGTCCGTGAGCAGCAGCCCCCCCACCGGCCACATCGTCCCGTCTGCGCCCGTCTCCGCCGACGTCGGCAGGGGCGGTGGCCGACGACCCGCCGGCCCGTTCGCCCGGGCCACCCGCTGGACCCGCCCGGTGCTCGTCGCGAACCTGGTCGCCCAGGTCGCCATCATCGTCACGGGTGGTGCCGTCCGCCTCACCGGCTCCGGTCTCGGCTGTTCGACCTGGCCCCAGTGCGAACCCGGTGCGTTCACCCCGATCCTGCACGGCGCGACGTCGATCCACCCGTTCATCGAGTTCGGCAACCGCACCCTCACCGGCGTGCTCGGCCTGATCGCGATCCTCGTGGCGGTCCTGGTCTTCACCGACCGTCGTCGGGCGACCAGCTTCCGCGTGCTCGGCCTGGTTCCGTTGATCGGGGTGGTCCTGCAGGCCGTGCTCGGCGGTGTCACGGTGCTGCTGGACCTCGACCCCGCCGTCGTCGGCCTCCACCTGCTGCTCTCGATGGCGATCGTCGCGGTGTCGACGGTGCTGCTGTCCCGCTTCGACGAGGGCGACGCGCGACCGGAGCGGTTGGTCGCGCCGCGCACCGCCGCGATCGCGTGGGCCCTCGCACCCGCCGCCGCGCTCGTGCTCGCGCTCGGCGTCGTCGTGACGGGCTCGGGGCCGCACGGGGGTGACACCGAGGTCGCCTACCGGTTCGCCGTCGACCCGATCCTGATCGCCCGGCTGCACTCCGGGTCGGTCTGGCTCTTCCTCGGGCTGCTCGCCGCCCTGCTCGTTGCTCTCTTCCGCGGCGGGGCACCGGCCCGGGCCCGCCGCGCGGCGCTCGTGCTGCTCGCCACGACGGCCGCGCAGGGACTGATCGGCTACGTCCAGTACTTCACCGGGCTGCCCGAGGTTCTCGTCGCTCTGCACATGCTCGGCGCGGCGCTCCTGACCGTCGCCACGACCTGGGCGCTGCTGACGCTCCGGCGCCGCTGACGGCCGCGCGCGCCGCCATGTCCATCCGGGGCTTCGTGCCCGACGACGCCGACGCGCTGTACGACGTGTGCCTGCGCACCGGCGCCGACGGCTCCGACGCGCGCGAGCTCTTCAGCGATCCGCGCCTGCTCGGGTCCGTCTACGTCGGCCCCTACGTGACGCTCGAGCCGGAGCGGGCGTTCGTGCTCGACGACGGCTCGGGTCGAGCGGGCGGGTACGTGCTCGGCGCGCTGGACACGGCACGCTTCGCGCGGGCCTGCGAGCGCGAGTGGTGGCCGGGCCTGCGCGCGCGGTACCCGCTCGGCGCCGGGACGGGCACCGCGATCGGGATGGCGACCGGCACGGGGACCCGCACCGGTTCCCCGCGGAGCGCCGACGCCGAGGTGATCGCGTTGATCCACGACCCGCCGGTGGCGGACACCGCCGTCCTGCGGTCGTTCCCGTCGCACCTGCACATCGACCTCCTCCCCGCCTGGCAGGGCACGGGCTGGGGACGCCGACTCCTCACCCGGCTCCTGGTCGAGCTGACCGCCGCCGGCTCGCCCGGCGTCCACCTCGAGGTCTCGCCGACCAACGTGCGCGCGATCGGCTTCTACGGTCGCCTGGGGTTCGTCCGCCTCCCGATCCCCGGCGACGGGTTCACGATGGGCCGGGTGCTGGTAGATCACGGCTACCCCTCGCGCGATGTGGGACCCACGTCCTAGCCTGCTGTTCATGACTGATGCGATCAGCGCCCAGGGACTGGTGAAGCGGTACGGGAAGGTCACGGCCCTCGACGGGGTCGACCTGACCGTGCCGACCGGCACGGTGCTCGCCCTCCTCGGGCCCAACGGAGCCGGCAAGACGACGGTCGTGCGCATCCTGGCGACCCTCCTGCGCCCCGACGAGGGCCAGGCCGAGGTCGCGGGGATGGACGTCCTGGCCGATCCGGCGGGGGTGCGCCGGAAGATCGGCCTCTCGGGCCAGTACGCCGCGGTCGACGAGTACCTCACCGGGTTCGAGAACCTCGACATGATCGGCCGGCTCTACCACCTCGGCCGACGCGCGAGCCGGGAGCGTTCCCGTGAGCTGCTCGCGCAGTTCCGCCTCGAGGACGCCGCCGATCGACCCGCGCGCACGTACTCGGGCGGGATGCGTCGACGCCTCGACCTCGCGGGGGCCCTCGTCGCCGACCCGCCGGTGCTCTTCCTCGACGAGCCGACGACCGGGCTCGATCCGCGGGGGCGCACCGAGATGTGGGAGGTCATCCAGACGCTCGTCTCGCGCGGTACGACCTTGCTGCTCACCACGCAGTACCTCGAGGAGGCCGACCTGCTCGCGGACAAGATCGTCGTGATCGACCACGGCCGCATCATCGCGCAGGGCACCTCGGACGAGCTCAAGAGCCAGGTCGGTGGGGAGCGGCTCGAGATCACGGTCACAGACACGAACCGGCTCACCGAGGCCCGAGACCTCCTCGAGCCGCTCGGGATCGGCCGCGCCACGCTCGACCACCAGCACCGCACGCTCCTCGTGCCGGTCAGCGGGGGCGCGTCGGTGCTCACCGAGGCCCTCCGGCGGCTCGACTCGGTCGACCTGCGGCTCGACGACGTCGGCCTGCGCCGGCCGACCCTCGACGACGTCTTCCTGATCCTCACGGGCCACGCCGCGGCGGAGTCCGACGACGTGCCCAGCGGCGCCCCCCAGCAGGAGGTGGCTCGATGAGCCTGACGATCCCGCACGTGATCACGGACGCGCACGTCGTCGCGAAGCGCAACATCATCAAGATCAAGCGCGTCCCCGACCTGCTGGTCTTCACGACCCTCTCGCCGATCATGTTCGTGCTGCTGTTCTCGTTCGTGTTCGGCGGCGCCATCGACCAGGAAGGTGGGGGGGCGGCCTACCGCGAGTTCCTGATCGCCGGGATCTTCGCCCAGACCGTGATCTTCGGGGCGACGATCACGGGCGCGGGACTCGCGGAGGACGTCAAGAAGGGCATCATCGACAGGTTCCGATCCCTGCCGATGGCGCCCTCGGCGGTCCTGACCGGACGCACGCTGTCGGACGTCGTCAACAACATCATCGTGCTCATCGTGATGTCCCTGACCGGGCTCCTGGTCGGCTGGCGCATCCGGAGCACGCCGCTCGAGGCGCTCGCCGGGTTCGCCCTGCTGCTCGTGTTCGCCTACGCGATCTCGTGGATCATGGCGTGGATCGGCATGCTCGTGCCGAGTCCCGAGGTCGTGAACAACGCCTCGTTCATCGTGATCTTCCCGATCACGTTCGTGGCCAACACGTTCGTCCCGCTGGCGACCCTCCCGGAGCCGCTACGGACGTTCGCCGAGTGGAATCCGGTCTCGTCGGTCACGCAGGCGGCCCGAGAGCTGTTCGGGAACATTCCGCCGGGCGCACCGGCCACCACCTCGGACGCGTGGTCGCTGCAGAACCCCGCGGCCTACACGCTGATCTGGACGGTCCTGATCCTCGCCGTCTTCATCCCGGTGGCCAACGCGCAGTACCGCGTGTCGACCAGCCGCTGAGCCGGACGCCACGCGATCCAGCCGGTGGCGAGACCGCAGGCGGCGAGCGGTCACACCGACGCGGGAGACCGCTCCGGCCAGGGTGCGTCGGCAGGGCGCAACGTGGCCCAGCCGGCGGACCGCGCGGCCGACGCCGCGAGGATCCCGACCGCCGCCGACGGGTTGTGGATCGCTCCACCGAGCACGAGCGTGACGGCCTCGGCGAGCGGGACCCAGCGTGCGGGCATGTCCCGTTCCTCGGCCTCGCGCTCGAACCGGTCGGCGTGGGCGACGTCCGTCAGGCCGCGCGCGAGGAAGATCCGCAGCGCCTCGTCGCTCCCGCCGGGACTCGTGTAGAAGTCGACCAGCACGTCCCAGCGGGCCGCGACGAGGTCGGCCTCCTCGGCGAGCTCGCGCGCCGCGGCCTCGCGCGCGTCCTCACCGCGGATGTCGAGCAGCCCTGCGGGCGGCTCCCACAGCTCGCGGCGCACCGGGTGCCGGTACTGCCGCTGCAGCAGGACCCGCTCGTCGTCGTCGAGCACGATGATCGCGACGGCGCCGGGGTGCGCGAGGAACTCCCGCCGAACCACGACGGATGCACCGTCGTCGCTGCCGAGCTCGACGTCCTCGGCCACGAGATCCCAGATCATGCCCTCGTGCAGGACCTCGCGTGCCGTGACCGGGTGCGGGGCGTGCTGATCCAGGACGACCTGCATCCCGTCAGGCAACCGTGCCGGCCTTCTGCTTGCCGGTGGGCTTGGCGGTCGGCTTGCCGTCCGCCTGGTAGTCGAGGGCGGCACTCACGAGCCCGGCGAACAGCGGGTGCGCACGCGTCGGGCGCGACTTGAACTCGGGGTGCGCCTGCGTGGCCACGTAGTACGGGTGGACGTCGGCCGGGAGCTCGACGAACTCCACGAGCTTCGAGTCCGGCGAGAGCCCGGAGAAGACCAGACCGGCCTCCTCGAGCTGGGCGCGGTAGGCGTTGTTCACCTCGTACCGGTGACGGTGACGCTCGGTCACCTGCTCGGTCCCGTAGGCCTTGGCGACCACGGAGCCGGGCGTGAGCACCGCGGCGTAGGAACCCAGGCGCATCGTTCCGCCGAGGTCACCGTCACCGTCGACGATGGCGAGCTGCTCGGCCATCGTGGCCACCACCGGGTTCGTGGTGTCCGGGTCGAACTCGGACGACGACGCGTCCGCGAGCCCGAGCACGGTGCGCGCGTACTCGATGACCATGGTCTGCAGGCCGAGGCAGATGCCCAGCGTGGGCACCTTGTGCTCGCGGGCCCAGCGCAGGGCGCCGAGCTTGCCCTCGATCCCCCGCACGCCGAAGCCGCCGGGCACGAGGATCGCGTCGACGCCCTCGAGCGCCTGCTCAGCACCTTCGATGGTGTCGCAGTCGTCCGACACCACCCAGCGGATGTGGACCTTGGCGTCCTGCGAAAAGCCGCCGGCGCGCATCGCCTCGGTGACGGACAGGTAGGCGTCGGGCAGGTCGATGTACTTGCCGACCAGGGCGATCTCGACATGGTGCTTGGGGTTGTGGACCCGGTCGGTCACCTTCTCCCAGGCGGACCAGTCGACGTCCCGGAACGGGAGGTTCAGACGCTGCACGACGTACGCGTCGAGCCCCTCGGAGTGCAGCACGCGCGGGATGTCGTAGATGCTCGCCGCGTCGGCGCAGGCGATGACCGCCTCGACGTCGACGTCCGACATGAGCGCGACCTTGCGCTTGATGGCCTCCGGCAGGGGCCGGTCGGCGCGCAGCACGAGCGCATCCGGCTGGATACCGATCGACCGCAGCATGGCCACGGAGTGCTGGGTCGGCTTGGTCTTGAGCTCGGCGCTCGGCCCGATGTACGGCACCAGCGAGACGTGCAGGAAGAAGCAGTTGTCGCGACCGAGATCGTGGCGCACCTGGCGTGCGGCCTCGACGAACGGAAGGGACTCGATGTCCCCGACGGTGCCACCGATCTCGGTGATGATCACGTCGACGTCGGGGCCCGCCTGGGCCCGCATCCGCGACTTGATCTCGTCGGTGATGTGCGGGATGACCTGGACGGTGTCGCCGAGGAACTCGCCGCGACGTTCCTTGGCGATGACGGTCGAGTACACCTGCCCCGTGGTCACGTTCGCCATCTGGGTGAGGTTCACGTCGAGGAACCGCTCGTAGTGCCCGATGTCGAGGTCCGTCTCGGCGCCGTCTTCGGTGACGAAGACCTCGCCGTGCTGGAACGGGTTCATCGTGCCGGGATCGACGTTGAGGTACGGATCCAGCTTCTGCATGGTCACCCGCAGGCCGCGCGCCCGGAGCAGGCGACCGAGGCTGGAAGCCGTCAGCCCCTTACCCAGGGACGAGGCCACGCCGCCGGTGACGAAGATGTGCCGGGTCAAGTTGGTTCGCCCGGGGAGTCGTTTTGCTCGGTCTGCCACGGGCTTTGATTCTACCGGACGTCCGGGGCTCTGAACGCCCGACCGGGCCGTGACACGCACCACCGGATCGCGACGACCCGCTTCGTTCAGCGCGCGTAGACGCGCCGCAGCTGGTCGACGACGTCGGCCAGGTCGGGCAGCTCGGCCGCCCGGGCGCGAGCCTGGGCCGCCAGCGCGGCACGCTCGCCGGGGTCGGCGAGCAGCCGAGCGACCGCGGCCGCGATCGCGGTGGCGTCCCCGACCGGGACCAGGACCGCCCCCCGGTCGCCCGTGACCTCGCGCGTCCCGCCGGCGTCGGTGGCGACGACCGGGGCGCCGAGCTGGAGCGCCTCCTGGATGCCGATCGGCTGGCCCTCCCAGACGGCGGTGCTCACCACGACGTCGGCCGCGGCGAACAGGTCCGGGACGTCGCCGCGGCGCCCGAGCAGCCGCACGGGTGCGGCCAGCCGTGCGCTGCGTTCGGCGAGGTGCTCCTCGAGCGGCCCGTCCCCGGCGACCGCCCACAGGACGTGCCGGTCGGCCGCGCCCTGCTCGACGGCCGCACCGAGCTCGACGGCGGCGTCGAGCAACGTGTCGAGGCCCTTCTGGGGGGCGAGCCGCCCGACCGTGACGACCAGGGCGGTGTCGTCGGTCAGCGCCAGCTCGCGGCGCACCGCGGCCCGGTCGGCGTTCGGGTGGGGCCGCGACGGCGCGGGAACCAGCGCACGCTCGCCGCCCCGGGCACCCCGCGCGCGGGACCGCTCGACGAGGTCGCCGGACACGCCGAGCACGACGTCGGCGCCGCGCGCGACGACCAGCTCGAGCAGCGCGGACACGCCGCGAACCGCGCGGCCGCCGACGGGCAGGTTGTGCAGCGTGACGACGACGCGGGGCCGAGGGGCCCGCACCATCCGGGTCGCCAGCACCACGAGCGTGCCCGCCCGCAGACCGTGCGCGTGCACGACGTCGGCTCCCGCGGCCAGGGCCCGCAGCCGCAGCACGACGCCCGCGTCCCCGGGGCGCGGCCGATCGGTGATCGCCACGGCGCGGAACGTCACCGGCCCACCGGTCGGGGCGAGGTCGGCGCCCAGCGCCGCCGGTCCGGCCACGCGCACCATCGCACCCAGTCCGTTCGGGACCGGCGCGGCGAGCGCGGCGGCGATCTGGGCGACGTGCCGCGCCACTCCCCCGGCGCTCGACCCGAGCACCTGCAGCACGCGCAGTCGGGGTCCGTCCGGCGCCTCGAGCGGGTCGCCGATCCCGGCGTCGTCAGTCACGGGGCTTCTCCGTGGAGTCGAACCGGGGTGCGCCCGGCGTGGTCACCGCGCGGTCGGCGGTGAGCGCTCCGGTGATCGTCGACCGGTCCGCGAACCAGGTCGCGGTCAGCACGAGGAAGACGCTGACGGCCGCCGCACCGAGCCCGGCGAACAGCGCGGTCACGAACCTGTCTTCGAGCAGCCCGAGCACCGCATCCACCACCCACCGCCCCACGGCCGCCCCGACCGTCGCCCCCGCCACCGCCACGGCCAGCGTGCGAGGCGTGCCCGCGAGCGAGGGAGCACCGGCGCACCGGCGCACGGCGATCACGAGCACGATCCCGGCCACCGTCATCCCGACGGTGTTCCCGATCGCGAGGCCGAGCAGCGTCCCGGACGCATCGCCGCGGTCCGGCGCGAGGGCCAGGACCGCCACGACCGAGGCGACCACGACGGCGAGCCACCCGATCGCCACCGCGGTGACGGCGGCGCGGCCCCGCTCGAGCGCGAAGAGCACGCGGGAGTGCTGGAAGATCAGCCCGAAGCCGAGGAGCCCCGGGGCGAGGACCGCCAGGGTCAGCGACATCGGCGCCAGGGCCTCGGCCGCGTTCGGGTTCGCGTCGTTCGACACGAACATCTGTGTGATGGCCGGGGACGCGGCGATCAGCGCGGCGGCACCGGCCGCACTGACCAGCAGGACGGCCCGCGTGCTGACCGCCACGAGTCGGCTGTACCGGCTCAGGTCACCCGAGGCGGCGTGCTCCGCCAGCCGCGGGAAGGCCGCCGTCGCCAGCGGGACGGCCAGCACCGCGTACGGCAGGAAGTAGACCGCCTGCGAGTACTGATAGATGTTGAACGTCCCCGGTCCCCCGGAGAAGTTCGCCAGCTTCAGCGTGACCAGAGCCGCGGCCTGCTGGGCGAGCAGGCCGCCGATGCCCGCGAGGGCGAGGTGCCGGGCGCGCAGGGCGACCCCGGGCGGAAAGCGGAAGGTCGGCCGCAGCCGGACCCCGGAGCGAAGCACGGGGATCAGGAGCGGCAGGCTCATCGCCGCCACCCCGGCGGTGGTCCCCCACCCGAGCCAGGCCACGGCCTGCGCCGACAGCGCGGCTGGATCGGTACGGTCCGCGCCCCCGATCGACCGGAAGGCGAGATAGCTGGCGATCACCACGAGGCTCGACGCGAGCGGCGCCGCGGCCGGCCAGAAGAACCGGCGCTGCGCCTGCAGGATCCCCGAGAGCACGACGCCGATCCCGTACAGCACGACCTGGGGGGCGAAGATCACGATCAGCTGGCTCGCGAGGTCGACGGTCGCCTGGGTGACCGCGGGGTCCTCGCCGACCACGCCGTCGACCAGCAGCCCGGCGAGCGGGCGGGCCAGGACAGCGAGCAGCACCCCGGTCGGCACCAGCACGGCGAGCGCCCAGGTCAGCAGCGCGGACGAGATCGCGTTGACGTCCACCCGCAGGTGCTTGGCGAGCGGGCCCGCGAGGAGCGGCACGACGGCGCCGGCCAGGGCGCCCCCCGCGACGACCTCGAAGAAGATGTTCGGGAGCGTGTTGGCGGTCGCGTAGGCGGTCCCCGTCGGGGTGGCGCCGAGAGCGTTGGACTGCGCGAACCACCGCGCGAATCCGACGAGCCGGCTGATGATCGTGATCACCGCGATCATCGCGGCCGCACCGGCCATCCCGCTCAGTGCGCGACGGAGCCCCGGGCTCATTCGGTCGGGTCCGCGGCCAGGTCCGCTGCCGGACCCGCGGTCCCAGGGCTCGGCACCGGACGCCGACCCCACGCGTCGAGCTCACGCAGCACCGGCGTGGTCGCGATGACCTTCGTGAAGCTCACCCGCTCGCTGGCGACCGTCAGCCCGACGGCGCCAGCGAGCAGCCCGAGCCGGACGCTGCGGGGCGACCCGAGCACGACGGCGGTGCCCAGCAGGGCTCCGAGCGCGTTCGCCCCGCTGTCACCGAGCATGTCCCGCTCGGCGAGGTCGCCGGGCGCGGCCCCGGCGCACACGCCGATCACCCCGGCGGCGAGCCCGGCTGCGGGACCACCGGTGATCGCGAGGGGCGCCGCCGCGAGGGCGGTGGCCTTGAGTGCTCGGCCCGGGCGGAGGTCGAGCAGGTTGACGAGGTTCGCCGACGCGGCGATGAGCGCGCCGGAGGTGGCCACGTCGAACAGCCAGCCCCCGGTACTGCGGCGCCGCGTCGCAATCGCCGCAGCGGCGAGGGCGCTGACGCCGATGCCGAGGACCTTCAGGCCCCCGGTGGTGAGCTCACCGTGGGCGAGCGCGCCGAGGTGTCCGCGCAGCCCCTTGGTGCGGGTGGCACGGTCCTCGGTCAGGTCGTCGACCAGCCCGAAGGCCACACCGCCGGCCGTGGCCACCGTGGCCGCCAGCGCGGCGCGTGCGCTCGGCGCCCCGACGACGCCGCCGACGAGCAGGCCGACGGCGGCCGCGGGCCCCTCGAGCATGCTCACGGGCTCGCCCCGGTGGTTGGTGCGCGTCCACCGGGTCTGGTCACCGACGAGCAGGTCCAGGGCCGGCCGCGCGCCGGTGGTCGCCGCGGCCGCCGCCAGCGCGGCGATCAGGCGGCGTCCGACCGACGTGCTCACCCTGTCGCCTGGACGTCTGATGCCGGGTCGACGGGTACGACGGCCGGCGTGCGGTCCACCGCGGTGACCGTGACCCGCTCGGGCATGACCGTCTCGCCGTCGCCGAAGCCGTAGTGGCCCACGACCGTGCCGATGCGAGCGTTGAGCGCCAGCGGGATCGAGATCTGCCCGGTGATCTGGTCGACCCCGGTGACGGTCGTCAGCTCCTGGGCCAGATCGCCGTCGGCCAGGATCGTCGAGACGAGGTCACCCTCGGACGAGCGCACGGTCGCGACCACGGCGCCTTCCGAGCGGGCCTGGGCGGCGGACGCGATGGCGACCTCGGCCGCGACGACGTCCTGGGACCCCTCGGCGGTGGCGGTCTCCTCGGGGTCGGAGCTCGTGAGGATGACCACCGCGTCAGCAGGCGTCGACACCGGCTCGGCGACGGTGATGAGCTTGCTCTCGTCGTTCGCCAGCAGCTCGAGGATCAGGCTCGCGGACTCGGAGAGCTCGTTCGGCGACGCGGGGTCGGCCCCGGTGAGCCCCTGGATCAGGGCCTCGGCCAGCTCGACGTCGGGCCCGGCGCTCTCGGCCGGAGCCGGCTCCAGATAGGTGACGAGGTTGCCCGCGAGCGCCTGCCGGAAGCTGCGCAACGACGGGTCGGTCCAGCTGTCGGTGACCTCGACCTGCGCGCTCACCGTGGCGCCGGCGGAGTCGAGCTGGGACGTGACCGCCGCGACGGAGTCGTCGTCGACCGCACCGATGGTGACGATGGCCACCCGGCGGTCGGTCAGGGCACCGGAGAGCAGCCGCGGGGCGGCGGCCTCGAGGTACGCCTTCTGGTCGGCCTGCGTCTGCTCGGTGGCGTCGAGGTCGGACCGCAGCGCGTCCCGGTCCTGCCGGAGCTGCTCGACCTGTCCCGTCAGGCTGTCCCCGATCGTCTCCTTCAGCGGCCCGGCGCCCAGCGCGATGCCGACGGCGAGCGCGAGGAACACGGAGATCAGGGAGACGATGTGGTACCGAAAGTCGATCACAGGGCGGTCTTTCCGTCGGGGGTGGGTCGGGCGGTCCGGTCACCGGTGCGCATCAGGCACCGCCGAACAGCGAACCGACCCAAGAGAACAAGTCGTCGAAGCGGGCTCCGGCGAGACCGATCAGGGTCTGCCCGGCCGCGGTCGAGGCCAGGGCGACCCCGAGGGCGAACAGCCCGGCGAGGACGAGCAGGCCGAGCTGGACGTTCGAGATCCGCGCGCGGTAGAGCCGCGAGACGCCCTTGGCGTCGACGAGCTTGCTGCCGACCCGGAGCCGGGTGAGGAACGTGCTCGCCATCCCGGACCGGCCCTTGTCCAGGAACTCGACGAGCGTGGCGTGCGTCCCGACGGCGACGATGAGCTCGGCGCCCTTGTCGTCGGCGAGCAGCATCGCGACGTCCTCGCTCGTGCCGGTCGCCGGGAAGACCACGTGCTTGACGCCGAGGTTCTCGACGCGTTCGAGCCCGGGGGCCCGGCCGTCGCGGTACGCGTGCACCACGACCTCCGCCCCGCACCTGAGCGCCTTGTCGGACACCGAGTCCATGTCGCCGACGATGAGCTGCGGCGTCCAGCCGGCCTCGAGGATCGCGTCCGCGCCGCCGTCGACCCCGATGAGGACCGGTCGGTACTCCACGATGTACGGGCGAAGCGTGGCGAGGTCGGCCTTGTAGTGATAGCCGCGCACGACGATGAGGACGTGCCGCCCGTCGATCACCGTGTCGATGTCCGGCACGCCGACGCCGTCGAGCAGGAGGTCCCGCTCCCGGCGCAGGAAGTCCATGGTGTTCGCCGCGAACGACTCGAGCTGCTCGGAGAGTCCCTCGCGCGCGGCCTCGAGGTTCACCGCGATGGTCTCGGGCGTCTGCTCGATGCCCTCGGCGAGCACCTTGTCCCCCTCGTGCACGACGCCGCCGAGCACCCGCACGGTGCGACCGTCGGTCAGCGTCATGATGTCGGGGCCGAGGTCGTCCACCAGCGGGATCCCGGCGCCGACCAGGATCTCGGGGCCGAGGTTCGGGTACCGGCCGGACGTGGAGCGCGCGGCGTTCAGCACCGCGGCCGGGCGGCAGGAGACCAACGCCTCCGCCGAGACCCGGTCGATGTCCAGGTGGTCGATCACCGCGATGTCACCGGGCTTGAGGCGCTTGGTCAGCGTCTTCGTCCGGGGGTCGACACGGACCGGACCGGCGGTTCCAGGTTCGACGGGCAGGGGTGTGCGTTTACGCAAATTCAGTCTCATCGTCAGTCATCGTCCCACGTCGGACAGCGCGAGAAGCTCAGCGGCATGCGTCTGGGCCGCATCTGAATCGTGACCGGAGAGCATTCGCGCCAGCTCACGGACCCGGTCGGGCCCGGTCACGGCGCGAACATCCGAGTCCGTCACCGTGTCGATCCCGGCCGACGTGGACTTCGTCACCACGAGGTGGGTGTCCGCGAACGCGGCCACCTGGGCGAGGTGGGTGACCACGAGCACCTGCGACCCGCGCGCGAGGAGGGCGAGCCGCCGTCCCACCTCGACCGCGGCCTTCCCGCCGACGCCCGCATCCACCTCGTCGAACACGAACGTCGGTGGCCTGCGGGCGCCCGACTGCGGCGACGTCGCGAGCGAGACCTCGATCGCGAGCATTACCCGGGACAACTCCCCACCGGAGGCGCCCTTGCCGAGCGGACGGGCCGGCGCGCCGGCATGCGACACCAGCAGCATCTCGACCGCGTCGCTCCCCCACGGTCCCGGTCCGGCATCGGTGACCTCGACGCGGAGCCGGGCGCCGGCCATCGCGAGGCCGGCCAGCTCGCCGGTCACGGCCGCGGCGAGCGTGCTGGCCGCCTTCTGGCGTGCGGTGGTCAGTGCGAGCGCGCGCCGGTCGAGCGCGGTGACCAGGGCAGCGCGCTGGGCCACGAGGGTCTCCAACCGGTCACCACCGCCATCGAGCTCGAGCAGCCGCAGGCCCGCGGTCTGAGCCCAGGCCAGGACACGGTCGATGTCTTCGCCATAGCTTCGGGTGAGCTGGCCGAGCTCCGCACGCCGTTGCTGCACCGACTCCAGCCGCAGCGGATCGGCGTCGAGATCCTCGAGGTACCCGGACAGCTCCAGCGCGATGTCGGCGAGCAGGTAGCCGAGGTCGGCGAGCCGGGTGGCCAGTCCGGCCAGCTGCGGGTCGTGGTCGCCCGCCTGCTCGAGCGCACGGCGCGCCCGGTCGACGACGATGGTCGCCGCGGCGTCGTCCGTGGTATCGCCCTCTCCGGCGAGCGAGTCGTGCGCCATGGCTGCCGCGGTGCGCAGGTCCTCGGCGTGGCCCAGACGGTCGGCCTCGGCGGCGAGCTCGAGGTCCTCCCCCGGCTGCGGGGACACCCGTTCGACCTCGCCGAGCCCGAGCCGCAACAGCTCAGCCTCACGAGCCCGGTCCTGGCCGCGCTCCCGGAGCTCCTCGATCTCGGCGTCCAGCCGGCTCCGCTCGGCCCAGTCCGCGCGATACGCGGTGAGGTTCGCCGCATGCTTCGCCCCGGCGAAGGCGTCGAGCGCCTCACGCTGCCGGGCGGGCGAGCGCAGTCGGGCCTGGTCGGCCTGCCCGTGCACGGTCACGAGGTCGTCGGCGAGGTCGGCGAGCACCCCCTGCGGCACGCTGCGTCCGCCCAGGTGCGCCCGCGAGCGACCCTCGGCGGCAACCGTCCGCAGCAGCACGAGGGAGCCGTCGTCGTCCAGCTCGCCGCCCGCCTCCTCGGCCCGGGCGCGCACCGGCGAGTCGGGCCCGACCGTCACCCGCCCCTCCACGACGGCGCGGTCCTGCCCGATCCGGACCGTGCCGGCGTCGGCCTTGCCACCCAGCAGGAGGTCGAGGCCGGTGAGGACCATCGTCTTGCCCGCGCCGGTCTCCCCGGTCAGCACCGTCAGCCCCGGCCCGAGCACGACCCGTGCGGCCGAGATCACCCCGAGGTTCTCGATCCGGATCTCCTCGAACATGGCTCAGTCCCCCTGGACGGACTCGATGGGTTGATCGGAACCCGGCAGCGTCGTCGCCCCGCGCCACCCCTCGACCGGGAGCGCGAACTTGCTCACCAGCCGGTCGGTGAACGGCGCCGGGCTCAGGCGCGCCAGGCGGACCGGGACCGGGCTGCGGCGCACCTCCACCCGCGTCCCGACCGGGAGGTCCATGGTGCGCCGACCGTCGCAGCTCAGCACCCCGACCGAACCCGACCGGGGCAGGATCTCGAGCGCGAGCACGCTCGCCGGGCCCACGACGAGCGGGCGGGCGAACAACGCGTGCGCCGAGATGGGAACGAGCAGCATGGCGTCGACCTCGGGCCACACGACCGGACCGCCGCCGGAGAACGCGTGCGCGGTGGACCCGGTCGCGGTCGCCATCACCACGCCGTCGCACCCGAACGTCTCGAGCGGGCGACCGTCGACCTCGATGAGGACCTCGATCATCCGGGCCCGGTCCGCCTTCTCGACCGTGGCCTCGTTCAGCGCCCAGCCGGTCAACGGTCCGGTGGCCCCGGGCACGAGCACCATGACGTCGAGCGTGTCGCGCTCCTCGACCACGTAGTCCCGGGCTGCGAGCCGCCGCACGGCCTCACCGATGTCCTCCCGCTCGCTCTCGGCGAGGAAGCCCACGTGCCCGAGGTTGAAGCCCAGCAGCGGGATGTCGGTGCCACGGGTCACCTCCGCCGCGCGCAGGATCGTCCCGTCGCCGCCGAGCACGACGGCGATCTCGACCCCGGTCAGGTCGACGCCGTCCTCGTCGCTGACCACGTCGAACCCCGCCCGCTCGAGCTCGCGGACGGCCTCGTTCGTCGCCGCGACCGCCTCTTCCCGATTGCGATGGGTCACGACGAGCGCTCGCCTGGTCATTGGTCGCCTCCGCTGGTCCAGCTGGTGCCCTCACCGGTGGGACCCGCGGCGACGGCGCGGTCGACGAGGGCGATCAGATCGGCGTCCGGCGTCGCGGCGGCAGCTGCGGGGACGGTCGTCCCCGCAGCTGCGACCAACCAGACGAAGTA
Organism: Pengzhenrongella frigida; assembly: GCF_004168625.1. Taxonomy (GTDB): domain Bacteria; phylum Actinomycetota; class Actinomycetes; order Actinomycetales; family Cellulomonadaceae; genus Pengzhenrongella; species Pengzhenrongella frigida. The sequence goes on from NZ_SDWW01000031.1 coordinate 49,392, forward strand.
TTCGACGTTGCCGCTCGGGCCGGGCAACGCGCTGGCCACGACCGCCTGCGTGCGCAGGCCGAGTGGGCCCGCCGATCGGGCGACCGCGAGCACGGACTCGGCGCGCAGCTGCGGGGACCGGACGACACCGCCGGTGCCGAGCCGCTCCCGACCGACCTCGAACTGCGGCTTGACGAGCAGCAGCAGGTCCGCGCCGGGGGCCGCGGCGGCGACGAGCGCCGGCAGCACGAGGGTGAGAGAGATGAAGGAGAGGTCGCCGACGACGAGCTCCGGCGCGGGATCGAACGCGCCGGCGTGCAGGTTCCGCACGTTGACGCCCTCCCGCACCGTGACCCGCGGGTCGGCGCGCAGCCAGGGCACCAGCTGGTCATGCCCGACGTCGACCGCGAGGACGTGGGTCGCCCCTCGTCGCAGCAGCACGTCGGTGAACCCGCCCGTCGAGGCGCCCGCGTCGAGGCAGATCCGCCCGTGCACCCGGGGTCCGTCGACGCCGAGCACGTCCAGCGCGCCGGCCAGCTTGTGCCCTGCCCGGGAGGCGTAGTCCGGGCCCGCGTCGGGCCGCTCCGCGACCGTGAGGACCTGCCCGGGCCCGACCGGGGTCGAGCTCTTGACCGTGCGCGCGCCGTCGACGCTCACCCGGCCCGCGGTGAGCAGCTCACTGGCGTGCCGACGTGAGCGTGCCAGCCCCTGGCGGACCAGTGCGCTGTCCAACCGTACGCGCTCGACCACGCGCTATTCCTCGGTGTCCGCGAGGCGATCCTGCAGAGCCGTGTGCACGGCCTCGAACGCGGCAACATGGTCGGCCACCGGACGGTCGCCGAGATCACCGAGTCGCGTGAGCGCCTGGTCGACCGCGGCGTCACCCGTCTCGCCGGTGACGTTCTGGACGTCGTCGTGCACGCATGCTCCTCGTCCGTGATCCGCGCTCGGATCGGTGATGGTGCAGCCGCCCACGCTACCGGGCAGGTGTGGCGATCAAGCGTTGTCCACGGTGAACTCCGGGACCGAGTCGCTGGCCAGCTCGTGCCCCTCGTCGACCCAGGCCCACGCCGCGGCGCAGGCCGTCCGGCACAGGTCGAGCCACTCGCCGTCGCCGTCCGCCGTGCGGTGCAGCTCGAGCCGGCCGTCGACGACCCGCGACGCCGCGCCGCGGGTGGCCCACCAGCCGTCGGCCGACCGCGTCGGCGCCACGTGGGCGACGAGCAGGCTGCCGAGGTCGGCGCCGAGGAAGTCCGGGCGCTCGCGCGGGTGCGCGAGCACGGCGTCGCGACCCGAGTTCACCCCGGTCAAGACATGCAGCCCGGGGTAGTCCGCCGCGCGCGCCCCCGCGAGATCCGTGTCGAGACGGTCCCCGACGACCAGGGGTCGCTCGGAGCCCGCCCGGGACACGGCCAGCCGGTACATCGTGGGAGCCGGCTTGCCTGCACTGTCGGGAACCACGCCGGTGGCGGCCTGGACCGCACCGACCAGCGACCCGTTGCCCGGAGCGAAACCCCGGGCGGTCGGCAGACTGAGGTCGAGGTTGCTCGCCACGTGCCAGGCGCCCCGCTCGATCGCGTAGGCCGCCTCGGCGAGCTGCGTCCAGCCGAGCTCCGGGGCGAAGCCCTGGGCCACCGCCGCGGGCTCGTCGTCCGCCGAGGTGACCACGACGAAGCCGGCCGCCCGTACCGCGGTGACCAGTCCGGCCCCGCCGATCACCAGCACCTTCGCCCCCGGCGCGAGCCGGGTCGCGAGGACCCCGGCGGCAGCCTGCGCCGCCGACATGACGTCGTCCGGCTCGGCGGGGATGCCGAGCCCGGTGAGCTGCGCGGCCACCGACTCCGGCTCCCGCGAGGCGTTGTTCGTGACGAAGACCAGGCGCATGCCGAGGGCCCTGGCACCGGCGAGCCCCTCGGCCGCACCCTCGATCGGCTCATGTCCCTTGTAGGCGACACCGTCGAGGTCGACGAGGGCCAAGTCGTAGCGCTCGGCCAGCGGGACGTCACACGAGATCAAGCCACTCACGCGTTGCCGTCCGTCGGAACGCCCGAGTCGCCCGACTCGTCCACGGAATCGTCCTCGTCCTCGGACTCGAGGTCGAACACGACGACGTCGTCCTCGTCCTCGTCGTCATCCGCGCCGCCGGCCTCGGCCAGCTCAGCTGCGGAGAAGCCGGCGAGCGATGCCGTCGCCTCGTCCGAGCGACCGAGTGCCTCGAGGGCGGCTGCACGAGCCTGCGCGACCCGGACGGCCACGACACCGGTCGCCCCGCCGAGCTTCGCGATCGCGCTCTCGGCAAGAGCCGCGTACGCCGCCTCGGGCTCACCGAGGTCCAGGCGCGCACCGCTGACCACGATGGCGAGCTCGATGGCAGCGGCGGGCTCGAGGCCCTCTGCCTCGTCGGAGGCAGCCAGGGCGATCGCCCGCTCCGGCCGTCCGAGGCCCCGCTCGCAGTCGGCCATGATCGCCAGGTGCTCCGAGGAGCCGTTGAGCCGGCGGACCGTGCGCAGCTCGCGCAGCGCCTCGGCATACCGACCGGTGCGGTAGGCCGCGAGTCCCGCGGCCTCCCGCACGACGTCGACCCGACCGGCGCGCCGGACAGCCGCCTGGGCGTGCTCGTACGACAGCTCCGGGAACGTGTCGAGCAGGCGCCCAGCCATGATCAGGTGCTGTCCGACGCCTTCGGCGTTGTCCTTGCTCAGCGTGCGCAACCGGGCGCGAACCGCGCGATCGAGATCCGAGTACTGCACATCCTCGGGGATCTCCGGCGGCACGAACCGCTCGGTCTCGGGCCGGGACAGGCGGTGATCGTCGGGGTTCGGCTCACGGGCCGGTGCGGCGGAGTAGCCCCGCGAGGAGCTCTCGCCGCGATCGCGCCGGTCGTTGCTCTCGCCAAAGCGCGCCGGGCGGTCCGGGCGCTCCGGGCGCTGCGGTGCGGAGGAGCGCTGGGGTGCGGAGGAGCGCTGCGGGCGGTCCCCGCCACGGGTGTCCCTGCTACCGCTGTAGGGGGTGCGCTCGCGACGGTCCTGGGTCGGCGGCCGCTGCGTCATCGGGCGCTCGGTCGCCGGGCGCTCGCTCGAGGGGCGGTCGTCTGACGACCGTTCCGGGCGATCGTCGTACGACCGCGCCGGACGCTCCTGCGCCGGACGGTCGTCGTAGGAACGGGCGGGACGCTCGGTCGCCGGGCGCTCCTCGTACGAACGCGCCGGACGCGAGGTCGCGGGACGCTCGGAAGACCGGGCCGGACGCTCCTCGTAGGAACGGGCCGGACGATCCGTGGCCGGCCGCTCGTTGTACGCGGGACGGTCGCTCGCCGGACGTTCCTGCTCGGCGCGCGGCGGACGGGACGCACTTCGGTTGTCGCTCCCCCGGTACTCACCACCGCGGTAGTCGCTGCGGTCACGCCGGTCCGGGGTCTGCGGACGATACGCCGGACGCTCGGTGCTCGACCTGCCGAAACGCTCGTCGCGCTCGTCGCGCGTGCGCGTCGGACGCTCGTCGTTCGACCGGTACGGCGGGCGCGCACCGGTGGAGGACCGGTCGGGCCGGTCGCTCGAGGGCCGGTACGGGCGGTCGCCGCCACGCGTGTCCGGACGATCGCTGCCCCGGGACTCGGTGCGATCCTCCCAGCGGGTGGGCCGGGCCGGACGGTCGTCGTTGGACCGGTACGGCGGACGAGAGCCCGTGGTCGGACGTTCGGTGCGCTCGCCGGCGGGACGGGACGGACGGTCGCCGGCGGGACGCGCGGGACGGTCCGATCCGCGGCTGTCGCTCCGGTCTTCCCAGCGCGGGGAGCGGGCCGGACGGTCGTCGTTCGACCGGAACGGCGGACGCGAGCCCGTCGTCGGACGGTTCGGCCGGTCGCCCGCGGGGCGGAACGGACGTTCGCCGCGCTCGCCGGCCGGACGGAACGGGCGCTCGGTGCGCTCGCCGGCGGGACGGTACGGACGGTCGCCGGCCGGACGCGCAGGACGGTCCGATCCGCGGCTGTCGCTCCGGTCTTCCCAGCGCGGGGAGCGGGCCGGACGGTCGTCGTTCGACCGGAACGGCGGACGCGAGCCCGTCGTCGGACGGTTCGGCCGGTCGCCCGCGGGGCGGAACGGACGTTCGCCGCGCTCGCCGGCGGGACGGTACGGACGGTCGCCGGCCGGACGCGCAGGACGCTCGGACCCGCGGCTCTCGGTCTTGTTCTCCCAGCGGCTCGACTTGGCGGGGCGGTCGTCGCTCGACCGGAACGGCGGACGTGCACCGCTCGACGGCCGATCGGACCGCTCACCAGCGGGACGGTACGGACGATCGCCCCCACGCGAAGCTCCGGACGCACCGCCCCGACCGGCACCGCCGCTGGACGAGCGGTTGCCTCCGCCCGATGCGCTGCCGCCGCGAGGGCCGCCTCGGCCGCGCTCGTCGGAACCTCTCGAACCGCTCGCGTTGCCGGCGTCGTTGTTCACGTGTCTTCCCCTCATCGTCCTGCGTCGATCCATGATCTCATTCACTGCTGGCGCCGGTCACATCCGTCGCGCCGAAGGAGCACTGGCCCCGGCCGGGCGCTGCTGCGCCCCGCGGGCCACACGATCTCGCGCAATGAAGCACAAGAGAAATAGAAAGAGCCACCCCATTGGGGTGGCTCCTTCTGTAATGGTTGTCCGGCGGCGACCTACTCTCCCACACAGTCTCCCGTGCAGTACCATCGGCGCAGAGGGGCTTAGCTTCC
>NZ_SDWW01000032.1 GCF_004168625.1 Pengzhenrongella frigida
GCGCCCGTGTGGCGCTTATCCCCGCATTTTGGTATCTCCACACGCTCATCATATCCACGCTAAGCGACACACTACACCTGTTCGATGCGCCAGGGCCACGGCGCAACGCTCTATCGACAGCGCGGCCCTATCGACAGCGAGGTCGTCCGCCGTCCCGGTCCGCTCGATCAGCCCAGTGCGAGGAGACCGTGCTCGGACTGGCCATAGAGCTCGCCGGCGACCTCGTCGAGCCACACGCCCGTCGGCAGGGTGCTCTCCCAGAGCTCTACGCCGTTGTCCAGTCGGTAGGCGGCGAGCCGCAGGGGCCGGGTCGCGTCGGAGCTGGCCAACAGGACCACTCGACCGTCGGTGAAGGTCGAGGTCGACGCCGAGACGTAGGTGTGGGTCGACGTGCTCGACTCGTCGGTCGAGGCAGGTGACTGGTCGGTCGCCGTGCTCGGCTTGTTGATCGGCGTCGACCACACGGTCTCACCCGTGCGGCCGTCGATCGAGACGAGGCGGTTGGCCTCTGCCCAGATGACGCGACCATCGATGACCATGGCGCCGGAGCTGCCCGGGCTCGGGACCGTCCACAGGGTTCGTTCCGCAGCAAGATCGTGGGCGAGCAGATCGTCACCCGTGAGCGAATGAGCCAGGATCAGGGAGTCGAGCGAGCCGTCGTCGGGCCAGGGGTCGAACGGGCTCGCATCCACCCGGAACAAGGACCCTGTGGCCAGGTCGGTCAGGGTTGCGTAGGCCGTGCCGGCTGTGCTGCCGGACGCCACGAGCAGCTGGCCGTGACGCAGCACGGTGAATCCGACGCCGTACCCGCCGGAGTCGGTCGCCGCCGGTGAGCGTAGGGCGGTGCCGTCGGCGGCGAGCACCCAGCTCGACCTGGCGCCGCCCCCGGTGCTCATCGACCACGACTCGACCTGGACGAGGTCGCCGGTCGCGAAGACCTGCGCCGAGCGGTGCCCGAACTCGTCGACGTCGAGCGGTTCTGGGGTGGTGAAGGTCCACCGGGCAGGCGTGTCCCAGGCGCTCCGTCTGCTCACCTGGTAACGGCCGTCGGACAGAACCTGGCCGATCACGAGGTTCGGGCCGGCGGAGGAGACCGTGGTGCTCGGATCTGTCGGCTCGGCCAGCAGGACGGTGCCGTCGGTCGCATCGAGCACGAGCAGGTTCGCCGTGGCCGGCAGGCTCGGGTCACCGGCCGCGGTGGCCGTCTCGTTCTCGGTCCCCGCGGCCAAGACGCACACGACGACGTCGACGCCCGCTGGGTCTTGGGTCGCCTCGGTGGGGGCGGTGCACTGGGTGGCGTTGGTGACGTCACCGGCCGGTCGGACGGGAACCTCCCAGATGGGGTTGCCGGAGTTCGCGTCCAGGCCGACGACCGCCTCGCTCCCGTCCGCCCGGTCGAGCGTCCCGATCAACAGCCCGGTGCTGGTGCCCAGGACCGAGTACGGCCCGTCACCCGTACGCCACTTCTCGGTGACGGTGTCCCCGAGCGTGGTGACGACGCCCGGGACTCCGGCCAGGTCCGCCATGCGATCGCGCTCGCGCTGCTCGGCGACAACGGACGTCGTGACCAGGATGAGGGCTAAGCCGACCGCCGCGGGCCACCAGCGCCGCGCGCCCCGATTCCAGGCGATTCGCCGGTCGCTGGGCGGGCTCGGCGGTCCGAGCGAGCCCGGAGCGCCGGCGCCGGATCGCACATCGTCGGCCGGCGAACCCGTCTCATCGTCCACGAAGGCGACGTCGACCATCCTCCGGCGCGCAGACCTCATACCGCGACCCTACTCAGCGGCGACCCCCACGGACCGGGACCAGACCAAGTACCGCATCGTCACCGTGCTCGTCGTCGAACACCGCCGCGACGTCTACCGGCGACCAGTCCGCCGGAGTCGTCCAGCACCGCCGGCGGGGATGTGGCGCGCAGCGGGTGGGAGTAGCGTTTTTCCAGCGCTGCGACGACGCCGATGTCGATGATCGGGTGGAGGACGGGATGGCCAAGAAACTCCCTTCCCCCGGGCCGTTGCCCGCGGGGCAGCACCCTGGCTGCGACACGTCGGGGATGATCCTCGTCCATCGGATCTTCCGCTGGCTGTATCGGGAACTCCCCGAGCTGGTGCGCGAGGTCGAGCCCGGCGACACCGCACGCTCCGCGGTCGTCGGCCGCTACGCCCACCTCGACTTCTTCGCCCTGCACATGCACCACGAGACCGAGGACATGGTGCTGTGGGACAGGCTGGAAGCACGCGAACCCGCCTGCACCCTGCACGTCGGTCAGATGCGAGCGCAGCACGCCGAGGTCGCGGTGCGGCTCGCACGGATCGAGCCGCAGCTGGCGCCCTGGGTGGTCACCGCCGATCCCCGGCTTCGCGAGGTCTTCGCCACCGACATCGAGGGTCTCCGCGACCTGCTGTCGGCGCATCTCGGGCAGGAGGAGGACGACATCCTCCCGGTCGCCGGGGAGGTGATGTCGCAGCAGGAGTGGGACTTCATGGAGGAGCACACCCGCGCCACCCTCATGGCGCACCGCAAGGAGCTCGGGAAGGACGTCATGTCGCTGCAGCTCGGCCTGCTGATCGCGAGCGTCCCCGAGGCCGAGCGAGAGGACTGGGTCCGCGCCAACGTGCCCGCCCCGATCCGGCTCCTGTACCTCCTCCTCATGAAGCGGAGGTACGACAGCGCGATGCGGGAGCTCTATCCCGACCGTCCCGTGCCCACGATGGTGTGACGCGGCGACCGGCGAGGCGGAGGAACTCATGTGGCGACGTGTGACGCTCGACGTCCATCTCGATCACCCGCCGTCGCGCGTGTACCCGTACTTCGCCGATCCGGGTCGGTGGCCCGAGTTCGCGCCTGCGGTCGACTCCCGCCGCCCGTTGGACAGCGGTCCGCTGCAGGTGGGGAACCGGTGGGCCGCTGTCGACCGCATCGGGCCGTTCCGGATCCGGTTCACCGACGTGCTCGAGGTCCTCGAGCACGACCGGCGGGTCGTGTGGCACTCGACCTCGCCGTGGAACTCCGGCGTCGAGTACGTGTGCACGCCCGACGCCGGGGGCACGCGCGTCCATGCCGACTACGGCGGCGACGTCGCCGCCTGGCTCCGGCTGGTGGCGCTCCTGCCGACCTTCGTGCTGGCGCGGATCCTGCTGCGCGACTTCACCGGCCTCCGTCGGGTGCTCGTGGCAGCAGACCGGGCTCGCTGCGAACCCTGAGATAGTCCATCGCGGTTGAGATAGTCCTTCGAAACGGACTATCTCAACGCTGAAGGACTATCTCGAGGCCAGTCCTTGGCGGCTAGACGTTGAAGCGGAACTCCACCACGTCGCCGTCGGCCATGACGTAGTCCTTGCCTTCGATGCGGGCCTTGCCGGCGGCGCGGGCAGCGACGATCGAGCCGGTCTCGAGCAGGTCGTCGAACCCGATGACCTCGGCCTTGATGAAGCCGCGCTGGAAGTCGGTGTGGATGACGCCGGCCGCCTGCGGGGCGGTCCAGCCGCGGTGGATCGTCCAGGCCCGGGTCTCCTTCGGGCCGGCCGTCAGGTAGGTCTGCAGGCCGAGGGTGTGGAAGCCGACCCGCGCGAGCTGGTCCAGGCCGGGCTCGCCCTGGCCGCTCTCGGCGAGCATCTCGGCGGCCTCGTCGGGCTCGAGCTCGACGAGCTCTGCCTCGAACTTGGCGTCGAGGAACATCGCGTCGGCCGGGGCGACCAGCGCGCGCAGCTCGTCCTGCATCGCGGTGTCCGCCAGCCCGGCGTCGTCGGTGTTGAAGACGTAGATGAACGGCTTGGAGGTCATGAGCTGCAGCTCGGCGACGCGGTCCGGGTCGAGCCGCGCGCCGGCCGCCCCCTGGGCGAGCGTCGTGCCGGCCTCGAGCAGCTTCTGGGCGCCGATCGCCGTGTCGAGCAGCTCCTGGGGCGCCTTCTTGCCGCGGACCTCCTTCTCGAGGCGCGGGATCGCCTTCTCGAGGGTCTGCAGGTCGGCGAGGATCAGCTCGGTGTTGATGGTCTCGATGTCGTCCTTCGGCGAGACCTTGCCCTCGACGTGGATCACGTCGGGGTCGGAGAACACGCGGGTGACCTGGCAGATCGCCTCGGCCTCGCGGATGTTCGCGAGGAACTTGTTGCCGAGCCCCTCCCCCTCGCTGGCGCCGCGCACGATGCCGGCGATGTCGACGAACGACACCGTGGCGGGCAGGATGCGCTCGCTGCCGAAGATCTTCGCCAGCTGGGCCAGGCGCGGGTCCGGGAGCGGGACCACGCCGACGTTGGGCTCGATCGTCGCGAACGGGTAGTTCGCCGCGAGAACCTGCGCCCGGGTGAGCGCGTTGAAAAGGGTGGACTTGCCGACGTTGGGCAGGCCGACGATGCCGATAGTGAGTGCCACGGGCGTCGAGTCTACGGGGCGCCCACCTCCGCCGGGTCAGGCCAGATGTCCGCCGGTCAGGTGTACGAGACCATGCGGGCGAGCAGCTCCGGGGCGGAGCGGTCCAGGGTGCGGCCGCCGGACCGGATCCCGACGGCGAGCACCACCCCGCCGAGCGCGATCCCCACGACCAGCGCGAGCACCCCGAGGACGACGGATCCCGTGCCCACCGAGAACCCCGCGAGCACGAGCGCGGGCAAGCACAGCCCGAGGATCGCGCTCCACCCGAGCAGCTGGGAGGCGGCGGCGGCCATGGACGCCCCCTGCTGGGAGGCGAACGGGTTCTGACCGGCCAGCGGCACCTGGTAGACGACCCGCGCCGAGACCACGCTCGAGCAGCCGAGGGCCGTGAGCAGCAGGCCGCCGCTCGCGCCGAGCACGGCCGGCAGCGCATCGACCCGCCCCGTCACCAGCACGGACGCGACGACCAGGAGGAGCGTCACCGGCACGGCGATCAGCCCCGTGGCCAGGACCCGGCCCGTGCGGTCCACGCGGCCACTGATCGGCGCGGCCACGTGTGTCCAGAACGGCGTGCCGTCGTAGGCGACGTCGGCCGAGATGGTCCAGCCGAGCAGGAAGGCGGCGATCGGCCCGGTCAGCAGCATCGCGTCGCTGATGCCGCCGCCGGTCGAGAAGTACAGCAGGACGGGAAGCAGGGGCACCACGACGATGCCGGCCGCGTAGCGGGGGTCCCGCACCCAGTAGGTCAGGCAGCGGGCAACGACCGCGCCCGTCGGGGTCGCGGGCAGGCGGCCGAACGCGCCGAGGCCGCGGCCGCGCACCGGACGCCGGGCAGACCCGGACGATGCGGGCTGCACGAGGGCACGCCCCAGGGCCCGGTCCCAGACGACCACGAGCCCGGCCAGGGTCGCGACGGCGATGAGGAGCTTCAGCCCCGCGGCCCCCCAGGCCCCCGCCGCGACGTCCGCCGGGATCGCCCAGGCCGCACCCCAGGGGGTCCACCCGACGACCCGGGCCGCGGCGGGCATCGACGCGAGGCCCTGCTCGACGCCGGTGGCCAGCCCCCGCATCAGGGGTCCGAGCAGGAACAGCGGCACGATCAGGACGATCGTGAGGAACTCGCGGTACCGCCGCCGACCGACCACCCGGGCCAGCGCGGTGGTGGTCGCTCGCGAGCCGACGATCGCCGTCGCCAGGCTGAGCACCGCGCAGGGCAGCGCCACCAGGGCCACGCCCGGCTGCCGCCACCACGCCAGGACCGTGGCCAGGACGACGACGGCGGTCGTGACGCCGGGGATCCCGAGCACCCCGCTCAACGCCAGACCGGTCAGGAGGTCACGGCGCGGGATGGCGAACGTGACGAAGCGAGCCGGATCGAGCGTGGCGTCCACCCCGAACGCCACCAGCGGCACGATCCACCACGCCAGCACGAGCACGGACCCCATCAGGACGAGCACGGTCTCGATCAGCTCGGCGTCGGACCTGCCGAGCAGGAGGAGCCCGGGGATCGCCACGCCGATGGCACCGAACGCGTACAGCGCGGCGAACCCGAGCCCGATCGTCTGCCACACGCTCCGGCGCAGGCCGTTGCGCAGCAGCGTCAGCTTGAGCCTCAGGAGGTGCGCAACCATGCCAGCCCCTGCCCCGTCGTCCGGCCGCCGACGAGCTCCACGAACTTGTCCTCGAGGCTCCCGTCGCCGCGCACCGCGTCGACGGTCCCGGCGGCGAGCACGCGGCCGCCGGCGATGACCGCGACGTGGTCGCACATCCGCTGGACCAGGTCCATGACGTGCGACGAGACGATCACCGTCCCGCCGCCCTCGCGCACGTAGGTGCCCAGGATGTCCCGGATGTTGGCCGCCGAGACGGGGTCGACCGCCTCGAACGGCTCGTCGAGCACCAGCAGCCGGGGTGCGTGCACGAGGGCGCAGGCCAGGGCCACCTTCTTGGTCATCCCGGCCGAGTAGTCCACCACCAGGTTGTTCGCGTCGCCGGTGAGGTCGAGCGCCTGCAGCAGATCGGTGGTGCGCGCCGCGACCGTGTCGCGGTCCAGGCCGCGCAACAGCCCCGAATAGGTGATGAGCTGCGCGCCCGTGAGCCGGTCGAACAGGCGCACGCCGTCGGGAAGCACCCCGAGCAGCATCTTGACCTGCGTCGGGTCGGCCCACAGGTCCTGCCCGTGCACCCACACCTGTCCGAAGTCGGGGCGGAGCAGCCCGGTCGACATCGACAGGGTGGTGGTCTTGCCCGCACCGTTCGGACCGACCAGCCCGTAGAACGAGCCGACCGGGACGTCGAGGTCGAGGTCGCTGACCGCGATCTTGTCGCCGAACCGCTTCCACAGCCCGCGCACCGCGAGGGCCGGGGGGATCAGGGCAGGGGCCGACGGCGGCGTGGGGCCGGCCGATGGTGCGGAGGCAGTTCCGGACGTCATGGCTGCAGGGTAGCCGGGCCAGTGCCGCTGACCTGCCCAAAGGCTGGATCGCGGCCGACCGGGGAGGCACCGGCGAGCGGGTGTGTCGGAGGGCCGTGGCACGGTACGGACATGACCCTCACGACCGCCTTGATCCTCGTCGCCGGCGCGTTGCTGCTGGGCGGCCTCGCGGGCTGGTCCCTCGCGGCCGCTCGGGTCGGCTCCGCGCAGGTCCGGACCGCATCGCTGCAGGCCCAGCTCGACGCCGAACGCTCGTCCGGTGCGGAGCGGGTGCGCTCGCTGCAGGCCGACCAGCTGCACCTCGCCGAGCAGTTCCGGGCGCTCGCCGCGGACGCGCTCGCGACCAACAACGAGCAGTTCCTCGCCCTGGCCGACCAGCGGCTCGCGGCGAGCCAGCAGACCCAGTTCTCCGAGCTCGCGCGCCGCGAGGAAGCCGTCAAGCAGCTGGTCGAGCCGCTCACGCGCACGCTCGACCAGGTCAAGGCCGAGATGACCCTCGCCGAGAAGGCCCGGCTGACCGGCACAGCCGCGCTGGGCGAGCAGGTCCGGGCGATGCGCGAGTCGTCCGACCTGCTGCGCACCGAGACCAGTCAGCTCGTCACAGCCCTGCGCTCGTCCCAGGTGCGGGGCCGGTGGGGCGAGATCCAGCTGCGCCGCGTGGTCGAGTCGGCCGGGATGGTCGAGCACGTCGACTTCGTCGAGCAGGACCAGGTCCGCACCGACGACGGCCTGCTGCGACCCGACATGATCATCAACCTGTCGGGCGGCAAGAACGTCGTGGTGGACGCGAAGGTCGCCTTCCTGGGGTACCTCGACGCGACCCAGGCGACGGACGACACCGTCCGGGCCCAGCGGCTCGCCGCCCACGCGCGGCACTTCCGCAAGCACATCGACGACCTCGCCACGAAGCGGTACTGGGACCAGTTCGCCCCCGCACCCGAGTTCGTGGTGATGTTCGTCCCGGCCGAGGCGTTCTTCCACGCGGCCCTCGAGCAGGACGCCACCATCTTCGAGTACGCGTTCGAGCGCAACGTGATCGTCGCGACCCCGATGACGCTGATCGCGCTCCTGCGGACGGTCGCCTACGCGTGGCGCCAGGACGCGCTCGCGGCGAACGCCCAGCAGGTGCTCACCCTCGGCAAGGAGCTGCACGGTCGGATCGCGACCCTCGGCGGGCACCTGGCCAAGCTGGGCCGCGCGCTCGACGGCGCGGCCGGGGCCTACAACCAGACCGTGTCGTCGCTCGAGACCCGGGTGCTCGTCAGCGCCCGGCGGTTCGCGGACCTCCAGGTCGTGGACGGCGACCTGCCGACGCCGCCCCCGGTGAACCCGCAGCTCAGCGCCGTGAGCGCGCCGGAGCTGGTCGCCTCGGCCACCGAGCAGATGGTGGCGCTGGCGGACGTGCCGCGGACCGACGCCGCGACGAGCGCGGGCTAGGGGCGAGCGCGGGCTAGGGGCGAGCGCGGGCTAGGACGAGCGCGGGCTAGGACGAGCGCGGGCTAGATCCTCGAGACGCCGAGCTCCGGACGCGCGCCGCGGCGCAGCGGGGGGACGGGGGTCCCGGCCGCCTTGAGGTCGGAACGCAGCTCCTTCGGCAGCGAGAACATCAGGTCCTCGGTCGCGGTGCGCACCTCCTCGACGTCCTCGAAGCCGAAGCTCGCCAGCAGCGCGAGCACGTCGCGCACGAGGATCTCGGGGACCGAGGCCCCCGAGGTCACCCCGACCGTGGAGGCGCCGTCGAGCCAGGTCGGGTCGACCTCGGCGGCAGTGTCCACGCGGTAGGACGCGCGTGCACCGGCGTCGCGGGCGACCTCGACCAGCCGGACGGAGTTCGACGAGTTCGCCGACCCGACCGTGATCACGACGTCGCACTCCGGCGCGAGCTTCTTGACGGCGACCTGCCGGTTCTGGGTGGCGTAGCAGATGTCGTCGCTGGGCGGGTCCTGCAGGGACGGGAACCGCTCGCGCAGCCGGCGCACGGTCTCCATCGTCTCGTCGACCGAGAGGGTGGTCTGCGAGATCCAGATCAGCTTCTCCGGGTCGCGGACGGTGACCTTGTCGACCTCGTCCGGGGACTCCACCACCTGGATGTGCTCCGGCGCCTCGCCGAGGGTGCCCTCGACCTCCTCATGCCCGGAGTGCCCGATGAGCAGGATGTCGTAGTCGTCCGACGCGAACCGGATGGCCTCCTTGTGCACCTTCGTGACCAGCGGGCACGTGGCGTCGATGGTCAGCAGCGACCGGGCGGCGGCGGCCGCGAGCACGGCCGGGGAGACCCCGTGCGCGGAGAACACGACCCGGGCACCCTCGGGCACCTCGTCGGTGTCGCTCACGAAGATCGCCCCGCGGGCGGCCAGGGTCTCGACCACGTACTTGTTGTGGACGATCTCCTTGCGGACGTAGACGGGCGCCCCGTAGTGCTCGAGCGCCTTCTCTACGGCGATCACTGCTCGGTCGACGCCCGCGCAGTACCCGCGAGGGGCTGCCAGGAGGACTCTCTTGCGCTGCTCGGACACGCTGCCCATGCTACGTGGCACCCTGGTCCGGGTGACCGCCGAGCAACCAACCGCACCCGCCGCCCCGTCCGCTGCGCCGCCCGCGGCACCGCCCGCCGCTCCGCCCGCGGCGCTGCCGGCCCGCGCGCTGGACACCACGCCCGAGCACCCCTGGCCCGTGCGGCTGCTGTCGTCGAAGATCGCCGACTACGTCGCGAAGATGGCCCCGGTCTGGGTCGAGGGGCAGATCGTGCAGCTCAACCGGCGGCCCGGCGCGGGGATGGCGTTCCTCACGCTGCGCGACACCGACGCCGACATGTCGTTGCCCGTCTCGGCCTACGCGCGCGTGCTGGACGCGGTCGCGATGCCGCTCACGGAGGGCTCGCACGTCGTCGTGCACGCGAAGCCGACCTTCTGGACCAAGCGCGGCACCCTGCAGCTGCAGGCCGACGACCTCCGGGCCGTGGGCGTCGGCGAGCTGCTCGCGCGCATCGAGCACCTCAAGCGCGTGCTCGCGGCCGAGGGCCTGTTCGACGTCGCACGCAAGGTCCCGCTGCCGTTCCTCCCCGGCGTCGTCGGGCTCATCTGCGGGCGCGAGTCGAAGGCGGAGCACGACGTCGTCGTCAACGCCCAGGCGCGCTGGCCCCAGGTCCGGTTCGAGATCCGCGAGGTCGCCGTGCAGGGCGTCGGTGCGGTCCCTCAGGTCAGCGCCGCGATCGCCGAGCTCGACGCCGATCCGCGCGTCGAGGTGATCGTCGTCGCCCGCGGCGGGGGCGCCGTCGAAGACCTCCTGCCGTTCAGCAACGAGGCTCTCGTCCGGGCCGCCGCCGCGTGCCGCACCCCGCTCGTGAGCGCCATCGGGCACGAGACCGACACCCCGCTGCTCGACCTCGTGGCCGACTACCGCGCCTCGACCCCGACGGACGCCGCCAAGCGGATCGTGCCGGACGTCACCGAGGAGCGCTCGCGGCTCGTCCAGGCCCGGACCCGGATCCGGTCCGCCGTGGTGCATCTGCTCGGTCGCGAGCAGGCGGGCCTGGACGCGGCGCGGTCACGGCCCGTGCTCGCGGCCCCGGAGTCGATGGTCGAGGCGCGCGAGCGGGACGTGCGGCAGCGGAGCGAGGCCGGGCGGCGGTCGCTCGACTCGTGGCTCGCCCGGGCGACCGGTCAGAACCAGCAGCTGGCGGCCCAGCTGCGCGCCCTGTCGCCCGCCGCCACGCTCGACCGGGGCTACGCCGTCGTGCAACGAGCCGACGGCGCCGTCGTGCGCGACCCGGCGGAGGTCGCCCCGGGTGAGGCGCTGCGGATCCGCGTCGCCCGGGGCGAGATCCGGGCCACGGTCGCGGCCCCCCGCTGAGCCCGGGTGGGTGATACTTGGCCCGTGCCGACGACGACCACACCTGACCCGACCGCGCCCGACGACGGGCTCGCCGCCCTGAGCTATGAACAGGCCCGGGACGAGCTGATCTCCGTCGTCGCCCGCCTCGAGGCGGGCGGGGCCACGCTCGAAGAGTCCCTCGTGCTGTGGGAACGCGGTGAGGCGCTCGCCGCCCGCTGCCAACAGTGGCTCGACGGCGCACGCGAACGCTTGGACACGGCCCGCACGGCCGCCACCGGAACGACCGAGGAGACCGGCTCATGACCGCCACGCCCGGAGCTCAGCCGACGCCGCGCGCGCTTGTCGTGGGCGAGGCCCTCGTCGACGTCGTGCGCCAGCTCGACGGCAGCATCGAGAACCATGTCGGCGGGAGCCCGGCGAACGTCGCGATCGGCCTCGGCCGCCTCGGGCGTCCCGTCGACCTGCTGACCTGGTTCGCACCCGACGCGCACGGCGAGCTCGTACGCCGGCACCTCGAGGACTCCGCCGTGCACGTCCTGCCCGGCAGCGACGGCGCCGGCTCGACGTCGGTCGCGCTCGCCACCCTGGACGAGACCGGCGCGGCGACGTACACGTTCGACCTCGACTGGCAGGTCCCGGCCGGGACCGAGCTGGCGGCCGACGTCGTCGTCGTGCACTCGAGCACGATCGGTGCGGCCCTCGAGCCGGGCGGCGAGGCCGTGCTGCAGCTCCTCGGCCAGGCGCGCTCCCAGGCCACCGTGACGTACGACCCGAACGTGCGGCCCGCGCTGCTCGGGAGTGCCGAGCAGATGCGTCCGCTCGTCGCCCGGCTGGTGGAGCTCGCCGACGTCGTCAAGGTCAGCGATGAGGACCTCGCCTGGCTCGAGCCCGGTGTGGCCCTCATCGAGGTGGCCGCGAAGTGGGCCACCTCCGGTCCCGGGATCGTGGTGGTGACCCGCGGCGGTGCGGGCGTGGTCGCGGTGACCTCCGGCGGGGTGCACGTCGAGGTGCCGGCGCGGACCGTCGCCGTCGCCGACACCGTCGGGGCGGGCGACTCGTTCATGTCCGGCCTGATCGACGGGCTGTGGACGGCGGGCCTGCTCGGTGCCGAGCGCCGGGGAGATCTCGGCGGGATCGACGCCGGGACGCTCACGCGCATCCTCGAACGGTCCGCCCGGATCGCGGCCATCACCGTCTCGCGCGCCGGCGCCAACCCGCCTCGGCTGGCCGAGCTGATCTGAGCTGGTCGCTGGTCTGGCGCTAGTCCAGGACGACCGGGCCCCCCTCGGCCTGCCAGGCGGCGATGCCGCCCTCGACGTCGTAGACGTCCGTGAAGCCGAGGCCGGCGAGCGTGTCGGTCGCGACCCCGGAGCGGTTGCCGGACTGGCAGTACACGACGTAGGTGGCGTCCTTGGGCAGGTCGGCGACCCCGCTCTCGAACGCGCCGCCCTCGACGTCGATGTTGACCGCGTCGGCGAGGTGACCGGCGGCGAACTCGCCCGCGGTCCGCACGTCGATCACGGTGACGTCGGGTTCGGCGAGCACCGTCGCGGCGTCGGACACCGTGACGTCGGTGACGGCGTCGGGCGCCGTCGAGCAGCCCGCCAGTCCTCCGATCACCATCGTGGCGGACACGATCACTGCGGCTGCGCCTCGTCTGATCTGCATACCCCCTAGGGTATCAGTCGACCGGAGCGCGCACCCGCGAACAGGGCCGGCACCTCCCGACGGCGGGCGCCGCCGGAGCGAGGACCCGCTGAGACGGACACGGGGCCCGCGGCGGGGTCTGTCAGGATGCCCGCATGGCCCCGCAACCCACTCCCGCCGCCGCCTGGGCGACCCTGCGTGCCGGCAACGCCCGCTTCGTCGCCGGCACCATGGAGCACCCGTCACAGAGCGCCGACCGCCGCACCGAGCTCAGCGAGGAGCAGCAGCCGTTCGCGGTGATCTTCGGCTGCTCGGACTCGCGCGTCGCGGCGGAGATCGTCTTCGATCAGGGCCTGGGCGACCTCTTCGTCGTGCGGACGGCCGGGCACGTGCTCGACACGACCGTCGTCGGCTCGATCGAGTACGGGGTCGACCTGCTCGACGCCCCGCTCGTCGTCGTCCTCGCGCACGACCGCTGCGGTGCCGTCGCCGCCGCGACCGCGGCACTGACCACGGGCGAGCTGCCGCGTGGGTTCGTGCGCGCGATCGTCGACCGGGTGATCCCGAGCATCGTCGGCCTGGGGGTCGGCGGGATCGGGGGCATCGGTGCGCTGGATGCCGAGACGCTCGGCCGCGAGCACACCCGCCACACCGTCCAGATGCTGCAGAGCTACTCCGCCGGGCTGTCCGAGGCGATCGCGGCCGGGCGGTGCGCGATCGTGGGCGTCGAGTACACGCTGGCCGATGGCCGGGTCTCGCTGATCGAGTCGGTCGGCGACATCGGCGTGTGACGCGCGCGGCGTCGTACCGGCGCCCGGTTGGCCGCCCCACCCGCGCGGGGTACGGCACGATGACCCCATGACCGACAACGCCGTCACCCCGACCGCCGCCACCGAGCCCGCCTTCCGCGTCGAGCGCGACACCATGGGCGAGGTGCGGGTGCCCGCCGACGCGCTCTACCGTGCCCAGACCCAGCGCGCCGTCGAGAACTTCCCGATCTCCGGCACCGGGCTCGAGCGCAGCCACATCGAGGCGCTCGCCCGCATCAAGAAGGCCGCCGCCCGGGCGAACGCCGAGCTCGGGGTGCTCGACGCCGATCTCGCCGCCGCGATCGTGCTGGCCGCCGACGAGGTCGCGGGTGGCGCGCACGACGCGCACTTCCCGATCGACATCTTCCAGACGGGCTCGGGCACGAGCTCGAACATGAACGCCAACGAGGTCATCGCGACGCTCGCCACCCGCCACCTCGGTCGCGACGTGCACCCCAACGACCACGTGAACGCGTCGCAGTCGTCCAACGACGTGTTCCCGACGTCCGTGCACGTCGCCGCGACGGCCGGCGTCGTGCACGGTCTGATCCCCGCGCTGACCCACCTGGCGGGAGCCCTCGAGGGCAAGGCGATCGAGTTCGCGGACGTGGTCAAGTCCGGCCGCACGCACCTCATGGACGCGACGCCGGTCACGCTCGGGCAGGAGTTCGGCGGGTACGCCGCCGCGATCCGGTACGGGATCGAGCGCGTGCAGTCCGCCCTCCCCCGGGCCGCCGAGGTCCCGCTGGGCGGGACCGCGGTCGGCACCGGCATCAACACCCCCGCGGGCTTCCCGCAGCGGGTCATCGCCCTGCTGGTCGAGGACACCGGGCTGCCGCTGACCGAGGCGCGCGACCACTTCGAGGCCCAGGGCGGCCGCGACGGGCTGGTCGAGCTCTCGGGGGCGCTGCGCGGCGTCGCGGTGAGCCTGACCAAGATCTGCAACGACCTGCGCTGGATGGGCTCGGGCCCCAACACCGGGCTCGGCGAGATCGCGATCCCCGACCTGCAGCCCGGCTCGTCGATCATGCCCGGCAAGGTGAACCCGGTGATCCCCGAGGCGGTGCTCATGGTCGCCGCGCGCGTGATCGGCAACGACGCCACGGTCGCCTGGGCCGGCGCGAGCGGCTCGTTCGAGCTCAACGTCCAGATCCCGGTGATCGCCCTCGGCGTGCTCGAGTCGATCCGGCTGCTCTCGAACGCCTCGACCCTGCTCGCCGACAAGACCGTGACCGGGATCCAGGCGAACGTCGCGCGGGCCCGCGCCCTCGCGGAGTCGTCGCCGGCGATCGTCACCCCGCTCAACCGGGTGATCGGCTACGAGTCCGCCGCCAAGGTGGCCAAGCACGCCGTCGCGCACGGGGTCACGGTGCGCGAGGCCGTGACCGCGCTGGGCTTCGTCGAGCGCGGCGAGCTCAGCGAGGCGGACCTGGACACGGCCCTGGACGTCATGTCGATGACCCGCCCGCCGACGCGCCCCTGACGACCCCTCGGTCCCCGAGCAGCTCGACGAGCCCGGCGCCGAACCGCACGCCCCACCAGGCCCAGTCGTGACCACCGGGGACCTCCGTGAACCGCAGCCACTCGCCCCGGTCCGTCACGAGCGCGGCGACCTCACGGTTCGCCTCGGTGAGGTCGCCCTCGAACAGGCCGACCTGGATGACGGCGCGCGCGGTGCGCGGAGGGGCGGTCCGCAGCCAGGTCGCGACCCGCCGGGTCGACGTGTCCTGCAGGTCGGGCCACCAGAACGACCCCGACTGGCTCAGCGACGCACCGAACCGGTCCGGGCGGTGGATCGGGGCGTAGAACGCCGCGAGCCCGCCGTAGGACTGACCCCCCACGACCGTGGCCCCCGGATCTCGGGTCGCAACGAGCCCCCGCGCGCTCAGGACCGAGCTCACCAGCCCGGGGATCAGGTCGTCGGCGATCGCGTCGATGAACGTGCCTCGGCAGGTGAGGTCGTCCCGACGCTCGTCGGGCGTGCCGGAGTCGAGGAGCACGGCGGCGGTCGCCGGGAGCGCACCGTCGTCGATGAGCTCGTCGAGGACGGGCAGGAGCGGGACGCCTGCGGACCACACCTGGCCGTCGAACACGACAGCGAGCGCGACGACCTCGCCGGGACGGGCCGTCGGCACATAGACCCACACCCGTTGGTCACGGTCCACGTCGGGCCGCCGCCAGGTCGTCGCGACCAGCTCGCCGCGCATCGGTGCGGTCGATGAGCACCGAGCGCGCGGAGCGGCCGCGCCCGCGCCCGCGCTCGCGCTCGCGCTCGCGATCGACCGGCGTCCGTCGCGCAGGCCCGCGAACGCGGCACCGGTTCCGAGCGGATCGGGACGAGCCGTCGCGAGCACCGAGACCCACCAGGCCCGCGCCTCATCGGTGTCCCGGGGGCCGGGGGAGACGAGCGGTGCGTCGTGCGAGATCAGGCTGTACGAACCGACGAAGTCGCTCGGGACGCCGAACGCCGCGCACCAGACATCGGTCCCCGCGACCCGATCCATCGCGCCTGTGCTCAGATCCTCGCGGTCCGTGAGCCCGATGAGGTCGACATAGGCGCCGCCCGCCTGTCCGTCGCGGTACAGGAACACCAGGACCTCGGTGCCGTCGACCGCTCCCGGCAGGTGGAGCGGCGTCCCGGTCGCGGCGATCCACTGCCACCAGCCCGACGAGCCGACCTCCTCGGCACGCATGAGGTCGAGCGCGGGGGAAGCAAGCGGGACCCGACCGATCCCGACGGGCAGATCGAGCCGGCTCATGGGCGGATCACACAACGACGAAGGTGCATAAAGATAGGTTAGCCTTACCTTCCTTCGCCTGCCGACCCTTTCAGAATGAGGACATTGCCATGTCTCGCACGTCCCGCAGCCTCGGTGTGGTCGCCCTCACCGCCCTCGTCGCGCTCGGCTCGGCCGCATGCTCCAGCCCCGGCCCGGCCGAGGCCGACGCGACCGCCGATACCGCCGCGTCGTCCGCCATCGCGGACGCCGCCTGGCCCCGCACCGTCACGCATGCACTCGGTGAGACCGTCATCGAGACAGCGCCGACATCGATCGTCTCGACGTCGCTCACCCTGACCGGCGTGCTGCTGTCGATCGATGCACCGGTCACGGGGAGCTCGGCGTCGACCCCTGCCGACAGCAACGACGGCACGGGCTTCTTCGACTGGTGGGCCGACATCGCGCAGGAGCGTGGCGTCGAACCGCTCTATCAGAACCTCGAGCACGACGAGGAAGCCATCATCGCCGCGGCCCCGGACCTCATCGTCGTCTCGACGAGCGGCGCCGACTCGACCGCCGACCAGTACGACGCGCTGAGCGCGATCGCGCCGACGATCGTCCTGGACTACAGCGCGAGCACCTGGCAGGACATCGCCCTGGAGCTCGGCTCCGCGACCGGCCTCGAGGAACAGGCGAAGGCGACCGTCGACACGTTCGACCAGCGGGTCGCCGAGGTCGCCGGAAAGATCACGATCCCCGAGGGCACCGTCAACGCGGTCGTGTACTACGGCGACGGCGGCGACACCGCGTTCGCGAAGCCCGAAGGCTCGCACGGCACCCTGCTCGCCTCCCTCGGCTTCGACGTCGTCGGAGCCGACGACGCGTTCGACACGAGCGCGCAGACGCGCACCGACTTCGCGTTCGTCTCGCTCGAGAACACCGTCACCGCACTGACCGGGGAGACCGTCTTCATCATCAGCGGCTCGGACACCAACGTCGACGCCATGCGCACCACCCCGGTCCTCGCCAACGCACCCGCGGTGACCAACGGCCAGGTGTACGCGCTCGGGGACGACTCGTTCCGCATCGACTACTTCAGCGCGACGCAGGTCCTCGACGTCATCGAGGGCCTGTTCTCCTGACCCGGGCGGACACCTCCGCTCCACCCCGCCGGCCCGATCGCGTCCGTCGTCGGACGATCGGACTCGGGTGCGCGCTCGCCGCGCTCGCAGCGATCACGCTGCTGAGCCTGGCGATCGGGTCCCGGTCCGTGCCGATCGGGTCGGTGTGGGATGCGCTCGTCACCTTTGACGCGTCACATGACGACCACCTCATCGTCCACACGTTGCGCATCCCTCGGACCCTGCTCGGGCTGCTCGTCGGCTCGGCGCTCGGGGTCGCGGGCGCGCTCATGCAGGCCGTGACCCGCAACCCGCTCGCCGACCCCGGGCTGCTCGGCATCAACGCGGGCGCGGCGGCCGTCGTCGTGACCGCGATCGCCGCGTTCGGTGTCGTGCGACCCGGGTCCTACCTCGTCTTCGCGCTGCTCGGCAGCGCGGCGACCGCCGCCCTGGTGTTCGCGCTCGGCGGCGCGATGCGCGGCGGGTCGAGCCCGGTGCGCCTCGTGCTCGCCGGGGTAGCGCTCTCGGTGGTCCTCGGGGCGTTCACCTCCACGGTCACGATCAACTACCCCGACGTGTTCGACGTGTTCCGCTTCTGGGTCGTCGGGTCGCTGCAGGGCAGGGGGTACGACGTCCTGATCCCGGCCGGGGTCCTCATCGTCGTCGGGCTCGTCCTCGCGCAGTCGCTGGCCGGGTCGCTGAACGCGCTCGCGCTGGGGTCCGATGCGGGCACCGCGCTCGGGGTCGCGGTACGCCGCACGTGGACCCTGGCGCTCGTCGCCGTGGTGCTGCTCGCCGGTTCGGCGACGGCCGCCGCGGGCCCCCTCGCGTTCATCGGGCTCGCGGCACCGCACGTCGCCCGGCTGCTCGTCGGACCCGACCAGCGCTGGGTGATCCCCTTCTCGACCCTCATCGGGGCGGACGTGCTGCTCGGCGCCGACGTCGTCGGCCGGATCGTCGCGCTGCCCAGCGAGGTCCCTGCCGGCGTCATCACCGCGATCGTCGGTGCGCCGCTGTTCATCGCGCTGGTGCGACGGCGCCGGCTCGCGGCGCTGTGAGCCCGGCCGAGACCAGCACGGCCGCAACCAGCACGGTCGAGCCGGGTCGCCACCTGCCGGGCCGCGTCGTGCGCCGAGGTGCCCTGTCGCTGCGCTGGCAGCCGCGCTCGGTCGTCGTCGCCCTCGGGCTGCTCCTGCTCACCGCCGTCGTCGGCGTGCTCGCGATGACGCAGGGCACGGTCGAGGTGAGCCCGTCGGACGTGCTGCGCGGGGTGCTCGGGACCAGCCAGGACGCGACGACCGCACGGGTCGTGCGCGGCATCCGGCTGCCCCGGTTCGTCACGGGCGTCGCGGTCGGCGCCGCGCTCGGCATGGCCGGGGCCATCTTCCAGTCGGTGTCGCGCAACGCGCTGGGGTCACCCGACATCATCGGCTTCACCGCGGGGTCTGCGACCGGGGCCGTGCTCCAGATCATCGTGTTCGACGGCGGGCCGCTCGACGTCGCGATCTGGGCCGTCGGCGGCGGCGTGCTCTGTGCGGTCGGCGTCTACACGCTGTCGATGCGGCGTCGCACCAGCGGCGGATACCGGCTCGTCCTCGTCGGCATCGGCGTCGGTGCGCTGCTGTCCGCCGTCAATTCCCTCCTGCTCACCCGAAGCGACCTCGACCACGCGCTCGAGGCCCAGCTGTGGCTCCAAGGCAGCCTCACGGCGCGACGCTGGGAGCAGGCGGTCCCCGTGCTCGCCGTGCTCACGGTCGTCGGCCCGATCGCCGCTGCCGCCGGTCGCCGGCTCGACCTCATGGAGATGGGCGACGACACCGCAACCCAGCTCGGCCTGCGCGTCGAGCGTGAGCGCCTGTTCCTCGTCGTCGTCGGCGTCGTGCTGACCGCGGTCGCGACCGCCGCCGCAGGCCCGATCTCCTTCGTCGCGCTCGCCGCACCTCAGCTCGTGCGCCGGCTGACTCGCGGCACCGGCGCACACCTCGTTCCCGCGGCAGTCATGGGCTCGACGCTCCTGGTCTGCGCCGACCTCCTCTCGCAGCATGTCCCGTTCCGCTGGTCCGTCCCGGTCGGCCTGACCACCGGACTGCTCGGCGGTATCTACCTCCTGTGGCTTCTCGGCCGCAGCGGAAAGGTGTGAGCACCATCGGTACCTCACGGCTGCACGGCGACGACCTCACGCTCGCCTACGACGATCGCGTCGTCTGCGAGCACCTCGACCTGCGGATCCCCGACGGGTCGTTCACGGTCGTCGTCGGCCCCAACGCCTGCGGCAAGTCCACTGCCCTGCGCGCGCTCGCCCGGCTGCTCCGGCCGCGCGCGGGAGAGGTCTTCCTCGACGACGCACCGATCGCCTCACGCCCCGCGAAGGAGACCTCACACCGCTTGGGACTTCTTCCGCAGGCCCCCCTCGCGCCCGACGGGATCGCGGTCGTCGATCTCGTGGCCCGCGGTTCCCGCACCAGCGGCTCCTGCGGCAGTGGTCGGTCCACGACGAGGCCGCCGTGAACCGAGCGATGCATGCGACCGGCATCGACGACCTCGCAGAACGGTTGGTCGACGAGCTGTCGGGCGGCCAGCGCCAGCGCGTCTGGCTCGCGATGGTCCTCGCCCAGGACACGCCGCTGCTGCTGCTCGACGAGCCGACGACGTTCCTTGACATCGCCCACCAGATCGACGTGCTCGACCTGTGTCGCGACCTGCACGAGGCGCACGGACGCACGCTCGTCGCGGTGCTGCACGACCTGAACCACGCGGCGCGCTATGCGACGCACCTCATCGCGATGCGCGACGGGCGCGTGGTCGCCGAAGGGCCCCCCCACGACGTCGTGACCGAAGCGATGGTCGCGTCGGTGTTCGGCCTCGCCTGCCGAGTGATCGAGGACCCCGTGACCGGTGCGCCGCTCGTGCTGCCGCTCGACCGACGCCGGTCGGCAACCGCACCCGCCTCCTAGCCTGCGTCGGGGACGTCAGACTTCGATGCCCTCGAGCATCTCCGTGACCAGGGCGGCCACCGGGGAGCGCTCCGATCGGGTCAGGGTGACGTGGGCGAACAGGGGGTGACCCTTGAGCGCCTCGATCACGGCCGCGACGCCGTCGTGCCGCCCGACGCGCAGGTTGTCGCGCTGGGCGACGTCGTGGGTGAGCACCACGCGCGAGCTCTGCCCGATCCGGGAGAGCACCGTGAGCAGCACGTTCCGCTCGAGGGACTGCGCCTCGTCGACGATCACGTAGGCGTCGTGCAGCGACCGTCCCCGGATGTGGGTCAGGGGCAGCACCTCGAGCAGCTCGCGGTCCATGATCTCCTCGACGACCTCCTTGGAGACGACGGCCTCGAGGGTGTCGAAGACGGCCTGCGCCCACGGCCCCATCTTGTCCGAGGCGTCGCCCGGCAGGTATCCGAGGTCCTGGCCGCCGACGGCGTACAGCGGGCGGAAGACCATCACCTTGCGGTGCTGCCGCCGCTCGAGCACCGCCTCCAGGCCGGCGCACAGAGCGAGCGCGGACTTGCCGGTCCCGGCCCGGCCGCCGAGCGAGACGATGCCGATCTCCGGGTCGAGCAGCAGGTCGATCGCGACCCGCTGCTCGGCGCTGCGCCCGTGCAGGCCGAACACGTCCTGGTCGCCGCGGACGAGCTGTACGTGCTTGTCGGCCGTGACCCGCCCGAGGGCGGACCCGCGCGGCGAGTGCAGCACGAGTCCCGTGTGGCACAGCAGCCCGCGGGCCGAGGCCCCCTCGACCTCCGCGAGATCGATGGACTCGTGCTCCCAGGCGGTGGCCATCTGGGCCTCGGAGATGTCGAGCGCGTCCATCCCGGTCCACCCGGAGTCCACCGCGAGCTCGGCCCGGTACTCCTCGGCGCGCAGCCCGACGGCGGACGCCTTGACCCGCATGGGCAGGTCCTTCGACACGAGCGTCACGTCCCGCCCCTCGAGGGCGAGGTTCTTCGCGACGGCGAGGATCCGGTTGTCGTTCTCGCCGAGCCGGAAGCCGACGGGCAGCTGGTCGGCGCTCGTGTGGTTCAGCTCCACGTGCAGGGTGCCACCCTCGTCCCCGATGGGCAGGGGCTCGTCCAGTCGGCCGTACTCGATGCGCAGGTCGTCGAGCAGCCGCAGCGCCGACCGGGCGAAGTACCCCAGCTCGGCGTGGTGCCGCTTCGCCTCCAGCTCCGTGATCACCACGACGGGCAGGACGACGTCGTGCTCCTTGAAACGCAGGATCGCACGCGGGTCGGACAGGAGAACGGAGGTGTCGAGGACGTACGTCCTGCGGCCGGCGAGACCGTCGGCGTCGCTGCTCGCTGCGTCCGCGGTGCGGGTGGTGTCCTGGCTCGATGCGTCAGTGACCACGACGGGCTCCCTCCGGCGCCTGCGCGCCGTTCTCGCTACCTCCGACCGGCGCTGCGCCGATCGTCGGTGACTGGGTGGGGGTCGGTCGGCCGTGAGAGCCGGAACCGGCCCTCCCCCGGGAGCACGTGCTCCATGGGCTGACCTCCCGCGGGACGACAGGTGCCGTCCGTTACCGCGGGAGGTTACGCCGGGGGCGCAGCCGCCGACAGCGACACGCCAGGGCGAAACACGATGTTCATCCGGACCCACCCGGGCGGTCACCTGGGGCGCGCGCACCGCCGGGAACGGGGTGCGCGCTCAGCGCCCGAGCCGTCGCTCCCGGGCAGCGAACGCCCGCAGGGCGCGCAGGAAGTCGACCCGCCGGAAGTCCGGCCAGTAGGCCTCGCAGAAGTAGAACTCCGAGTGCGCGCTCTGCCAGAGCAGGAACCCGCCCAGGCGCTGCTCCCCGGAGGTGCGGATGACGAGCTCGGGATCCGGCTGCCCCTTGGTGTAGAGGTGGTCCGCGATCTGGTCGACGTCGAACGACTCGGCGAGGGCCTCGAGCGAGTTGCCCTGCGCGACGTGCTCGCGCAGCAGCGACCGGAAGGCCTCGGCGATCTCGTGCCGGCCGCCGTAGCCGATGGCGACGTTCACGTGCAGGCCCTGGACGTCGCGGGTGCGCTCCTCGGCGGCCCGCAGCGCCCCGGCCGCGTTCGCCGGGAGGAGCTCGAGGTCGCCCATGACCTGGATCCGCCAGCGACCGGTGTCGGCGAGGTGGCACACCGCGTCGGTGATGATCTCCACGAGCTCGGCGAGCTCGTCCGGGTTGCGTCCGAGGTTGTCGGTCGAGAGCATCCACAGCGTGACGACCTCGACCCCGACCTCCTCGGACCAGGCGAGCAGCTCGGTGATCTTGTCGGCGCCGCGCTTGTGGCCGGTCGAGGCCGGCTCCCCGAAGGACTTCGCCCAGCGCCGGTTCCCGTCCAGGATGACCCCGACGTGCCGCGGGATCGCGTCCTTCGGTAGCGAGGCCGCCAGACGTCGCTCGTACAACCCGTAGAGCGGATGGGGCAGGCGCACGCGAGGGACCTTCCGGCGGGGGGAAACGTGTGAGGTCACGCTACCGCGCACCGGGGCCCCCGCCTCGCT
The DNA here is from genome assembly GCF_004168625.1 of Pengzhenrongella frigida. Taxonomy (GTDB): domain Bacteria; phylum Actinomycetota; class Actinomycetes; order Actinomycetales; family Cellulomonadaceae; genus Pengzhenrongella; species Pengzhenrongella frigida. The sequence goes on from NZ_SDWW01000032.1 coordinate 22,414, forward strand.
CCCCGGTCCGCGCCGAGCGGTGCCCGGGCGCGTCCCGACCGCGCGTGCCGGCCACCGGAGACCAAGGACCAGCCGAGCGCCGCGGCGGCCGTGTCGGTCCTCCCGGACACGTACCTACGGTGCAGTAACCTACGAAGGCGTAAGGGAGAGATCCGCGAGGATGCTTGCAGGACCCGCAGACCGAAGGAGCCGATCGAAGATGGCACGCAGTCGAACCGCAGGCGAGGGCGCAACCGTCGGGGACGCGCTGCGCAGCGGCGCCACCCAGATGGCCGACGCCGTCAAGCCGCGGCTGCGCGGCTGGATCCATGCGGGGATGTTCCCGCTGGTCGTGGCGGCCGGGATCGTGCTCGTCGTGCTGTCCCCCACCGCGCCCGCCAAGATCTCCACCGCGGTGTTCGCGGCCTCGTCGGTGCTCCTGTTCGGGGTGAGCGCCGTGTACCACCTGGGCACCTGGTCCCCGCGCGTCACCGCTGTGCTGCGGCGCATGGACCACTCGAACATCTTCCTCATCATCGCGGGGACCGGCACGCCGCTCGCCGTCATCCTGCTGCCGCCCGCCACCGCGCAGGTGATGCTCTGGGTCATCTGGACCGGTGCCGTGCTCGGGCTGCTCGGCCGGGTGATCTGGCTCGGTGCGCCGCGCTGGGTCTACACGCCGGTGTACGTCGCGCTCGGGCTCGTGAACCTGTTCTTCCTCCCCGACTTCTGGCGCGAGGGCGGGCCGGCGATCGTCTGGCTCATCGTCGCCGGCGGCGCCGCGTACATCGCCGGCGCCGTCGTCTACGCGCTCAAGCGCCCCAACCCGAGCCCGCGGTGGTTCGGGTTCCACGAGGTGTTCCACGCGCTCACCGTGGTCGGTTTCACCTGCAACTACGTGGCCGTGTCGATCGCGTCGTACGGCTCGGCCTAGGCCTCGCGGGGCACGACGGCGTAGCGCCGGTTCGCCAGCGACGGGTTCCGTTCGCGCACGGCAGCCAGGGCGATCGGGTCGAGGTCGGTCGTCCCCGCCCCCGGCACCGCCCCGAGCTCGAGCCGGACGTCGCCGTCCGGTCCGACCACGAGCGAGCGGCCGATCACCCCTCGCCCCGCCTGCCCGACGGCGACCACCACGGACGTGTTCTCGATCGCCCGGGCCACGGCCAGGGCCCGCCAGTGCTCCGGCTTGCGCGGTCCGGCGGCCCAGGCCGCGGGCACCACGAGCACCTGCGCGCCGGCGTCCACCAGGCGCCGGGCCATCTCGGGGAAGCGCAGGTCATAGCAGGTCATGATCCCGAAGCTCAGGCCCGCGACGTCGAGCACGACGGGCGGGGTGTCCGGCGACCCCGGTTCGAGGCGGTCGGACTCGCGCTGACCGAACGCGTCGTAGAGGTGGACCTTGCGGTACACCCCGACGAGCGACCCGGTCCCGTCGACCGCCACGACCGCGTTGACGGCCCGGTCCGCGCTCGCGCCGGGCAGGGTGGTACCCGCGATCACGGCCACGCCGGTGGCCGCGGCCCGGTCGCGCAGCGCCTGGACGAACGGGCCGGACAGCGGTTCGGCATCCTGCGCCCCGGGGCCGCGCGGGTCGAGGCCGGAGGCGTACTCGGGCAGGACCAGCAGGTCGGAGCCGGCGGCGGCGGCGGCGTCCACGGCAGCGACGGCCTGACGCAGGTTCGCCGCATGGTCGGCCCCGACCGCGACCTGCCCGAGCGTCACCCGGACGGCGGGCCGCAGCGGCCGGGCGGGCAACGGCAGGACACCGGGACGGTCAGCTCCGGGCAGCGACCCGGTCATCGATCGGCGCCGTCCGAGGCGTCGTCGTCGCGCACCACCCCCGGCGCCGTCGTGGCCGCGCTCGCCGCGGCGGCTTCCTCGGCATCGATCTGGGCCTGCTTGCGGTTGACCTTGCGCAGCTTGGACGTCAGCGACAGGAACAGGCCGATGCAGGCCAGGGCGATGAGGAACACCGGCAGGAAGCCGATCAGTCCGGGCGAGACGTCGCCGGGCTCGAGATCGCCGGTCCGGCCGGGGCTCGGGGACGGCGTCGCGGCGCTCGTCGACGTGGACAGGGCCCCCGAGAGCGGCCCGGAGTCCCACCCCGAGAGGTCCAGCGCGGGACGGTCGAACGGGACGGTGGTCATCACGAGCCTTCCGGACGGATTCCGGCGAACAGGTCGTCCTCCGGCAAGGTGGTGGGCACGTGGGACACGGCCAGCTCGAAGTCCTCGAACGGCCAGGTCTCGGCCTCGATCGCGCGGGGGATCGCGAAGAAGAAGCCGTCCGGGTCGATCTGGGTCGCATGGGCGCGCAACGCGTCGTCCCGCGCGGGGAACCAGTCGGCGCACGCGATCCGCGTGGTCACCGAGCGTTCGGGGATCTCGCGCGCCTGCCGGGACTCGATCCACTCACCGAACGGCGACTCCCGGTCGGCCGCGACCAGTGCCTCGTGCATGGCGCGCATCCGCACCATGGAGAAGCCGTGGTTGAAGTAGAGCTTGAGCGGCTGCCACGGCTCGCCCAGCCCGCGGTAGCGCTCGGGGTCGCCCGCGGTCTCGAACGCCTCGACCGAGACCCGGTGGCACATGATGTGGTCCGGGTGCGGGTAGCCCCCGCTCGGGTCGTAGGTCGTCACCACGTGCGGGCGGAACTCGCGGATGAGCTGCACGAGCGGGGCGGCGGCCTCCTCGAGCGGGGTCATTGCGAAGCACCCTTCGGGGAGCGGCGGCAGCGGGTCCCCCTCGGGCAGCCCCGAGTCCACGAAGCCGAGCCAGCGCTGGCGCACCCCCAGGGCCCGGGCGGCGCTCGCCATCTCGGCGCGCCGGATCTCGCGCATCGCCTCGATCCCGCCCTCGACCGGCGGGTAGGACGGGTTGAGCAGGTCGCCGCGCTCGCCGCCCGTGCAGGTCGCCACGAGCACGTCGACGCCCTCGGCGACATAGCGGGCGGTGGTCGCCGCCCCCTTGCTCGACTCGTCGTCGGGATGGGCATGTACCGCCATGAGTCGAAGTCGATCTGTTGCCACCGAGATCCTCCTGCGTCAGTCGCCACATCTTTCGGTGCCGGGTCGAGAGACAATGTTCTCGCACCCCGGCGACGTTCTCGCACCCCAGCGACCCGACGCGCCAGATCGTCGTGCGCGCGCCGCCTGACGGAAGGACACCCATGAGCGAGTCGACCACCCAGCACCTCCCCGCGCGGCGGTACGGGCCGGAACCGACGGCGCGCCGCAAGCGCTCGATCGTCGTCGGCCTCGCGGTCGGCGGCGCCGTGGCGACGGCGCTGGGGATCTGGATCGGGATCGGGGTGCTCCAGGACCCGGTGCAGTGGAAGGACGTCGGCTTCTCGGTCGAGGGGCCGGAGCGGATCGATGTGACCTTCGACGTGATCAAGGACCCGGCGGCGACCGCCGAGTGCACGGTGCACGCGCTCAACCAGGGCTTCGCCGAGGTCGGGCTGGCCCGGGTCACGGTCGGCCCGGGAACGACCCGCATCCACCGCGAGACCGTCCCGGTGGCCACCCAGGAGCTCGCGGTGACCGGCCTCGTCGAGACGTGCGCGATCGTCGCCGACGCCGACTGATGGGCCGTTCGGAGGCGCTGACCAGCGCCGAAAGGCATCCGGTTGCTAGACTGAGCGATTCACACGCTGCCCCCGGCTCGGCGTGGCCTTAGGTCGACGCAGTCGGGAGAGTCCAAGCGTGGTCACTGGCGTATCCAATTCCACGGGTGCGTCCCGTGCCGACAGATGCGCGCTATTGAAGCAAGGAAGGAGCGATCGTGACCGAGACTGCCGCCGTCACATGGCTGACCCAGGAGGCCTACGACCGGCTCAAGGCCGAGCTCGACCAGCTGTCCGGGCCGGGCCGCACCGACATCACCGGGAAGATTGCCTCGGCCCGCGACGAGGGTGACCTCAAGGAGAACGGCGGCTACCACGCCGCCCGCGAGGAGCAGGCCAAGATGGAGGCCCGCATCCGCGAGCTCACCGCGAAGCTGCGCCACGTCGAGATCGGCACCCCGCCCGACGACGGCGTCGTCGAGCAGGGCATGGTCGTCACCGCCGTGGTGGCGGGCGACGAGATGACGTTCCTGCTCGGCTCGCGCGAGATCGCCGGGTCGACGCAGATCGACGTGTACTCCCCGACGTCCCCGCTCGGCGCCGCGATCAGCGGGAGCAAGGTCGGCGACAAGGTGAGCTACGAGACGCCGAACGGCAAGCAGGTCCAGGTCGAGATCCTGGCCGCCAAGCCCTTCCAGCCCTGACCCCACCCGCCCAGCCTCAGGCACGTCGCGAGGCGGGCGGCCGGCGAGGTCGACCGACAGCGAAGTCGACGAACCGGGAGAAGTGGTCGCCCTGACCCTCGGTCAGGCAGCCACTCCTCCCGGTTCGTCGCTGTCTGGGCGGCGGGCGGTCAGCCGGGGACGATGCGGAAGCCGGCCGCGCTGAGCTGGTCGAGCACCTGGGCGCAGTGGTCCGGGCCCTTGGTCTCGAGCTGGACGTCGATCTCGACCTCGGCGATCGCGAGGTCCCCACGCGTGCGCACGTGCCCGATGTGCATGACGTTGCCCCCGCTGGCGGCCAGCTGCGCGAGCAGAGCGGCGAGCGATCCGGGCCGATCGTCGATCCGCACCCGGAACTGCAGGTAGCGCCCCGCCGACGCGAGCCCGTGGCGCAGCACGCGCAGCAGCACGAGCGGGTCGATGTTCCCGCCGGACAGGACCGCGACCGCGGGCCCCTCGAACTCGCCCGGATCGGCCATCAGGGCCGCGACCGCAGCGGCACCCGACGGCTCGACGAGGAGCTTGCCGCGCTCGGCCACGAGCAGCAGCGCCCGGGAGATGCCCTCCTCGCTGACGGTCCGGACCTCGACGCCCGCCTGCTGCAGCAGCGTGAACGGCACCAGGCCGGGCGTGCCGACCGCGATCCCGTCCGCCATCGTCGCGAGCCGGGCCGCGGTGACCGGGTGACCGGCCGCCAGCGAGTCCGGGTACGACGCCGCGTTGGCCGCCTGCACGCCGACGACGCGCACGTCGGGCCGCAGGGCGCGGACCGCGGTCGCGATGCCCGCAGCCAGGCCACCGCCGCCGATCGGCACGAGGATCGTCTTGACGTCGGGGACCTGCTCGAGGATCTCGAGACCGACGGTTCCCTGGCCCGCGACGATGTCGACGTGGTCGAACGGGTGGATCAGCACCGCGCCGGTCCGCTCCGCGTCGGCGCGCGCGGCGACGAGGGCCTCGTCGACCGAGGTACCCACGAGGCGGACCTCGGCACCGTAGTCCCGGGTGGCGGCGATCTTCGGCAGCGCGGCGTCGGTCGGCATGTACACGACGGCGTCGATCCCGAGCAGCTGGGCCGCGAGCGCCACGCCCTGCGCGTGGTTGCCGGCGCTGGCCGCCACCACTCCACGGGCCTGCTCGGCCGCGGACAGTCGCGCCATCCGCACGTAGGCGCCGCGGATCTTGAACGAGCCCGCGCGTTGGAGGTTCTCGCACTTGAACACGACCCGGGTGCCGGCCAGGGCCGAGAGCCCGCGGCTCTCCTCCACCGGGGTACGGGTCGCGACGCCGTCGAGCAGGCGAGCCGCGGCCTGGATGTCGGCCAGGGTGACCCCCGGGGCGTCGGGCGATGCTGCGAGGGCCACCTGAGCCGGCTCGCCGTGCGCGGTCACGCCACGGACCGGGTCGGGACGAACGGGTCGGTCCCGAGCTCGGGGTACTTGTCGTGCCCGTTGAGGTACAGGAGCACCGTGTTGACCACCGCCGCGATCGGCACGGCGAACAGCGCGCCGACGATGCCCGCCGCCAGGGTGCCCGCGGCGACGGCGAGCAGCACCGCGACCGGGTGCAACGAGACCGCGTGCCCCATCAGCAGGGGCTGCAGCAGGTGCCCCTCGATCTGCTGCACCAGCAGCACGACGGCGAACATGGCGAGCGCGATCACCGGACCGTGCGCCACCAGGGCGACCAGGACCGCAACCGAGCCGGACACCAGCGCACCGACGATCGGGATGAACGAGCCGAGGAAGACGAGCGTCGCGAGCGGCAGCGCGAGCGGGACCTGCAGGATCGCGGCGCCGATCCCGATGCCGACGGCGTCCACCAGCGCCACCAGGATCTGCGTGCGGGTGTACGCGCCCAGCGCGACCAGGCCCCGACGGCCGGCCTCGTGCGTGCGCTCACGTGCCGACTTCGGCAGCAGCCCGATCAGCCACGACCAGATCTGCCGCCCGTCGATCAGGAAGAACAGGGTGCAGAACAGGGTGATGAGCGCACCGGCACCGACATGTCCGAGCGTGGTCGTCACCGACAGCGCACCCGAGAGCAGCGACGAGGCGTTGTCGCTCACCGACGTCGAGATCTGGTCGCGGTACACCTCGATCTGTTCGGCGCTGATCTGCAGCGGCCCGGTCGACAGCCAGCTGACCAGCGTGTCGATGCCGGCGGAGGCCTGGTCCGCGAGGTCGGCGAAGCCGTTGGCGATCGAGCTGCCCGCGAGGGTGAGCAGACCGCCGACCACCACGAGCAGCCCGACCACGGACGTGGCGGACGCCGCGACCCGCGAGAACCGCACGCGCCGGCGCAGCCACCTCGCCACCGGCGCCAGGAGCACGCTGAGCAGCAGCGCGACCGTGACCGAGACCGCGATGACCTTGAAGAACGCGAGCAGCCACAGCCCGGCCGCGGTCGCCGCCGCGATCAGGAGCAGCCGCCACGACCAGGCCGCCGACAGCTGCACGGACCTCGGGAGCGCAGCGTCCAGCGGGTTCGGGCTCGGGCTCGGGCTCGTCTCCGGCACCGGCACCGGCACGGCAGCGTCCACGGTCGGGTTCGAGGTGGGGTCCGACGGCGTCACGCGAGGGCCTGGGTCAGGTCGGCGATCAGGTCGGCGACGTCCTCGATCCCGACCGAGAGCCGGATCAGGTCCGCCGGCACCTCGAGGGCGGTCCCGACCAGCGCGCCATGGGTCATCTGCCCGGGGAGCTCGATCAGCGACTCGACGCCGCCGAGCGACTCGGCGAGCGTGAACACGTGCGTGCGTGCGCACACCGCGAGCGAGGTCTCGACATCGCCGGTGCGGAACGAGATCATGCCGCCGAAACCGCTCATCTGCGCCGCAGCGACCTCGTGCCCGGGGTGCGAGGCGAGCCCGGGGTAGATCACCTCGGTGACCTTGTCGTGCCCCTCGAGGAACGCCGCGACCGCGGCGGCGTTCGCGCAGTGCCGGTCCATGCGGACCGCCAGCGTCTTGAGGCCGCGCAGGGTGAGCCAGGAGTCGAACGGGCCGGCGACCGCGCCCGAGGCGTTCTGCTGGAACGCGACCGCGTCGGCGAGCGCCGTCGTGCCGGTCGGCCCGTCCAGCCCGATCGGCAGCTGCGCGCCGTCGGCCACCACGAGGGCCCCGCCGACGACGTCGCTGTGGCCGCCGATGTACTTGGTCGTCGAGTGCACGACGACGTCCGCCCCGAGCGCCAGCGGCTGCTGCAGGTAGGGCGTGGCGAAGGTGTTGTCGACGACGAGCAGCGCGCCGGCCGCACGGCACATCGCGGCGATCGCCGCGATGTCGCTGACCCCGAGCAGCGGGTTGGTCGGCGTCTCGACCCAGACCGCCTTCGTGCGACCGGGCTCGATGGCCGCGAGCACCGCGTCGAGGTCGGTGAGGTCGACGGGCGTGTGGTCGATGCCCCAGGGCCCGAACACCCGCGCGATCAGGCGGTAGGTGCCGCCGTAGGCGTCGTTGCCCATCACGACGTGGTCGCCGGGACGCAGCACCGCGCGCAGCAGGGTGTCCTCGGCCGCGAGACCCGAGGCGAACGCGTAGCCGTGCGCGCCACCCTCGACGGCCGCGAGGGCCTCCTCGAGCGCGGCCCGGGTCGGGTTGCCGGAGCGCGAGTACTCGTACCCGCCGCGCAGCCCCCCGACGCCGTCCTGCTTGAACGTGGACACCTGGAAGATCGGGGTCACCACCGCGCCCGTGGCGGCGTCCGGATCCTGTCCGGCGTGGATCGCGCGGGTCGCGAAACCTGCGGTGGTCCAGTCGGGCTCAGGCGGCAGGTGCTGGGGCGAGGTGGTCACGGGAGCCAGGCTACGCGGACGGGCAGACGGGAACACCCGTCGGGTCTGCGCGCGTTGCACCGGTCGAGCGGAACGCTCACGCGCCGGAGGCTGCAGCGGGCGCGTTGGTGTTGGACGGAAGGTGACGCACATGTTCGGATCGATGCTCAAGACGACGATGGTGGCCCCCGAGCGCGCGCTGCGCGGTCGGGACGGGTACGCGTACGAGATCCCGGCGACGCACGCCGTGCTGGGCACGTCGCTGCAGGGTCCATGGCCGGCCGGGACCGCCCAGCTGTTCCTTGCGATGGGGTGCTTCTGGGGCGCCGAGAAGGCGATGTGGCAGCTCCCGGGCGTGGTGACGACCGCCGTCGGGTACCAGGGCGGGTTCACGCCGTTCCCGACCTACGAGGAGGTCTGCACCGGCCAGACCGGGCACACCGAGGCGGTGATGGTCGCGTACGACCCGGCCGTGCTCTCGCACGAGGACCTGATCCGCGCGTTCTGGACGTCGCACGACCCGACGCAGGGCTTCCGGCAGGGCAACGACTCGGGGACGCAGTACCGGTCCGCGCTGTACGTGACGCCCGAGCAGGAGGCCGCCGTCGAGGCGACCCGCGCCGCGTACCAGGTGGAGCTGACCCGCGCGGGCTTCCGCGCGATCACGACCGAGATCCGCCCGGCGGCCGAGGCGGGGACGTTCTACTACGCCGAGGAGTACCACCAGCAGTACCTCGCGAAGAACCCGAACGGCTACTGCGGGCTGGGTGGCACCGGGGTGTCATGCCCGATCGGGCTCACGAAGAGCTGAGCCCGCCGCCGACGGCAGCGGATGCCGCCGTCGGGCAGCGGTAGCAGTGAGATCGTGCTTTCGCGCTGAGGTAGTCCTTCACGAAGGACTACCTCAGCGCAGAAGGACTACTTCGGCCCGGGATCGCGCGGTTCGCAGACCACGACCGGGATCGGCCGGGTGGTCTTGGTCTGGTAGCCGGCGTAGCCGGGGTTGTTCGCCACCGCCGCGGCCCACAGCTCGACCCGCTCGTCGCCCTCGGCGGTGCGCGCACGCATCGGTCGGGGCACGGCGCCGCGCTGGACGACCACGTCGGGGTGGGCCACCAGGTTGCGGTACCACCCGGGATCGCGATCCGCGCCGCCGGCCGAGGCGATCAGGACGAGCTTGTCACCCACCACCGTCACCGCGAGCGGCGTGGTGCGCGCATGGCCGGTGGTGCGCCCGGTGGTGGTGAACAGGACCTGCTCGAGGTGCCCGAGCCGGCCGCCGACCCGCCCGCCGGTCCACCGGAACACGAGCCCGTGCAACCGGATGACGAGCAGGGCGGCTCGGCTGATCGCCATCTCAGGTCAGTTCACGCCGACGATGTCGACGACGAACACGAGGGTGTCGGTGCCCTTGATCCCGGCGGCGGGCATGCCGCGGGGGCCGTAGCCGAGGTGCGGCGGGATCGACAGGAGCAGGCGGGAGCCGATCTGCCGGCCGACGAGGCCCTCGTCCCAGCCCGCGATGACGGCGCCCAGGCCGATCGGGAAGCTGATCGGGGTGCCGCGGTCGTAGGAGTTGTCGAAGATCGCCCCGCCCCACGTCTGACCGAGGTAGTTCACGACGAGGTCGTCGCCGGCCACGACCATCTCGCCGTCACCCGGCTCGAGCACGACGACCTGGAGGTCGGCCGGCGCGGCGACGTCGGGGAAGGTGAGCGTGGGCTTGTCGCCGAACGTTCCGGTGGCCACGGGCAGCTGAACAGTCACAGGTACATCTCCTTGAGTCGGTGAAGCGATCATCTTCCCCGGGACCTGCCCGGGGCTGGGGGTCAGCGGGTCAGGTAGCCCAGCAGGTCGGAGCGGGTCAGGACGCCGACGGGGTTGCCGTCGTCGACCACGAGGAGCGCGTCGCACTCGGCCAGCGCCTTGCGGGCGGTCTCGACGCTCTCACCGGTGCCGATGAGCGGCAGCGGCGCGGACATGTGCTTGTCGACCCGGTCCGCCAGCGCCGCAGCCCCGGAGAACACCGCATCGGTCAGGGTGCGCTCGCTGACCGAGCCCGCCACCTCCCCGAGCATCACCGGGGGCTCGGCCTTGACGACGGGCATCTGCGAGACGCCGTACTTCTGCAGGATCTCGATCGCGTCGCGGACCGTCTCGGTCGGGTGCGTGTGCACCAGCTCGGGCAGGTCGCCGGACTTGGTGCGGAGCACGTCCGCGACGCTGGCCCCCTCGCCGCCGCTGAGGAAGCCGTAGGACCGCATCCACGGGTCGCTGAAGATCTTCGACAGGTAGCCGCGACCGCCGTCGGGCAGCAGGACGACGACGACCGGGGCCGGCCCGCCGGGGTTCTCTGCGCGGGCTGTCTCGAGCCGCGCGGCCAGCCGCAGCGCGGCGACCACCGCCATCCCGGACGAGCCGCCCACGAGCAGCCCCTCCTCCCGGGCGAGCCGGCGGGTCATGGCGAACGAGTCGGCGTCGGAGACGGCGATGATCTCGTCGGGCACGGTCGGGTCGTAGGCGGTCGGCCAGAAGTCCTCGCCGACGCCCTCGACGAGGTACGGGCGTCCGTCCCCGCCCGAGTACACGGACCCCTCGGGGTCGGCGCCGACCACGACGACGCCGCCGTCGGCCCGGGCGGCGCTCGCGTCCTTGAGGAACCGGCCCGTACCGGTGATCGTGCCGCCGGTGCCGACCCCCGCGACGAAGTGCGTGATGCGCCCGTCGGTGTCGGCCCAGATCTCGGGCCCGGTGGTCTCGTAGTGGCTCGCGGGACCGTTCGGGTTCGCGTACTGGTTCGGCTTCCACGCCCCCGGGATCTCGCGGCTGAGGCGGTCGGAGACCGAGTAGTACGAGTCCGGGTGGTCCGGCGCGACGGCGGTCGGGGTCACGAGGACCTCGGCGCCGTAGGCCGTGAGCACGTCACGCTTGTCCTGGGACACCTTGTCGGGGCACACGAACACGCACCGGTAGCCCTTGCGCTGGGCCACGAGCGCGAGCCCGACCCCGGTGTTGCCGCTCGTGGGCTCGACGATGGTGCCGCCCGGGAGCAGCGCGCCGCTGGCCTCGGCCGCCTCGACCATCTTCAGCGCGATCCGGTCCTTGACCGACCCGCCGGGGTTGAGGTACTCGACCTTCACCAGGACGGTCGCCGACAGCCCGCGGGTCACGGACGTGAGCCGGACGAGGGGGGTGTTCCCGACGAGCTCGGTGATGTGCTGGGCGTACTTCATCGCGTGAGGACTTTCGAATCGGGGCGGCCGGGACGGGAACGTGCGGCGGCTCGATGCTACCGGCGCGGCTGCCCGCGCCCCCGGACCGCCCTGAACGGCCGAGCGCCGACGCCCTCTCGGACGTCAGCGCTCGGGTGGTGCGGGTCGTGCGAACCGGTCAGTTCCGCAGGATCGCGATCAGGCGGAGGAACTCGAGGTACATCCACACGAGCGTGACGATGAGGCCGAAGGCCGCGGTCCAGGCGAACTTCGCCGCCACGCCCTGCTCGACGCCGCGCTTGATCGAGTCGAAGTCCATGATCAGCATGGCTGCGGCCAGGCCGACGGCGAACAGCCCGACGACGATGCCCAGGCCGCCGCTGCGCAGCGGGCCGAACTCCCCGCCACCGACGTTGAAGACCATGAGCAGCACGTTGACCAGCGAGAACACGAGGTAGCCGACCATCGCGACCAGCAGCCACTTGGTGAACTTGGGCGTGACGCGCACCTTGCCGGAGCGGAACAGCACGAGGCAGGCGGCGAACGTCGACATGGTCGCGAGGACGGCCTGCACCACGATGCCGGGCCACTGGGCCTCGAAGTACCAGGAGATCCCTCCGAGGAAGACGCCCTCGGCCGCGCCGTACAGCATGATCAGCGCGGGGCTCGGGCTCTTCTTGAACGAGTTGACCATGCCGAGCACGAAGCCGATGAGCGCGCCGCCGATGGCGAGCGGCATCCGAGCCGCCTCGGGCGCCACGACCCAGGTGACGGCAGCGAACGCCACGACGATGGTGAGCAGGAAGCCGCTCTTCATGATCACGTCGTCGTACGTCATCCGGCCGGTCTGCACGGAGGTGGCCGACGGCGCGTTGTACATCTGGTCCAACGACGCGGCGTTGTAGCCGGCGGTCGCGGTCGCGTTGCCCTGCAGCACCGTGCCGGACTGCTGGCCGGCCTGGTTCGGCTTTCCTGCCTTCTTCGGGTCGCGGAAGATCGCGTTGTTCTCGAAGACGGGGTTGCTCATCAATTCCTCCTGGTCATGCGCTGCCCGCTCCGCAGCTGCGGAGGATCGGTGCAAGGCCTCTGGCCGTTTCTTACTCTACGCAACGCACCGTCCGCGGATCTCGTTCCCGACCCGGCGATCTCACCGGCGATCCACAGCCTCATCCCGAGGACCCGCGCATCCTCCTTGCGGCGTACAGGCGGTCCACAGACAGATCACTCCCCCGGGGGGCTCGCCGCGGTGGGCGCACGCCGTAGCGTCGCTCCTGGCGGCCTGTTGCGACTGCGCCACTCCCGAATCCGAAGGACTCCTCACCATGATCGAGGCCCACGGCCTGACCAAGCGATACGGAAGCAAGACGGCGGTGGACGACGTCTCGTTCACCGTCCACCCGGGCAAAGTCACCGGCTTCCTCGGCCCGAACGGCGCCGGGAAGTCCACCACGATGCGGATGATCGTCGGTCTGGACCGCCCCACGCACGGCACGGTGACCGTCAACGGCCGCCCGTACGCCCAGCACCGCGACCCGCTGCGCCAGGTCGGCGCCCTGCTCGACGCCAAGGCCATCCACACCGGCCGCAGCGCGTACAACCACCTGCTCGCGATGGGCGCCACCCACGGCATCGGCAAGACCCGCATCCGCGAGGTCATCGAGATGACCGGGCTGGAGTCCGTCGCCAAGAAGCGGGTCGGCGGGTTCTCGCTCGGCATGGGCCAGCGGCTCGGGATCGCGTCGGCGCTGCTCGGCGACCCGCGCACCCTGATCCTCGACGAGCCGGTGAACGGTCTCGACCCCGAGGGCGTCGTCTGGGTCCGCAACCTGGTGCGCTACCTCGCGAGCGAGGGCCGCACCGTGTTCCTGTCCTCGCACCTCATGAGCGAGATGGCCCTCACGGCCGACCACATCATCGTCGTCGGGCGCGGCCGCGTGCTGGCCGACGCCACGACGGCCGACATCGTCGCCCGCGCAGCCGGCACCACGGTGCGCGTGCGCAGCCCGCAGGCCTCCCGGCTGGTCGAGCTGCTCGCAGGCCCCGGCGTGTCGTTCACGTCCACCGCCCCGCAGGCCGTCGAGATCACCGGCAGCACGGCCGAGGCGATCGGCGAGGCCGCTGCGGCCGCACAGCTCGTGCTGCACGAGCTCACCCCGGTGAACGGCTCCCTCGAGGACGCGTACATGTCCCTGACGCAGGACTCGGTCGAGTACCACTCCGGCGAGCCCGGCCCGCACACCGACCACGCCGGCGCGCACACCGCGCCCGCCACCCAGGAAGGCGCACACCGATGAGCACCGAGACCCTCACCTCCGCCACGGACACGCCCCTGGGCACGGCCTCGACCGGCCGCATCCACCTCACCTTCCCGCGCGTGGTGCGCTCCGAGTGGATCAAGTTCCGCACGCTGCGCTCGACGGTCTGGACGCTCGCCACGACCATCGTGCTGATGGTCGGCATCTCGCTGCTGTTCGCGTGGGGCGTGACCAGCAGCACCGGCGCGGGCGGCAACCCGGAGGACTTCGGCGGCCTGACCGGCGCCAACGTCGTGACCGGCGGGTACTACTTCGGCCAGCTCACGCTGGCAGTTCTCGGCGTCCTGGTGATCAGTGGCGAGTACTCGACCGGCATGATCCGCTCGACGCTCGCGGCCGTGCCGACCCGGCTGCCCGCACTGTGGGCCAAGGCCCTCGTGCTCGGCGTCACCTCGTTCGTCGTGAGCAGCATCGCGATCGGGCTCTCGTACGTGGCGACCCGGGCGATGCTCGACCCGATCGACCTGGCGACCGACCTGGGCGACCCGGAGCAGATCCGGATCCTGCTCGGCACGGCGCTGTACCTGACCGCCATCGCCCTGCTCGCGTTCGCGTTCGGTGCACTGCTGCGGCACTCCGCAGCGGCCCTGGCCGCGGTGCTCGGCCTCCTGCTGGTCGTGGAGAACGTCTTCCTGCTCATCCCGCTGACGTTCTTCGAGAAGATCAGCCCGTTCCTGCCGTCCACGGCGGGCAGCCAGCTGATGATGCCGCAGGCACAGATCGACCTGATGGCACAGAGCGCCACCGGCGCGGTCCTCACCCCGTGGGAGGGCTTCGCGGTCCTGGCCGCCTGGGTGGTCGTGCTGCTCGGGGTGGCAGCGGTCCTCCTCAAGCGCCGCAACGCCTGACCGGACCGGCCCACCGCCAGCCCGCCTGCGAACCCGCCGATCCGCCGGGTCCGCAGGCGGGTTTCGCGGTGGTGGGCAGGTGGGGCGAAGGTGGGGTCGGGCGCGGACCGACAGTTCTGCATGGTCCTGGAGCGATGACGGAAGGAGCGCGGAAGCCGTGAGTGTGCCGGAACCGGTGTTCACCGAGCTGAACACGCGGCGGCTCGGACCGGTGCGGCGCTACTTCCTGCGCCACCCGCGCACGATGGACGCGACCGTCGCCGCCCTGTTCGGGGTGCCGGCGTTGCTCGTCGCGATCTTCTCCGACGCGTCGCAGCTCGCGCTCGGGGTGTTCGCGGTGCTCGGTGCCGGCGCCCTGATGTGGCGGCGGCTCTACCCGGTCTGGACCGCGACCGCGATCGGCGTCCTCACGGCGCTCACGGTCGCGGTGACCGGCCAGGTCAACGGGTACGACCTCGCCATCGGGTTCGCGATCTACGCGGTCGCCGCCGCCCGCCCGCTGCGCACCACCTGGCTGACGTCCGCCGCCCTCGGGCTCGCCGCGTCCGGGGCGGTCTGGTTCTGGCAGCAGGACCTCCCGGGCAACGACGGGTCAGGACTGTTCATCGGGTCGCCCGACGGTGAGTCGCTCACCGATTCGCGGTTCTCCTCGATCGCGAGCCTGCTGATCCTCGCCCTGGCCGCGATCGCCATCGGCACCAACGTGCGCAACCGGCGGCTCCACCTCGCCGCTCTCGTCGACCGGGCGAACCGGATCGCCGTCGAGCGGGATCACGAGGTCAAGCTCGCCGCGGCCGAGGAGCGTGCCCGCATCGCGCGGGAGATGCACGACGTCGTCGCGCACAGCCTGTCGGTGATGATCGCCCTGGCCGACGGCGCCGGCGCCGCCCTGGACCGCTCCCCCGAACGCGCTCGCGACGCGGTGACCGAGCTCTCGGCGACCGGCCGGACCGCGCTGGCCGACATGCGCCGCGTGCTCGGGGTGCTGCGCGACCCCGAGGCGCCGCTCGGCCCGCAGCCGGGGGTGCCCGACCTCGCCGAGCTCATCGAGAGCTTCCGCAGCGCCGCGCTGCCGGTCCGCACGACGTTCGCCGGTGCGCCGCTGCCCGCCGACCCCGGGCTGCAGCTGGCGGTCTACCGGATCATCCAGGAGTCCCTCACCAACGCCCTGCGGCACGCCCCCGGCGCCGGCCTGGTCGACCTGAGGCTCTCCTATGCCGCCGGCCGGGTGGAGATCACGGTGACCGACGACGGCGGCCTGCGCGCGCGGGCCCCGGCGGCACCCGGTCCCGCCGGGAGCGGCTCCGGCGGGGGGCCCGGTGGGGGGGCCGGCGGGGGGCCCGGTGGGGGGAAGGGCATCATCGGGATGCGCGAGCGGGCCGCGGTCTACGGCGGCGTCGTCTTGGCCGGCCCCCACGGGGGTGGTTGGCGCACCCACGCGGTCCTGACCTGGGAAGAGGACCAGCGATGAGCACCGGGCACGCCGCGAGCGGTCCTGCGGGACGCGATCCGGCGAGCGTCGCCGAGGCGACGGCCCCTCTGGGGGAGACTGCTCCGGTGGAGACTTCGCAGGCCCGGCCCGGATCGTCCGCCGGGCACCAGATCGGCCTTCTGCTGGTCGACGACCAGGCGCTGCTGCGGATGGGTTTCCGGCTCGTGCTCGAGGCCGAGGACGACCTCGTCGTGCTGGGCGAGGCGGGTGACGGTGAGCGGGCCGTCCAGCAGGCCGTCGCGCTGCGCCCCGACGTCGTGCTGATGGACGTCCGGATGCCCGGGGTGAACGGGATCGAGGCGACCGAGCGCATCGTCGCCGCCCTGCCCGAGTGCCGGGTCATCATCCTCACCACGTTCGACCTCGACGAGTACGCGTTCGCCGGGCTGCGCGCCGGGGCGAGCGGGTTCCTGCTCAAGGACGCCCGCCCGGCCGAGCTCACCGCGGCGATCCGCACCGTGGCCGCGGGCGACGCCGTCATCTCGCCCCGCGTGACGCGGCGGATGCTCGAGATGTTCTCCGGCTACCTGCCCGCGCCCGGCGATCTCGCCCCCGACGCAGGCGGGCTCGATCCCCGCCTGCGTGCGCTCACCCCGCGCGAGCTCGAGGTGCTGGGGACGATGGCCGAGGGGATGTCGAACGCGGAGATCGCCGACCACTTCGTGCTCTCGGAAGCCACCGTCAAGACGCACGTCGGGCGGATCCTGGGCAAGCTCCAGCTCCGCGACCGGGTCCAGGCCGTCGTGCTCGCCTACGAGTCGGGCCTCGTCCGGCCCGGCTAGCGCGTGGCCAGCTCGATCGGGACGGCCCGCTGCGGGACGCCGTCGTAGCTGCTCAGCGGCCGGATCAGCGCGTTGTGCGCGCGCTGCTCGGCGATGTGCGCGGTCCAACCGACGACGCGGGACATCACGAACATGGGCGTGAACATCTCGATGTTGAACCCCATGAGGTAGTACGCCGGCCCCGTCGGGAAGTCGAGGTTCGGATAGATCCCCCGCTCGGCGAGCATGGTCTGCTCCATCGCGGTGTACATCTCCGTCCAGCGCTCGCCACCCCCGACGACCGCGGCGGTGTCCCACAGCGCGGCTTTCATGGTCGGGACCCGCGAGTCCTCGTTCTTGTACACGCGGTGCCCGAACCCCATGATCTTGCGGTGCGCGGCCAGCTCCGCGCGCATCCAGTCGGCCGCCTTCGCCGGGTGGCCGATCTCCAGCATCGTGTGCATGACGGCCTCGTTCGCGCCGCCGTGCAGCGGGCCCTTGAGCGCGCCGATCGCCGCGGTGACGGCGCTGTACTGGTCGGACATGGTCGAGGTGACCACCCGCGCCGTGAACGTCGAGGCGTTGAACGAGTGCTCCATGTACAGGATCAGAGACGTCTCGAAGGCGCGCGCGATCTGCGGCGAGGGCACCGAACCGAAACACATGTGGAAGAAGTTGTCGACGTAGTTGAGCGACTCGTCCGGAGGGATCGGTTCCTGGCCGAGTCGGCGTCGATGGTCGATCGCGACCACGGTCGCGATCTGGGCGAGCAGCATCTCGCTCTTGCGCTGGTTGGCCGCCTCGTCGTAGGTGCCCGCGTCGGGGTCCTCCGTGCCGATCCAGCTCACGGCGGTGCGCAGCGTGTCCATCGGGTGGCAGCTGGTCGGGAGCAGCCGCAACGCCAGCATCAGCCCTGGCGACAGTGCGCGACGGGGCCGCTGCATGGCCTGGAAGTCCACCAGCTCCTCGGGCGTCGGGAGCTCGCCGTGCCACAGCAGGTAGGCGACCTGCTCGAAGCTGCAGTGCGCGGTCAGGTCCTGCACCGCGTACCCGCGGTAGGTCAGCGAGTTGGTCTCCGCCATGACGTTTGAGACCTTCGTGGTGTCGGCGACCACGCCGGCGAGCCCGCGGTGGATCACCGGCTCCGTCGTCGCGCCGGTCGTGCTCGTCGTGCCGGTCGTGCCTGTCGTGCCTGTCGTCGCCGAAGCGTCCGCTGCTGTCGTCATTGATCAGCACCCCCCAAGGTGAAGTTGAAGATGGTGGAGTCGAACCGGTTGTACTCGGCGTAGTCGATCAGCTCGTAGAGCCGCGCCCGGGTCTGCATCATCGGCACCACGGACTCCTGCGTCCCGGTCGCCGCGATCGTGCGCAGCCCCGCCTCGACGGCGCCCATGGCGATCCGCAGCGTCGTGACCGGGTAGATGACGACGTTGAACCCGAGGTTCTCGAGCGTCGCGGCGTCGAGGAGCTTCGACTTGCCGAACTCCGTCATGTTCGCCAGCAGCGGGAGGTCCACCCCCGCACGGAACGCCTCGAACTCCGACTCGTCCGCGAGCGCCTCGGCGAAGATCAGGTCGGCGCCGGCGTCCGCATACGCCTTCGCGCGGTCGATCGCTGCCGACAGGCCCTCGACGCTTCGCGCGTCGGTGCGCGCGCAGATCACGAAGTCCGGGTCGGTGCGCGCATCGACGGCGGCCCGGATCCGGCCGAGCATCTCCGCGACCGTCACGACCGCCTTGTTGTCGAGGTGACCGCACCGCTTGGGGTTGACCTGGTCCTCGAGGTGCAGCCCCGAGAGCCCGGCCTGTTCGAGCACCCGCACGGTCCGGGCCGCGTTCAACGGCTCACCGAAGCCGGTGTCGGCGTCGATGAGGGTCGGCAGGTCGGTTCCCTGCGCGATCGCCCCGCCCCGGGCGGCCACCTCGCTGAGCGTGGTCAGACCGATGTCGGGCAGGGCGAGGTCGGCGGAGAGCGCCGCCCCCGACACGTAGACGCCGTCGAACCCGACCTCCTGGACGATCCGCGCGACGAGCGGGGAGAACGCCCCGGGCATCCGCAGCAGGTTCCCGGAGGCCAGGCCGGCCCGGAACGTCTGGCGCTTGGCCGCGGCGGTGCGCGTCGAACCCAGCATCAGAAGATCCCCCGGCTCGTGGCGGCGAGATCGCCGAGCCGGGCCGGATCCACGGTGAACGTGAGCCGGTGCAGCTCGCCGGCCGGCAGGTCCGGCAGCTCGGCGACCGCGGCGAGGAAGCGGTCCTGCTCGACGTCGTCGATGACGTCCGTCGCCAGGGTCCGGAACTTCTCGATGTACTGCGGGCGTGCGAACGGCCGGGCACCGAGCGGGTGGGCGTCGGCCACGGCGAGCTGGTCCTCGAGCACCGTCCCGTCGTCCAGGGTGATGACCACGCGACCGCCGAACGCCTTCTCGGCGGGGTCGACCGCGTGGTACCGGCGCGTCCACTCCGGATCCTCGGCCGTGCTGACCTTGTGCCACAGGGCGACGGTGTCCGGGCGTGCGGCGCGCTCCGGGGCGTACGAGCGCTCGTGGTGCCAGGCGCCGTCCTGCAGGGCGACCGCGAAGATGTACATGATCGAGTGGTCGAGCGTCTCGCGCGACGCGGTCGGGTCCATCTTCTGCGGGTCGTTCGCGCCGGTGCCGATCACGTAGTGCGTGTGGTGGCTGGTGTGGATCACGATGCTGCGCACGCGGGCGGTGTCCCCGACGAGCGGGCCCATCCGCCGCGCGAGGTCGATCAGCGCCTGGGACTGGTACTCGGCCGAGTGCTCCTTCGTGTACGTGTCAAGGATCGCGCGCTTGGCCTCCCCCGGTCCGGGCAGCGGGATCTGGTAGACGTGCTCCGGGCCGGACAGCAGCCACGCGATGAAGCCGTCCTCGCCCTCGTAGATCGGGGTCGGCGACGTCTCGCCGCGCATGGCCCGGTCGACGGCCTCGACGGCCATCTTCCCGGCGAAGGCCGGGGCATAGGCCTTCCAGGACGAGATCTCACCCTTGCGAGACTGCCGGGTCGCCGTGGTCGTGTGCAGCGCCTGGCCGATCGCCTGGAAGATGACCTCGGGATCGAGCCCGAGCGCGGTGCCGATCCCGGCCGCGGCGCTCGGGCCGAGGTGGGCGACGTGGTCGATCTTGTGCTCGTGCAGGCACATGCCCTTGACCAGGTCGACCTGGATCTCATAGCCCGTGGCGACACCGCGCACGAGGTCGAGTCCGCTGCGACCCCGGTGCTGCGCGACCGCGAGGATCGGCGGGATGTTGTCGCCCGGGTGGGAGTACTCGGCGGCCAGGAACGTGTCGTGGTAGTCGAGCTCGCGCACGGCCACGCCGTTCGCCCAGGCGGCCCACTCCGGCGAGGACCGCCGCGCGGCGGCCAGGCCGAACACGGTGGCGCCGGGCGCCGTGGGGTGGGCCACGGCCTGCGCGCGGGCGGAGACCGCCGGGTGGCGCGCGATCGAGGCGGCGGCGACGGCCGCGTTGTCGATGATGCGGTTGCCGATCATCTCCGCGACGGCCGGCTCGACGTCGACCGGGTCGACGGCCAGGGCCGCGAACCGCCAGGCGAGCTGTTCCTCGCGCGGCAGCCGATCGGCCGAGGGGTGGGTGCGGACAGGATGCATCTTCATTGGTACGTCCTCCGGGGTCTTCCTCGCAGAGTACGGCCGCCCCGCGGTCCGTGGGCCAGATCGCCGCGGTGGGCCCGTCCTGGCCCGGCGCGCGTCAGGCGGCCGGCGCCATCGCCCACCGGATGATCGAGGTGATCGCGTGACCGCTCGCGCGCACGACGGTCTCCTCGACCGGCGGGAAGTACGGCAGCCCGAGCGGCTTGCGGGCCCACCGGGGCAGGAGCCCGACGGCGGCACCGGTCAGCGCGGTGTACGGCGGCAGGGCCACCCACGGCACGGGAGGACGCAGCAGGATGAACCGGGCGGCCTCGCGCGCCGCCGGAGTCTCGGCGAGCTCGGGCCGGTAGGCCTCGAGCTCGGCGGTGAGCTCGGCGAGCGTCCGCGGCGGGTCGATCACCCCCAAGGCCTCGCCGACGACGGCGACCTCGGCCACGTACCGGTCGCACCCGGCGCGGTCCAGGGGCTTGTCGCCGTAGCGCTGGTGCGCAGCGAGGAAGCTGTCTGCCTCGGCGACGTGGACCCAGCGCAGCAGGTGCGGGTCGGAGGCGGCGTACTCGAGCCCCTCCGGGGTGACCCCGCTGATGCGTTCGTGGACGGAGCGCACGTGCGCGACGACGGCGGCGGCGTCGTCGGCCGCCCCGAAGGTGGTCATGGCCAGGAAGGTGCTCGTCCGCTCGAGCCGGCCCCACGGGTCACCCAGGTAGCCCGAGTGCGCCGCGACCGCGGCCATGGCCCCGGGGTGCAGCGACTGGAGCAGGAGCGCGCGCAGGCCGCCGACGAACATCGACGCGTCGCCGTGCACCCGCTGGATCGCGGAGTCGGGCGTGAACCAGCGCGGTCCGGGCCGGTGGTGGATCCGGTCGCGCTGGGCCGGACCCCGCTCGCCCGCGACCCGCGCGAACAGCGCGGCCCCGACGCGGAGCCGCACGCCCTCGACCAGTGCCAAGTCACTCATGCCCGCGCTCCGCTCGTTGATCCCGCCGCCATCATCACCCGCGCGCCGACGATCGACAATGCCCGCACCGAAGGGGGGTGTCGACCGGGCACGATCAGTCAGATCGGGAGCCGGTCGGCACGGTCGACAGCGGGAGCGGGTCGGGTCCGGTGTCCAGCGTCTCGGTGCGGGCACCGTCGGGCTGTGCGCCGGGATCGCGGCGCCCGCCGCCGCGCTCATCGGCGCGCTCTTCAGCGCCCCCTTTCCGGCGCGGGGAGCCTGGCTGGGGATGGCCGTGATCGCCGCCGGTCTGCTCATCGGGTTCCTGCCGAGCCGCGGCTCGGCGCAGCGCACCGACACGATCAGCCGCACCGCCACGGTCAGCTCAGCCACGGTCAGCTCAGCCACGACGAGTGCCCCCGACGGGGTTTGAACCCGCACTGGACCGGGTTTAAGCCGGTTGCCTCTGCCAATTGGGCTACGGGGGCGTGCGCCCCATCCTGCCCGACGGCGAGACGTCGTCGGGCAGGCGATCGCCGTCGGGCAGGCGGGGTCGTCGGGCAGGCGGGGTCGTCGGGCAGGCGGACGTCGTCGGGCAGGCGGACGTCGTCGGGCAGGGGACCTAGCCGAGCGACTCCGCCGGCGGCAATGGGATCCGCACCGACGCGGCGCGGAACTCGGCACGCGGGTCGTGCAGCGACCCGAGGGCGACCACCTCGCGCCGGAAGATCAACGAGCTGGTCCAGTCGGCCATGATGCGGACCTTGCGGTTCAGGGTCGGCATGGCGAACACGTGGTACGTGCGGTGCAGCACCCAGGCGAGGAAGCCGCGGACCTTGATCCGGCCGAACATCTGCGCGACGCCCTTGTACATGCCGAGCGAGGCGACCGCGCCGACGTTGCGGTGCTTGTACTCGGTCGGTGCGTCGCTGCGCAGGATCCGGGCCAGGTTGTCGCCGAGGTGGTTGCCCTCCCGCAGGGCGTGCTGGGCGTTCGGCGGGCAGGTCTGACCCGGGTTGAACAGGTCCGGGACGGCGGCGCAGTCGCCGGCGGCCCATGCGTCGGGGATGACCTCCCCCTCGGCGGTCGCGACCTGCAGCGTCGGCAGGCAGATGACGCGGCCCAGCTTGTCGAGCGGCAGGTCCGACTTCTTGAGCACCGGGTTGGCCATCACCCCGGCGGTCCAGACCAGGGTCTCGGCGTCGAACTCGACCCCGCTGGACAGCACGACGTGCCCGCCGACGCACGACGTGAGGAAGGTCGACAGGTGGATCTCGATGTTGCGCTTGCGCAGCTCGTCGAGCGTGTAGCCCCCGAGCTCGGCGCTCACCTCGGGCAGGATCCGGGCGGACCCCTCGACGAGCACGAACCGCAGCTCGGACACGTCGAGGGAGTCGTAGTACTTCGCCGACGCGCGCGCCATGTCCTCGACCTCGGCGAGCGCCTCGATCCCGGCGAACCCGCCGCCGACGAACACGAACGTGAGCATCTTGCGGCGCAGGTCGGCGTCCCAGATGGACGACGCCACGTCGATCCGGTTGAGCACGTGGTTGCGGACCGCGATGGCCTCTTCGATGTTCTTGAACCCGATGCCCTCCTCGGCGAGGCCGGGGATCGGCAGCGTGCGGGCGACCGAACCGAGACCCACGATCAGGTGGTCGTACGAGATCTCGTAGGGGTCGCCCTCCTCCGGCGTGATCTCGACCCGCCGGTCGCCGTGCCGGATCGAGGAGACCTTGCCGTACAGCACGTCGATGCCCTTGAGCGCGCGGCGGTGCGGGGCGACCGCGTTGCGCGGGTCGATCGAACCGGCGGCGGCCTCCGGCAGGAACGGCGCATAGGTCATGTACGGACGGGGATCGACGACGACGATCGCCGCCTCGCGCTTGCCCAGGCGCTTGCGCAGGCGTCGGGCCGAGTACACCCCGACCGTCCCGCCACCGAGGATCACGATCCGGGGCACCTTGCGCGGGGGCAGCGCGTCGTCGGACTCGGGCACGGAGCCGTGAGCGGCGTCGACCGGCTGATCAGAGGGGGACATACCGGCAGTTTATCGACGGGCCCCGCCGCGGAGATAGCCCTGGCGCCGGTGATGCCGCGCACACGAAGGCGCCGGCCCCGCCGGGGTGGGAGCCGGCCCTGATCGTCCAGCGGCCGCTCACCGGCCTCGAGCTGGGCCCGTGGACGAACGCACGACGAGTTCCGGCATGATCCGAGCGTCCCGCGCGACGTCGCCCCCGGCGGCCTCGCCGAGGAGGAGCGCGACCGCGCGACGACCGAGGGCCGAATGATCCTGGCGCACCGTGGTGAGCGGCGGGAGATAGTGCTCGGCGTCGGGGATGTCGTCGAAGCCGACCACGCTCACGTCGCGGGGAACGTCCAGGCCCTCGTCGCGGAACGCGTGCAGCAGCCCCAGCGCCATCTGGTCGTTCGCGGCGAACACGGCGGTGAACTCCCGGGACCGCAGCAGCTCGCGTCCGGCGAGGTAGCCGCACTTCGCCGTCCAATCCCCCAGGAGCGGCGGGTAGGCCGACAGGTCGGACTTGTCGATCTCGACGAGGTAGCCCTGCATCCGGGCCTCCGCCTCGATCCAGTCCTGCGGGCCGGCAAGGTGGATGATCTCGCGGTGCCCCAGCTCGATCAGGTGGCGGGTCGCCATCAACCCGCCCGCGATCTGATCGGCAGAGAGCGTGCGGGGGTTGGTGTCAGCCGTGGACTGCAGGCTCACGTACGGCACGTCGATCGACAGCTTCGCAAGGACGTCGAAGACCCGCACCTGCGGGGCGATGACCACGAGCCCCTCGATCGCCTGCTCCATCAGGTGCCCGATCGCACCCGCGATCGACTCAGGATCGACCACCGAGAGGTTCGCCGTGTTCACGTAGTAGCCGGCTTCGCGGGCGGCGTCCTCGATCGCGGCGACGCTCCGCGCGGGACCGTACTGCGCATTCGACGCCGAGAGCACCCCGATCGTGCGGGAGTGCTTCGTCGCCAGCGCCCGGGCGGCCTGGTTCGGCCGGTACTGCGTCTCCTCCATGACCTGGAGCACGCGCGCCTTCGTGTCGTCGCGCACGCTCGGGTGGTGGTTGAGGACCCGCGAGACGGTCTGGTAGGAGACTCCGGCGAGGCGCGCGACATCCCGGATGCTCGGGATGCGGCCCGGGGGGAGCTTTGCTGACACGGGGTTCAACCTCGATCTGCGGACGGGTCACGATGGTGGCAGGACAGGTAGGTGACTCATCCGGCGATGCTCCACGCTATGCCGTCAAGGATGTCGTGCTCCGAGGTCACGACGAAACCGAGCTTGCCGCCCGCGATCCCCACCTCTGCCCGGACGCGCGCGACGACGTCGGACCACACCAGCGCCCCCGCACCGATCACATCCGCGCGGCCCGGGTGCATGAACGGCAGCGCGGCCCGCTCGGCCCGTGAGCGACCGAGCAGGTCCGCGCAGGAGGCGAGCACGGCGTCGACCCGCAGCTCCGCCCCGTCGATGGCGAACGGGTCGTACGTCTTCAGCTTGAGCGTGTGCGCCGTGACCGTGGTGACCGAGCCGGCCAGCCCCACGAGGGTCGCCGTCCGCCCGAACGGCACGACGGCGGCGGCGGCGTCGAGCGCGGCCGTGACGTCGGCGCTGGCGGCGGCGATCTGCTCGCGGGTGGGGGGATCGTCGTGCAGGTGCCGCTCGGTGAGCCGCACGCACCCGACGTCGATCGAGTACGCGGCGACGGGCGACGTGGTGCCGAAGGCGAACTCGGTCGAGCCGCCGCCGAGGTCGACCACGAGGAACGGGCCGCGGTGCCGGCCCGCGAGCACGGCGGTCGCACCGCGGAACGACAGCGCGGCCTCCTCCTGCCCGCCGATCACCTCCGGCTCGACCCCCAGGGCGGCGTGCACGCCGTCGACGAACTCCTGCCGGTTCGCCGCATCGCGGGTCGCGGACGTGGCCACGAACCGGATCCGTTCGACCTCGAGGTCGGCGCAGATCTCGGCATATCGGCGCGCCGCATCCAGCGTGCGCTCGAGCGCCTCCGGCGCGATCCGTCCGGTGCGGTCCACGCCCTGCCCGAGCCGGACGACCTCCATCCGCCGCTCGAGGTCGGTCAGGGTCCCGGCCCCAGGGTCGACATCGGCAACCAGGAGGCGGATGGAGTTGGTCCCACAGTCAATAGCCCCGACACGAGTCATTCGAGCAGCCTGCCACCCTGGAGGCACCTCTCCCGACCGCCGGCTCGCGGCGACCGGGCGGTGCAGCTCAGCAGGTGCAGCTCAGCAGGTGCAGCGGGTGGGGGTCCAGGTGGCGGCGATGAGCGCCAGAGCCTCGTCGCCCAGGGGGTTGACGCCCGGGCCGGCGGCGAGCGCGTGACCGACCAGGACGTGCAGGCACTTGACCCGGGTGGGCATCCCGCCCGCGGAGATGCCGGCGATCTCCTCGACATGGCCGAGCGCCTCACGTTCGGCGAGGTAGTGCTCGTGCGCTCGGGCGTACGCCGCCGCGAGGTCCGGATCGCGTCCCAGCCGGGCGGTCCACTCCTTCATCAGGCCACCCGCCTCGAGCGTGCTGACCGCCTGCACCGCCGGCGGGCAGGTGAGGTAGAACGTGGTCGGGAACGGGGTGCCGTCGTCGAGCCGCGGCGCCGTGCGGACCACGAGCGGGCGGCCGCACACGCAGCGCGCAGCGATCCCGACCACGCCGCGCGGGACGCGCCCGAGCTGTTCGCGGAGCGTGTCGAGATCACGCTCGACGACCTCGGGGCCGGTCGTGTACGGGCGGGGATTCTCGGTCACGGTGATCCGTTCACAGGTCGGGGCGGGGTCGGGCGAGGAGCAGGCGGGGGCAGGCGATCGGGCGGGATGCGTCGCCAGGCACTCAGGGCGCGGCCGGGTCGGCCGGCGGGTCGGCCGGCGGGTCGGCCGGGGGGCTGATCGCCGGATCGGTCGGCTGGCTGGTGGGCACGCCGGTCGGCGAGTCGGCCGGCAGGGTCGGCAGCGGATCAGCGACGTCCGCCTCCCCCGCGATCCGCACCGACTCCCAGATCGTGGCGTACCACGGTGTCGTGGTTCCCTCGGCGGCGAGCGCAGGTCCGCTCCCGGTCACATCGACGAGCGGCGCGGCGGGGTCGTGGACCGTCTCGGGGTCGACCACCCGGAAGGCCGTGTCGCCGGGGAGCACGAACGCGAGCCGCTCCCGGGCCTGGGCCGCGACGTAGGCATCGTCCGTCCAGCGATCGAGCTCGGCGGCGAGGTCCTCGTTCTCGGCGCGCGCCTGAGCCACGTGCTGGACCAGCCGGTCGTTGTCCGCCCGCTGCGCGAGATACGCGCGCACGGTGGGAAACAGCAGGACGAACGCGAGGAGCACGACGACGAACAGCACGAGCGCGCGGACGCTGAACAGCCGGGGCAGCCGTGAGCCCTGGACCGGACCGCGGTCGGTCCCACCAGTACCCCGACCGCCCGAGGACGACCCCGACGACGGGCCGGTGCCGTTCGATCGCGAGGCGGGCCGGCTCGGGCCGTGGCCGGAAGAGCGCGCCCCGACCGAGGGCGCCGCGGGCCGAGGAGAAGCGGTGCGTGGTGCCGCCGGACGCCGCGGGGCGCCGGCTCCCGCCCCGGGCCCGGGGTTCGTCCGGCGCGCGCCCGTCTCCCGGTCGCCGGCGTGCGGCGCGTTCGGTCGGCGGGCGGACATGCATCGATTCTCCCCCGCGCCGGCGTCAACCCGGTGCAGGTGCCGCCCTTCGCGTGTCCGTCGCCCGAACGCACCGGAGCCCGGCATCCCGTGTCGGGATACCGGGCTCCGGTGGATCAGCTCGCGCAGGTGCCGCTCGCCGATACTGGGCCTGAGGTTGTCAGGCCTGCTTGTGACGCGGGAAAGCACTGGCGCCGGCGTAGACCGCGGCGTCGTCCAACTCCTCCTCGATGCGGAGCAGCTGGTTGTACTTCGCGATGCGCTCGCCACGGGCGGGCGCACCGGTCTTGATCTGGCCACCGTTGACCGCGACCGCGAGGTCGGCGATCGTGACGTCCTCGGTCTCGCCCGAGCGGTGCGAGACCATCGCGGTGAAGCCCGCGCGGTGCGCGAGGTCCACGGCGTCGAGCGTCTCGGTCAGGGTGCCGATCTGGTTGAGCTTGACCAGGAGCGAGTTCGCGCTCTTGAGCTCGATGCCCTTGGCCAGGCGGATCGGGTTCGTGACGAACAGGTCGTCACCGACGATCTGCACGCGGTCGCCGACCTGGGACATGAGCGAGGACCAACCGGCCCACTCGTCCTCGGACAGCGGGTCCTCGATGGAGACCAGCGGGTAGTCGCGCACGAGCTGCTCGTAGTACGCGATCATCTCGTCGGACGTGGTCGCCTTCCCCTCGAACTGGTAGGCGCCCTCCTTGAAGAACTCCGTCGCGGCGACGTCGAGCGCGAGGCCGACGTCCTTACCGGCAACGAAGCCAGCCTTCTCGATCGCGACCAGGATCAGGTCGAGCGCGGCCCGGTTGCTGGACAGGTTCGGGGCGAAGCCGCCCTCGTCGCCGAGGCCCGTGGACAGGCCCTTCGACTTGAGCACCGACTTCAGGGAGTGGTAGATCTCGGCACCGGTGCGCAGCGCCTCGCGGAAGGTCGTGGCGCCGATCGGGGCGACCATGAACTCCTGGATGTCGACGTTGGAGTCGGCGTGCGAGCCACCGTTGAGGATGTTCATCATCGGGACCGGCAGCACGTGCGCGTTCGGTCCGCCGAGGTAGCGGAACAGCGGCAGGTCGGCGGAGTCCGCAGCGGCCTTGGCCACGGCGATGGACACGCCGAGGATCGCGTTGGCGCCGAGCTTGCCCTTGTTGGACGTGCCGTCGAGGTCGATCAGGGCGGCGTCGACGAGACGCTGCTCGCTCGCCTCGAACCCGATGAGCTCGGGAGCAATCTCGTCGATGACGGCGTTGACCGCGTCCTCGACGCCCTTGCCCAGGTAGCGGGACTTGTCGCCGTCACGGCGCTCGACGGCCTCGAAGGCGCCGGTCGAGGCACCGGAGGGAACCGCCGCGCGGGCGATCGTGCCGTCGTCGAGTGCGACCTCGACCTCGACGGTCGGGTTGCCGCGCGAGTCAAGAATCTCGCGTGCGCCTACAGCCTCGATGCTAGCCATGGATGCTCCTTTGTCGAACGAGTAGGTATGCGTCGTCAGGCTACCGTTGATCACCGGGGTGACGGCCAGGACCTTCCGCCCGCGGACTGCGGGTGCTACATGGATCGTGCCGGTCGAAATCAGCCGACGAGCGTCTTGACCGCCGCGAGGATCTCGCGCAGGCCCTTCTTGGCGTCGGCGAACAGCATCCCGGTCTGGGGCTGGCCGTAGAGCTCGTTGTCGAGCCCGGCGTACCCGTGACCGAGGGACCGCTTGATGACGATCACCGAGCGGGCCTGGTCGACGTCGAGGATGGGCATCCCCGAGATGGCGTTGCCCGGCCGGCGAGCGGCGGGGTTGGTCACGTCGTTGGCCCCGACCACCAGCGCGACGTCGCAGGTGGCGAACTCGGGGTTGACCTCGTCCATCTCCAGCAGCTGCGTGTAGGGCACGTCGGCCTCGGCGAGCAGCACGTTCATGTGCCCGGGCATGCGCCCGGCCACCGGGTGGATCGCGTACAGCACGGTGATGCCGCGCTCGGTGAGCAGCGCACCGAGCTCGCCGCACTCGCGCTGGGCCTGCGCCGCGGCCAGGCCGTAGCCGGGCACGATGATGACCTTCGTCGCGTAGGCGAGCTGGATCGCGACGTCGTCGGCGTCCACCTTGCGCACGTCGGCGCCCGCGACCCCGGCGCCGGCGTCGGAGGCGGTGTCCCCGGTGCCGAAGCCGCCGATCATGATGGCGATCACGGACCGGTTCATCGCGTCGGCCATGAGCTTGGTGAGGATCGTGCCGGACGCCCCGACCAGGGCACCGGCGATGATGAGGATCTGGTTGCCGATGACGAAGCCGGCCATCGCGACCGCCAGGCCGGTGAAGGCGTTCAGCAGCGAGATCACCACGGGCATGTCCGCGCCGCCGATGGGCAGGACCATGAGGATCCCGAACCCGAGCGAGGCGATCACGACGGCGACCAGCAGCCACCCGCTGGGCGCTGCGACCAACCAGGCCGCCCCGCCCAGGGCCACCACCGCGGCGGCGATGTTCAGCGCCCGGGAGCCCTTGAACGTGATCGGCGCCCCGGAGACCCAGCCCTGCAGCTTGCCCGCGGCGATCAGCGACCCGGAGAACGTGACCGAGCCGATGATGACGTCGAGCACGACCGGGACAGAGAACCCGGCGGTGACCGCGCCCTCACCCGAGAGACGGACGAAGTCGATGATCCCGACCAGGGCAGCCGCGCCACCACCGACCGCGTTGAAGATCGACACCAGCTGCGGCATGGCGGTCATCTGCACCGCCCGCGCGGTGTACAGACCGGCGAACGAGCCCACCGCCAGACCGGACAGGAGCATCCCCCAGCCCCACCCGGTCACCGAGTAGGTGCCCCCCTCGGACGTCTGCCCGCCCGCGGCCACCAGGGCCACGGTCGCGACGATCGCGGCGGTCATGCCCGCCGCGGACAGCCAGTTGCCGCGCCGCGCCGTGGCGGGCGAACGCATCAGGTGCAGGCCGAGCACGAAGCACACGGCCGCGACCAGGTAGATGAGCCGGACGGCGACCTCGAGCCCGCTCATCGCGCGCCACCTTCAGTAGTTGCGGAGCCAGCGGACGACGACGCGTCGGCGGCAGCGGGCGCGGGGCGCGCCGGGCGCGCCTTGAACATGCCGAGCATGCGGTCGGTGACCACGTATCCGCCGACCACGTTCATCGCGGCGAACGCCGCCGCCACGAACGTCAGGAAGTACGCGAACGGGTCGTCCGCGAGGCCGGCCACGATCACCGCCCCCACCACCACGACCCCGTGGATCGCGTTGGCGCCCGACATCATCGGCGTGTGCAGGGTCGCGGGGATCTTGGAGATCACCTCGAAGCCGACCAGCACCGCCAGCACAAACAGTCCCAGGTTGCTCAGAAGTTCACTGCTCACCGGTCGCACCCTCTGCTCGAATCCACACGGCCGCGACGATGTCGTCGGCCGGGTCCAGCGCCACAGCGCCGTCCTTCACGATCGCGGCCAGCAACGCCGTGACGTTGCGCGCATACGCCGACGACGCCCCGGTGGCCATCTGCGCGGGCAGGTTCCCCGCCCCGATGACGCTCACCCCACCCGGGGTGACGACCGTGGAGTCGGGCACGGAGCCCGCGACGTTGCCCCCGAGCGGCCCCGACGCGAGGTCCACCAGGACCGCGCCCGGCTTCATCCCCGCCACCGTCGCCGCGGTGACCAGCACCGGGGGGACCCCGCCGGGGACCTGCGCGGTGGTGATCACGATGTCGAACTTGCGGATCGCGGCGTCGAGCTCGGCCCGCTGGGCCTTGCCCTCCTCCTCGGTCAGCGCACGGGCGTAGCCACCCGCGCCGTCGCCCGCGGCAACCGTCGAGGTCGTCGTCAAGAACGCCGCACCCATCGAGGTCACCTCGCCGCGCGCGGCGTCGCGCACGTCATACCCGGTCACCTGCGCACCCAGCCGGCGCGCGGTCCCGATCGCCTGCAGCCCCGCGACGCCGGCGCCGAGCACGAGCACCGTGGCGGGCCGGGCTGTGCCGGCCGCGGTGATCATCATCGGGAAGTACCGGGCGAACGCCTCGGCCGCCACGATCGCGGCCCGGTACCCGGCCACCGACGCCTGCGAGCTCAACGCGTCCATCGTCTGCGCCCGCGGCAGCGTGCGCGGCAGCAGGTCCAGGCTCAGCAGCCGCACCCCACGCCCCGCGGCGTCGTCCAGGTCCAACCGACCCGCACCGGTGGCGCGCCCGTCCAGCAGGCCGATCACGACCTGACCGGGGCGCAGCTGGGCCAGCACCGCGGCCGACGGCCGACGGACCGCGAGCAGCACGTCGCACGCGGCCAGCACCTCGTCGGCCGGGGCGACCTTCGCGCCCGCCTGGAGGTACGCATCATCGAAGAACAGCGCCTCAGCCCCAGCACCCGTCTCGAGCAGCACCTCGAACCCCTGGCCGACCAGCTTCTCGACCACCTCGGGCACCAGCGCCACCCGCCGCTCGCCCGGCGCACGCTCCGCCAGCGCAGCGATCACGAGCACCTTCGCATCTTCGGGCGCAGTCATCAGTCCTCCTTGGGTGCCGTCCCGTTCGGGCGGCGGGGATGATTCTGCCCTTGTGAAGGCGAAGCGACCAAGGACGTTCGCCCTGGCAACGCCACGAACCCCCGCGTTGCACCCCGAAACGGGGTGAATCGCAGGGGTCCGAGGTGGGTCAGGAGCGGAACTGCCCGACGAGCTGCTGCAGCTCGGCGGCCATCCGGGCCAGCTCGTCCGCGGCCTGCGCCGT
>NZ_SDWW01000033.1 GCF_004168625.1 Pengzhenrongella frigida
GCGCGCAGACCGTCCTGTGGGCCCTGTGGTCGAGCGCCGACCTGGCCGAGGGCTGGCGGCGGGCCGCCCTCGCAGGCGGGGCCGGCGGTGCCCGGGCGGACCGCGACCTCGACGCGGTGCTCGCGCTGTTCCGCGCGGCCGAGACGTTCGTCGACCGGCTGCCGCAGGCCCCCGCGCGCGCGTTCCTCGACTACCTGCAGTCCCAGGACCTGCCCGCCGACAGCCTGGCGGCGCGGGCGGCCAGCCGCGACTCCGTCGCCGTGCTCACCCCCGCCGGCGCGGCCGGCCGCGAGTGGGACGTCGTCGTGGTGGCCGGGGTCCAGGACGGCACCTGGCCGGACCTGCGGCTGCGGGATTCGCTGCTCGGGTCGCAGTCCCTGGCCGACCTGCTGGCGGGTCGGTCCCCGGATGCGGCCGGCGCCGGCGCGCAGGCCCGGGCCGCGGTCCTCGCCGACGAGCTGCGGTCGTTCGCCGTGGCGACCTCCCGCGCCCGCGGCACGTTGCTGGTCACGGCCGTGGCCGACGCCGACGAGCAGCCGTCGGCGTTCGTCGACCTGGTGCAGCGGCCCGGCGACGACCCGGCTGACGAGGAGCGCGACCCGCGCCTCGTGGCAGCGCCGGTGCCGATGGACCTGCGCGGGCTGGTGGGTGCGCTGCGCTCGCAGCTCGAGGGGAGCCTGGCCGCACCGGGGTCCGCCGGGTCCGGCCCAGCCGCCCCCGACCGTGGCGCCGCGCAGCTGCTCGCCCGGCTCGCGGCGGAGGGGGTCGCGGGCGCCGACCCGCGCGAGTGGTACGGCCTGGCCGACGAGTCGAGCGCCACGGCGCTGTGGGCCCCGGACGAGCTCGTGCCGGTCTCGCCGTCGAAGGCGGAGACGGTCAGCACCTGCGCGCTGCGCTGGGCCCTCGAGGCCGCCGGCGGCACGGCGGCGGACGGGACGAGCCAGACGCTCGGCACGCTCGTGCACTCCATCGCCCAGGACTTCCCGGCCGGGACCGAGGGTGAGCTGCTGGAGGAGCTGGACCGCCGCTGGCGAGAGCTCGGGCTGCGGGACGGCTGGCCCGCGGTCGCCGAGCGCCGACGCGCCGAGCGCATGATCGGTCGGCTGGCGGAGTACCTCAAGGGTGCGGGGGAGGCGGTGCTGCGCGAGGCGCCGTTCAGTCTCGAGCTCGACCGGGCGCTGCTGCGCGGCGTCGTCGACCGGCTCGAGGACGTCGGCGAGGGCGCCGTGCGCGTCGTCGACCTCAAGACGGGCAAGCGCGCTCCCAGCGCGACCGAGACGGCCCAGAACCCGCAGCTGGGGGCCTACCAGCTCGCGGTCGACGGCGGGGCGTTCGAAGGGCTCGCGCCGGGAACCCGGAGCGCCGGCGCCCAGCTGGTGTTCGTCGGCGACATCTCCAAGGGCCCGACCGTGCGCGCCCAGAGCGGGCTCGGGCCCGAGACCGACTCGCCGACGTGGGCCCGCACGATGATCGAGGGCGTCGCGGTGACCATGGCGTCCTCGGCGTTCACCGCATGCCTGAACGACCTGTGCCCGATGTGCCCGGTGCGCACGAGCTGCCCGCTGCACGGTGAGGGACGCCAGGTGGTCGAGTGACCCTCTCCGCCGTCCGGATCGCCGAGCTGCTCGGCCGCGCCGCGCCGACCGCCGACCAGGTCGAGATCATCGAGTCCCCGCTCAGCCCGCTCCTCGTGGTCGCCGGCGCCGGCTCGGGCAAGACCGAGACGATGGCCGCGCGCGTGGTGTGGCTGATCGCCAACGGCCTGGTCGTGCCCGAACAGGTGCTCGGCCTGACCTTCACCCGCAAGGCCGCCGGCGAGCTGGGCGACCGGATCCGGCTGCGCCTGCGCCGGCTCGCCGCGGTGCGGCCCGCGCATGGCTCGCAACAGGGCCCAGACCGCGGCTCGCATCAGGGCCCCGATCGGGGCTCGAACCAGGGCCCCGATCGGGGCAGTGACCGTCGACCCGGGCTCGACCTCGCCCGGCCGACGGTGGCGACCTACAACTCGTACGCGGCGTCGCTCGTGACCGACCACGCGCTCCGGCTCGGCATCGAGCCGACGTCGCGCCTGCTGCGGGAGGCCGGTCAGTGGCAGCTCGCGACCGAGGTCGTCGAGACCTGGGCGGGGGATCTGGCGACCGACGCCGCGACGTCGTCGATCGTGCAGGCGGTCCTTTCGCTCTCCGGCGCGCTCGCCGAGCACCTGCTGGAGCCCGACGCGGCGTCCACGCAGATCGAGGCGATGATCGAGGAGCTGCTCGCGGTCCCGGACGCGGGCGCCAAGAAGGGCCCGTACGCGGCGACCGGCAAGGTGATCAGGTCCCTCGCGGAGCGCGGCCGGCTGCTGGAGCTCGTGATCGCGTACCGCCGCCGCAAGCGGGACGCGGACGTCATCGACTTCGGCGATCAGGTCTCGATCGCCGCCCGGCTCGCCCGCGAGGTCGAGGCGGTCGGGCAGACCGAGCGCGACCGGTTCCGGGTCGTGCTGCTCGACGAGTACCAGGACACCTCGCACGCGCAGCTCGAGCTGCTGTCCGCGCTGTTCGGCGGGGGGCACCCGGTGACGGCCGTCGGCGACCCGCACCAGTCCATCTACGGCTGGCGCGGCGCGAGCGCGGGCGGGCTCGAGCGGTTCCCGGACCGGTTCCCGGTTCTCACCGTCGACGGTCCGCAGCCCGCTCCGGTGCGGTTCCTGGCCACCTCCTGGCGCAACGACCGGGCCATCCTGGCCGCCGCCAACCTCGTCGCCGCGCCGCTGCGCGCGCGGGCTGTCGAACCGGCTGCGTCGATGGCGGCTGGGTCGATAGCGGCTGCGTCGTCGTTGGTGGCTGCGTCGTCTGCCGCATCGTCTGCGGCTGCGGCGGAGTCGGCGCCCACCCGGGTGCAGGTCCCGCAGCTCGAGGCTCGCCCTGGCGCCGGCCCCGGTGCGGTGTACGGCGTCTACGCGATCACGATCGAGCTCGAAGCCGCGGCGGTCGCGCGGTTCGTCAAGGACCACTGGCGCCCGAACCACGCCACCTCGGGGCGCGTGACCGCGGCGGTGCTGTGCCGCAAGCGGTCCCAGTTCGCCGCGCTCGAGACCGCCCTGCGCGCCGCCGGGCTGCCGGTCGAGGTCGTCGGTCTCGGCGGGCTGCTGCAGACCCCGGAGGTGGTCGACCTGGTGGCGGCGCTGCGGGTCGCGCACGACCCGTCTCGCGGGGACGCGTTGATCCGGCTGCTCACGGGCGCGCGGACCCGGTTGGGGATCGCCGACCTGCACGCGCTCGCGGCCTGGGCGGGCGAGCTCGCGGACTCGCGCGGCGGCCCGCCGCGGCCCGTGCGGGGCAGCGCACCGGCGGCGGAGCCGGAAAGCGCGAAGCCGGAAAGCGCGGAGCGGGACCGCGTGGACCGGGACCTCGTGGAGGGTGACGTCGTCGACGAACGCAGCATCGTCGACGCGCTCGACGACCTGCCGAGGCGCGGGTGGCGCAGCCGGACCGGGCGGCACCTCACCGACGCGGCCCACGGGCGGCTGGTGGACCTGGCGGACCTGCTGCGCACGCTGCGGTCGCACACCTACCTGTCCCTGTCGGAGCTGGTGGGCGAGGCGGAACGGCTGCTCGGCCTCGACATCGAGGTGGCCTCGCGCCCCGGGGTGAGCCCCGGTCGCGCCCGCGCGCACCTGGACGCGTTCCGCGACGTGGCGGTGCAGTTCTCCGACGGCGCCGACACCCCGACCCTCGGCGCATTCCTCGCCTGGCTCGACGCGGCGGCCAGCGAGGAGCGGGGCCTCGAGCGGCCGCTGGCCGAACCGGACCCGGACGCCGTCCAGCTGATCACGGTGCACGCGGCGAAGGGGCTCGAGTGGGACGTCGTCGCCGTGCCCGGCCTCACCGACGGCGTCCTGCCGTCGACGGCGACCTCCGGCAAGCACGGCCCGCGCGAGAGCGGGTGGCTCGGCGGGCTCGGAACGCTGCCCTACCCGCTGCGCGGGGACGCCGCGGAGCTGCCCGTGTGGGCGGTGGCCGACGCCGTCGACCAGAAGGACCTCGACGTGCGCCGTGAGCAGCTGCGCTCCGCCATCGGCGCCCACCAGGTCGCCGAGGAGCGCCGGCTCGCCTACGTCGCGTTCACCCGCGCCCGCCGGGCGCTGCTCCTGTCCGGCTCGTGGTGGCTCGATCGGCAAGATCCCCAGCCGCCGTCGCTGTTCCTGGCCGAGCTGGTCGACGCCGGGCTCGTGCGCACCGACGGCTGGGCGGATCGACCCGACGACGACGCCGCCAACCCGCGCACGGCCGAGCCGGTCACCCAGGGGTGGCCCACCGACCCGTTCGGCCCGGGGGACCGCCGGGCGCACGTCACCGCGGCCGCCGCCGCCGTCGATGCCGAGCTGGCGGCCGGGCGCACGGTCGCCGTCGGCCCGGATCCGACCTCCGCACCTCCGACGCCCGCACCTCCGACGCCCTCACCGCTGACCCGGACCGCCACGCTGCTGCTCGAGGAGCGGGCGCGGGTGGCCGCCCCGGCGGGCGGCGTCGAGCTGCCCGCGCACCTGTCGGCGTCGGCCGTGGTCCGGCTCGCGGCCGATCCGCAGGCCTTCGCGCACGCGCTGCGCCGACCGGTCCCGCTCGAGCCGTCGGTGCAGGCACGCCGCGGCACGGCGTTCCACGCCTGGGTCGAGCAGTACTACGGCTCGGCGAGCCTGGTCGACGTCGAGTCCCTGCCCGGCGCCGACGACGACTCGGTGGCCGTCGACGGGAGCCTGGCGGACCTGCGTGCGGCGTTCCTCGCGACCCCCTGGGCCGGTCGCACCCCGGTCGCGGTCGAGGTCGACATCGAGACGCCGGTGGCGGGCTACGTGCTGCGGTGCCGGATCGACGCGGTGTTCAGCGCGCCCGACGGCGGCGTCGTGGTCGTCGACTGGAAGACGGGCCGGCCCCCGCTCGACGAGGCCGCGGCGCGCACCCGGGAGGTCCAGCTCGCGGTCTACCGGCTCGCGTGGTCGCGCTGGTCGGGGCTGCCCCTCGCCCGGGTCGACGCCGCGTTCTGCTACGTCGGGGCGGGCCTGACGGTGACCCCCGAACGGTTGCTCGACGAGGCCGGGATCGAGGCGCTGCTGCGCGACGCGACGACCTGACGGCGACGACCTCACTGCGACGACCTGACTGCGGTGGGCGGCAGTGGAACCGCCCGTCAGCGATTCAGCTGGGCAGGGCCTCGTCCGCGGCTGCGGGGGCCTCGGCCGTGTGGGCGTCGAGCTCCTCGAGCATCTGCACGGCGTCGTCGATGACCTCACGGTCACCGGTCCGCACGCCGTACAGGAGCCAGCGGGCCAGGGCGAGCTCGCCGGCGAGCTGGGCGCGCTCGGTCAGGTGCGGGTCGGTGAGCTCGGTGCGGCCCAGGTGATAGGCCTCCATGATCGACTCGACGGCGTACTGGGGTGCGGCGACGAGCAACCAGGCGAGGTCGTCAGCGGGGTCCGCGACCTTCGCGTCGCCCCAGCCGAGCAGCCCGGTGACGGTCCGGCCGTCGGTGAGCACGTGCTCCGCGGAGAGGTCGCCGTGCACCACGGTCGGCTGGAAGCGCCACATCGCGACGTCCTCGAGCAGCCCCTCCCACCGGCGCAGCAGCGAGGCCGGGACCTTGCCGGTGCGCGCGGCCTCGTCGACCTCGGACAGGCGTCGTTCGCGGTAGGCGG
Organism: Pengzhenrongella frigida; assembly: GCF_004168625.1. Classification (GTDB taxonomy): domain Bacteria; phylum Actinomycetota; class Actinomycetes; order Actinomycetales; family Cellulomonadaceae; genus Pengzhenrongella; species Pengzhenrongella frigida. Next base: position 5,678 of record NZ_SDWW01000033.1, read on the forward strand.
CGGCGTCGTACGTCGGCAGGCCGACCTGCTCGACGAGGTCCACGGGCAGCTGGTGCAACGCGGCGAGGGCGCGTCCGAGGGAGGCGGCGAGGCCGGGTCCGGGGACGAGCGTCTCGAGCCGCAGCGGCCGCCCGGTGAGCTCGGCGTGCACGACGGCGCGGCCGCCCTCGGGCAGGTGGGCGAAGCCGATCGGACGCGGCACGGCGAACGGGAGGTGTCCGCCGTCGACCTGCTCCGCGATCTGCTCGAGCAGGGCCACCTCGGCCTCGAGCGCGGCGCCGGCGGCCGGACGCGTCGGGGAGCGGACCACCCAGCGCCGGCGGGAGGAGTCGATGACGACCGCGACGTCGAAGTCCGACCCGGTGGGGGTCGGGCGGAAGACGTCGACGGCGTCGAGGCCGGGGATCGCGACGGTCGCAAGGGCGGCGAGCGCGAGGGGTGAACGAGACACCCGTTCAGCCTAGGTGCCGCTAGCGGGGATTGGGTCGCGTGCGCGTGGCGTGTCCGTGAGCCCGCGTACGGTGAGGCCCGTGGACTGGACCGACCTTCCCCTTGCCCGTGCCACCGTCGACCGCGCCTCCGAGCGCCGGGCCCAGCCCGGCCTCGTCGAGGGGCTGCTCGCGGACGACACCACCCGCGTCCTGCTCGTGCACAGCGGACTCGTCGCGACCCTGTCCGCCGGGGACGCGGTCGCGCTGGACCTGCTCCCCCCGAGCGCGGTGCTCCGTCCCGGGCTTCCCGCGCACGGGTGGCTGTACCTCGGGGCGGACGACGCGACGTCGTACCTCGCGCTCGTGCTGGCCGACCGGGGCGCCGAGATCGTCGACGTCGAAGGGTTCGTGCTGGAGGCCGGGGCCGATCTGGTCGCCGGCCGCCAGTGGTCACAGCTGCGGCGCATCGGCGCGGTGCTCGGTGCGCGCGACGCCGGCCTGGCCACCACGGCCCTCGCGCTCGCGGCCTGGCACGAGACCCACCCGAGATGCCCGCGGTGCGGGGGACTGACCGACGTCGTGCAGGCGGGCTGGGTGCGGCACTGCCCGGCGGACGAGAGCGACCACTACCCGCGCACGGACCCCGCGGTGATCATGGCCGTGGTCGACGACGCCGACCGGATCCTGCTCGGGCACGCGGTGCAGTGGCCCGAGAACCGGTTCTCGACCCTCGCCGGCTACGTCGAACCGGGTGAGGGGATCGAGCAGGCCGTGCGCCGCGAGGTCGGCGAGGAGGTCGCGGTCCGCATCGGCGAGGTGAGCTACCGCGGCAGCCAGCCGTGGCCGTTCCCGGCGTCCCTCATGCTGGCGTTCCGTGCCCGCGCCGTGACCACGGACATCACGGTCGACGGCGTCGAGATCACCGAGGCCCGCTGGTTCACCCGGGCCGAGCTCGGCGCCCAGGTCACCGCGGGCGAGGTCCTGCTGCCGATGCGTGCCTCGATCGCCCGGGTGCTCATCGAAGAGTGGTTCGGCGCCGAGCTGCCCGGCACCTGAGCCGGCTCCGCCGAACGCCGAGATCGTCTGTTCGCGCCGAGGTAGTCAGGCAGAACTGACGATCTCGGCGCGGAAGGACTACCTCGCCTCGCGCTCTTGCGGTGCGGCGACTAGTTGACGGCGACCGCGAGGCGCTTCTGGACCTCGGCGAGCGACGGGTTGGACGCCCACGACCCGTCCGGGAACTGCAGCGTCGGCACGGTCTGGTTGCCGCCGTTGGCCTGCTCCACGAGCGTGGCGGCGTCCGCGTGCTCCTCGATGTTGACCTCGGTGTACCCGATCCCCGCGGAGTCGAGCTGGCTCTTGAGCCGGCGGCAGTAGCCGCACCAGGTGGTGGAGTACATCGTGACGGCACCGGCAAGGGGCAGGCTCTGCGTGGTCAAGGGGTCCTCGTCTGCGGTCCGGGTCGTGCGCGCCGGTCGGCCCGCACCCGACCTCGCCGCAGGCCCCGCAGGGCAATCCTCGACGTGTCGCTCAGGTCGAAACCCCGATCGGGGCCCGGATGTTCCCGCGAGCGGACCGCGGGTGTGGGTGGGGGTGCGGGAGAATGGTCGCGATGTCAGCAGACGAGATCCTCGAAGCCCTTGACCCCGACCAGCGGGCGGTTGCGCTCGCCCTGACCGGACCCGTGTGCGTCCTCGCGGGCGCCGGCACGGGCAAGACCCGGGCGATCACGCACCGCATCGCGTACGGCGTGCAGAGCGGGGTCTACGCCCCGACCTCGATCCTCGCGGTGACCTTCACCGCCCGCGCCGCAGGGGAGATGCGCACCCGGCTGCGGGAGCTCGGCGTCGGCGGCGTCCAGGCCCGCACGTTCCACGCCGCCGCCCTGCGCCAGCTCAGCTTCTTCTGGCCCAAGGTGGTCGGTGGCGCCCCGCCGCGCATCCTCGAGCACAAGGCACCGGTCATCGCGCAGGCCGCGAACCTGCTCTCGCTGTCGGTCGACCGGGTGGCGGTCCGCGACCTGTCGAGCGAGGTCGAGTGGTCCAAGGTGTCCCTCGTCACCGCGGACGACTACGTCCGGGCCACGACGGCGATCGACCGGCCGGCGCCCGCCGGGTACGACCGGCAGACCGTGGCCCGCCTGATCACGGCCTACGAGGAGCTGAAGACCGAGCGCGGCGTGATCGACTTCGAAGACGTCCTGCTCATGCTCGCCGACATGCTGAACACGCGTCACGACGTCGCCAAGGCGGTGCGCGAGCAGTACCGACGGTTCGTCGTCGACGAGTACCAGGACGTCTCCCCGCTGCAGCAGTTCCTGCTCGACCAGTGGCTCGGCGGGCGGGAGGAGCTGTGCGTCGTCGGCGACCCGAGCCAGACCATCTACTCGTTCACCGGCGCCTCGCCGCACCACCTGCTGACCTTCGCCACGACGCACCCCACGGCGCAGGTGGTCCGCCTGGTCCGCGACTACCGGTCCACCCCCCAGGTGGTCGCGCTGGCCAACCGCCTGATCGCCCAGCGCGGCCGGCGCGGCGCGCAGGCGCTCGAGCTCATCGCGCAGCGCCCGGCGGGGCCGCCGGTCGGGTTCACCGTCTACGACGACGACGAGTCGGAGGCCGCCGGGATCGCCGCCCGGATCGGGCGCCTGCTCGCCGCCGGGACGCACGCCAGCGAGATCGCCGTGCTCTACCGCACGAACGCGCAGTCCGAAGCCTTCGAGCAGGCCCTCGCCGCGGCCGGGATCGGGTACCTCGTGCGGGGCGGCGAGCGGTTCTTCGCCCGCCGCGAGGTGCGCGAGGCCATGGTCCTGCTGCGCGGCGCCGGCCGGGCCGCCGACGCGGACACCCCCATGCCCGACGTCGTGCGCAACGTCCTGCTCTCGGTCGGCTGGTCCGAGCGGCCGCCGGCCGCGCGGGGGGCGGCCCGCGAGCGGTGGGAGTCGATGCAGGCGCTGGTGGCGCTCGCGGAGGACCTGTCGGCCCGGCACCAGGCCACGCTGCGCGACCTCGTCGTCGAGCTCGACGAGCGCGCCTCGGCCCAGCACGCGCCGACCGTCGAGGGCGTCACGCTCGCGTCGCTGCACGCGGCCAAGGGGCTCGAGTGGGACGCCGTCTTCCTCGCCTCGATGAGCGAGGGGCTCATGCCGATCTCGCTCGCGGAGACGGAGGACGCCGTCGCCGAGGAGCGACGCCTGCTCTACGTCGGGATCACCCGGGCGCGCGAGCACCTCGAGCTGTCCTACGCGCGCTCGAGGAACCCCGGCGGGCGGGCCTCGCGCCGCCGCACCCGGTTCCTCGACGGGCTGTGGCCGGAGGACGGCGGGACGCGCCGTCGCGTGGCGGGGTCGGCCCGTCCGGCGGTGGCGAGCACGACCCTGACCGGCGACTACGACACCGAGCTGTTCGAGCGGTTGCGCGGCTGGCGCGCGCAGGTCGCGACCGAGACGGACAAGCCCGCGTACACCGTGCTCGCGGACTCCACGATGGCCGCCATCGCGGAGAAGCGGCCGGCCTCGATGTCGGAGCTTGCGCAGGTCAAGGGCATCGGCCCGGCCAAGATCGACCGGTTTGGCCCGACCCTGCTGGCGATGGTGGCCGGACCGGTTCGCGATTGATCGATAAATACGTTGTGCAGCCGCGACGGGTGCCCCTAGGTTGGTACCCGTCCTTGTAGGAGGGCCGCGCCGCAGGGCGTGGGCCCGATCGTGAGAGGTGGTGGAGCGAAGTGAAGAACCCGAATCTGACGGCGTATGCGGCAGATATTGCGCACCTCGGTCTGCGTACCCCCGCCGCCACCTCGAAGCGACCCCTCGGCGGAGCTCTGTCCTCGGACACCTTCGGCGCCGGTCTGGCTCTGCCCCCTGCAGGAACTCGATGAACTGATCAGTTCCCCCCAGGCCGCGGAGTCCACATCGGAAACCGCGGCCTTCTTCTTGCCCTGAGCCCCTGAGATCCATCGGGGCGGCGAGCGGCCGGTCGCGGATCGCGATCTACCTGCTCATCGCACCCGAACGGAAATTTCTCAGGAGGACATCGTGCGGCTCACCTCGCTGCTCGACACAGTCGGTCAGGGCGGATCCGGTCCCTGGCCACCGAGGGCCGCGGTCGACGTCACCGACGACCGTGCCCAGTTCGACCGGCTGATCGCCGGTCTCATCCCGTGCAAGACCGGCGACCCCGAGCTCTGGTTCGCCGAGCAGTCCGCCCAGGTGGAGCAGGCCAAGCTGCTGTGCCGCGGCTGCCCGCTGCGCGCCGGGTGCCTCGAGGGTGCGCTCGAACGCGCCGAGCCCTGGGGGGTCTGGGGCGGGGAGGTGTTCGTCGCCGGCCAGGTGGTCGCGACCAAGCGCGGGCGCGGCCGTCCGCGCAAGGTGGTTGCGGACGCTCCCGGGGAGGCCGTCGCCTAGCGGGTCCTGACCAGGCCGGTGCACCCGCACTCCGGGTGCACCGGCCAGTCCCGCACCCGGGGGACCGTGTCCGGCAGGCCGATCTCGAACGCCGCACCGCGCGTGCGGGGGCCGGTGCCGTCAAGCTGGGCGAGGACCTGACCGGCGGCCAGGGCGCCCGCGATCGCCGCGAGCACCGACTCCTCGCCGGCGCCGGCCGGGGCGCGGGTCCCCGCGAGCTGCGCCGCCACCGCGGGCCACCGGCCGTCGGCGTCGGTGCGGTGCAGGTCGAGGCACCGCAGGCACGCGGAGGCACCCGGCACGACCAGCGGGCCGACCACCACGTCGGCCTCGCGGACCACGACGGACAGGTGCACCACGCTCGTCGACAGCAGCACCCGGCCCCGGTACGCGTCGGCGGCGCCGTGCTCGACGAGCACCATGACGTCCGGCCGGGTCCCCGGCGGGCCCGTGGTGCACACGGCGGGCGCGACCGTGCGCAGCACCCGGGCGGCGGCCTCGCGGCGGGGGGTCTGCAGGTCACGCAGGGTGTAGCCGCCGACGCCGAGGTCCGCGGGCAGCACCGGCAGGTCGTCCTCGACCAGCACGGTGCCGACCCCGGCCGCCGCGAGCGTGACCGCCATGCTCAGGCCGAGCCGACCGGCCCCGAGCAGCCCGACGGTCCGCTCGCGGCGGCCGGCGAGCAGCGCGGGACCCGCGCCGTCCGCGAGCACCCGCGTCCAGGTGGCAGCGTCGGGTCCCGTCGCCGGGGGGACGGCGCCGGCGGCCAGCCGAGCCCGGGCGTCGTCGGGCATGGTCACCTGGGCCTGATCGAGCCTGCCCCGCAGGGCCTCCCAGCGCGCCTCGGTCACCCCGAGGGCCCGGGCGTGGGCGCGCAGCCCCCGGGCGGTCGCGCCGTCGTCCAGCGTGCGGAGCAGCTCGATCTCCGGGGTGCTCAGGTCGGTCAGCCGGACCGCCCAGCGCGGGTCGGTCCCGATCTGGACCTCGTCCCGGGCCCGCCAGAGCACCCGCAGACCCGTCCGCAGCCGCACGAAGAACCGCCCCTTCGGGCCGGGTGCGCCCGGCCGCGTCGGCCCGTCGGCCGGGAACCACCCTGGCATCGCGGCGCGCCGGCTCGGGGCTCGTCCACAGGCCTTGCCCGGACGGCGCACAAAAGGGGCGGCCCGCGGCGTCAGTGACTGACGCGCGGGCCGCCCCTTGCGGTGTGGTGACTCAGGCCTTGCCGAGGATCCGGTTCAGCTTGGTGCCGCAGACGGGGCAGATGCCCTTGGCCATCCGGCGGCCGGACTCGGAGATGACGACGTCGCCCTCGGCCTCGCGCTTTTCCTTACACTTGACGCAGTAGAACTCGCCCTTGTATGTCTCGGCCATCATGTTCTCCGTTCGATGTCTGTGCGTCGGTTCGAGGATTCGCCGGCCGACGGCCGGGGCCGAGCGGCCGGATCGGCCGCACGCTCCCGTGCACCGACACGATAGTGGCCGCGTGAGGTGGTTCGAGTGCCAACTGGTGCGGCGCGCCGTTCGGATCACGCTTCTGGGGGTCGGTTACGCCCGTTTGCGCAGTTGTCGGACGCCGGGCGGGCCGCTGGCGCACGGGTGAGCGTGGGCCGCGGCGCGTCGACCGAACAGCCAATTGCAGGCACGGGGCACTCCCGCGCGCTAGCGTGCCAAGGGTGAACCCGCAAGATCCGGTCGGCCCGGTCGAGGTCCGCCGGAGCCGCAAACGACTCCGCACCGTCACCGCCTACCGGGACGGCGATCGGATCGTGGTGGCGATCCCGGCCCGGTTCACCCGCGCGCAGGAGCGGGAGTGGGTCCGCCGGATGGTGGGTCGGCTCGCCGATCAGGAACGCCGTCGGCGCCCCTCGGACGACGAGCTGACCACGCTGGCGGCCGAGCTGTCGGCCCGGTACCTGCGCGGCCAAGCCAAGCCCGTGAGCGTCAACTGGTCGACCAACCAGGGTCGACGGTGGGGTTCGTGCACGCCCACCGAGGGCACGATCCGGATCTCCACCCGGGTGCGCGGCATGCCGCGCTGGGTGATCGACTACGTGGTGCTGCACGAGCTGACCCATCTGCTGCACGCGGGGCACGGGCCCGAGTTCTGGGAGGCGCTGGCCGCCTATCCGCGCACCGAGCGGGCCCGCGGCTTCCTCGAAGGGGTCACCTTCGGTGAGGAGCGGCTCGCCAACCCGGACCCCGACGCCGACGCGGCCGAGCCGCCGGCGGGCGAGTCTCCGCCCGACACGGCCGACGCCGACGAGGTCGCCGATGACGAGGTCGCCGACGACGAGGTCGCCGATGACGAGGTCGCCGACGACGAGGTCGCCGATGACGCCGACGACCCCGGCGAGGTCGTCAGCTCCGCTCGGGCCTGACCTCGCCTCGCCGGGCCGTCGAGCCGTCGAGCCGTCGAGCCGTCGAGCCGCCGAGCCGTCCGAGCCGTCAGGCCGGGTCGCTCGGGTCGCGCGGCGTGTCGCCGGGCTCCTCCCCGAGCAGCTCGGCCAGCGCGCGGTCCATCTCGGCGCTCTCGTCCTCACCCGCGACGCGCCGGGCCGTGTACCCGGTCGGGTCGTCCAGGTCCTCGGGGGTGGGCAGCAGGTCGGGGTGGCCCCAGACGGCGTCGCGCGCGCTCGGACCGCCGGCCCGGGTGATCTCGGCCCACAGCGTCGCCGCATCCCGCGAGCGACGCGGGCGCAGCTCGAGCCCGACCAGGGTGGCGAACATCTGCTCGGCCGGCCCGCCGGCGGCGCGGCGACGGCGGATCATCTCGCGCAGCGCGACGGCGTGCGGCAGGTGGGGGAGGGTCGCGACGGAGGTGACCTCGTCCACCCACCCCTCCACGAGCGCGAGCGCGGTCTCGAGGCGCAGCAGGTTGGCCTTCTGGGCGTCGGTCGCCTGGGGGGCGAACACGCCGCTCGAGAGGGCGCCCTGCAGGGCGGCGGCGTCGGTGGGGTCGATCGCCCGGACCGCCTCCTCGAGGCTCTCGACGTCGATCGTGATCCCGCGCGCGTACGCGTCGACGATCCCGAGCAGGTGTCCGCGCAACCAGGCCACGTGCGTGAACAGCCGCGCGTGCGCCGCCTCCCGCACCGCGAGGAACAGGCGGACCTCTTCCACGGGGGCGTCGAGCCCCTCGGCGAACGCCGCCACGTTGGTCGGGACGAGCACGGTGGCCGCCTCGGTCAGCAGCGGCAGCCCGATGTCGGTGGCCCCGAAGACCTCCCGGGACAGCGTGCCCGCGGCCTGCCCGACCTGCATGCCGAACACCGCCGAGCCGAGCTGGCGCATCAGCTGGGACGGGTCGATCGGACCGCCGACCTCCGGCTGCTCGGGCAGCTGGTCAGCCAGCGCCCGCACGAGGGCCGCCGAGAGCGAGGTGGCGACGGGCTCGGCGAGCGCGCGCCAGGTCGGGAGCGTGTGCTCGACCCATTCCGACCGGTTCCAGGCACGGGCGACGCCGCCGGCCGGCGGCAGGTCGGTCGCCGCGTCGAGCCAGAGCTCGGCGACCGAGAGGGCCTCGAGCGCGGTGCGCACCTGGCCGGGGGTGAGGGACGGGTCGCCCTCGGCCACCGCGGCCTGCCGGGCGACGTCGTGCGCGACGTCCCAGTTGACCGGGCCCGAGCCGGACTCCGCCAGCATCTTCTGGACCTGCCCGAGCACGATCCCGAGCATGTGCGGGTCGTCGGGCAGGCCGGCGGCGGCGGCCATGGCGGCCGGATCCATGCCGCGCTCCCGAAGCTCCCGCATCGCCTCGTCGGCGTCGGCCCCGAACATCGTGCGCAGCAGCTCCTCCCACTGCGGAGGCTGCTCGTCGCTGGGTCCGGTCGGGGGTTCGATGTTCATGGTGACTCCTGGGACAATGGCCGGCACGGGTCCGTCCACGGTAACCACATCGGACGTCGCGGAAGGGTGCGCAGGGGCATGGCAGCAGGCAAGGTTCGCTCACGGCGCAGCATGGTCGCGGGACGGAGGCGCGAGAACCTCGCGCCCGGGCCCGACGACGCCGTCCTGGTCGTGGGGCGCGGAACGGTTCCGGCCGCGGTCGGGGCCTGGTTCGCGCGCCCGGCGACGACGGTCGCCCGACCTGGGACGTGCGGTACACCGACGAGGTGCCCGCGATCGCACCGCAGGACGGGCTCACCGGGGCCGACGTCGTCGTGGTGGTGATGGACCGGTCCGACTTCGCGGCCTACACGCGCACACCGGAGGCCGAACGGCGCGGGGGCGGGGTCATCCACCTGCAGCGCACGCTGACCGCGGCCCGGGCAGCCGGGGTCCGGCACGTGGTGGTGATCAGCTCGGCGATGGTCTACGGCGCCGCGCCCGGGCAGGCCGTGATCACCGACGACACCCCGCTGATCACGACCGACGACGGTCTGGTCGGCGACCTGCTCGCGTTCGAGGCAGTGGTGACGCGGGGACGACGACGGCGCACACCGCTGGTCACCGTGCTCCGCCCGGCCGCGCTGGTCGGCGAGGGCATCGACACCATGATCACCCGGCACTTCGAGGCGCCGCGGCTGCTCACGGTGCGCGGCGCGGTCCGCGAGTGGCAGTTCGTGCACGTCGACGACCTCGCGTCCGCGGCCGAGCACGCGGTGCGGCACGGGCTGGCCGGTGGGCTCACGGTGGGGGCCGGTGACGTGCTCAGCCCGACCCAGGTCGAGAAGGCGTCCGGGCTGCGCCGGATCGAGCTCGCCCCCGTGACCGCGTTCGGGACCGCCGAACGCCTGCACCGGGTCGGGGTGCTGCCGACGCCGTCGAGCGAGCTCGCGTACACGGTCTACTCCTGGACGGTCGCGAGCGACCGGCTCCGGGCCGCCGGCTGGGAGCCCGCCTGGACCAGCGTGGCGTGCCTGGAGGTGCTGCTCGAGAGCGGCTCCGGCCGGCTCGCGGTGGCCGGGCGCCGGGTCGGGGCGCGGGACGCGGCCACCCTCGGGGCGGCCGGGGCGGCGGTCGCCTTCCTCAGCACCGCAGCCGTCTGGCGGCAGGCGCGAGGGCGGCGTAGGGGATGATCGAGTCGTGCCTGAGCAGCTGACCGGTCCCGACGCCGATCCCACCGACGTCGACCGCGCGAAACCCGGTCCGGCCGATGCCGGATCCGACGTCGACGCCACGGCGGACGCGACCGTGGACGCGGCCGCGACCGACGCCACCACCGACTCGGGGCCGGTGCAGACCCCGCGCGCGGTGACCCTGAGCGTCGCGGTTCTCGCGACCATGGCGCTGCTCGCGGCCCTGGTCTTCGTGCCGGTGCCCTACGCGGTGGGTGGCCCCGGGCCGACGCGGAACACGCTCGGCGAGCAGGACGGCACCCCGCTGATCGAGATCTCCGACGCGCCGACCTTCGAGTCGACCGGGGAGCTGCGGCTCACCACGGTGTCGTACTCCGGCGGGCCGGGCTACCCGGTCACGCTGCCCACCGTGCTCGACGCCTGGATCTCGGGATCGAAGGTCGTCAGCCCCGTCGAGAACGTGTTCCCGTCCGACCGGAGCCAGGACGAGATCGACGAGGAGAACGCCGCCGAGATGGTCTCCTCCCAGGAGAACGCCACCGTCGCGGCGCTCGAGGAGCTCGGGTACGCGGTGCCGGCCAAGCTCGTCGTGGCGGGCACGGTCGACGGCACCGGTGCGGTCGGCGTCGTGCAGGAGGGCGATGTGCTGGTCGCGCTCGAGGGGGCCCCGGTCGAGACGTACACCGAGCTGGTCGAGGCCCTCGGCGAGATCGCGCCCGGTCAGAACGTGTCGCTCGGGATCGAGCGCGACGGTGCGCCGCTCGACGTCGAGATCGTCACCGGTGAGCGCGAGACCGGCGGCAGCCAGCTCGGCGTGTTCATCGACCCCGCGTTCGAGCTGCCCGTGGACGTGAAGATCCAGATCGAGGACATCGGCGGGCCCAGCGCGGGAACCATGTTCGCGCTCGGGATCATCGACAAGCTCACCCCGCAGGACGAGGTGAACGGCCAGATCATCGCCGGGACCGGGACCATGGACGTCGACGGCACCGTCGGACCGATCGGCGGCATCCGGCAGAAGCTCGTCGGTGCCCGGCGGGACGACGCGACCTGGTTCCTCGCGCCCGCCGACAACTGCGACGAGGTGGTGGGCCACGTCCCCGCCGGGCTGCACGTCGCCAGGGTCGCGACCCTGGCCGAGGCCCGCGCCGCCATCGAAGCGATCGGGGCCGGGGACGGCGAGTCCCTGGCGACCTGCACCGCGGGCTGAGTCGGGTCGGTCAGGTCAGCGTCGCGTAGAGGGCGTCCAACAGCCCGGGAACCAGGTTGGGACCCATCGCGACGGCGTCGTCGGCGTCGTTCGAGCGGGTGCGGATGGCCGACCACGACTCCCCGTTGCGCAGGGCGCCGACGGCGATCCGCACGTCCTGGCGGTCCGGGTGCCCCATCAGGTACGCGAGCGCGGCGTCCTGGTCGGTGGGCATCGCCTCTTCGGCGGCGGGCGGCAGCACCACCCGCTCGACGGTGATCGCGGCCCCCTCCACGCTCGGCGGCCAGGTGATCCCGCCCAGGAGCTCCTCGAGGTCGGTGGCCGACGGCAGGCCCTCCTGCTCGATGGAGGTGAGGTGCGTGTCGTCGCCCTCGGCCGCGGACACGACCTCGGCGGTCAGCTGCACGGCGAGCTCGGGCGAGGTCGCCAGGGCCCGGGCCGTGCCGACCAGGGCGAACACCCGGACCGGCCCGTCCCAGCCGGCGGAGGCGACGTGCCGCTCGATCTCGCGGACGGCGTCGGCCAGCGCGATCTGGGAGCGCGGCAGGACGGGCAGCTCGGGCGCGGTGGCGGGGTCGGTCGGCTCGGAGGTCATGGGGATATCGTCGCACCGGGGTGTGGGAACCTCAGACCACGGCGAGGCGTTCACGGGGGAGACCCGGTACGCCGGGCCACCGCACCGTCAACGACGAGGAACCCATCGCTGTGAGCTTCACTGCCCCGCCCCGCCGCCCTTCCGGACCACCACGGGCGCGTAAACGCCGCGGCGCGCTGGCGCCCACGCTCGTCGTGCTCGGGGCGATCGTCGTCCTGGTCCTCGTCCTGGCTCAGGTCTGGACCGAGGTGCTCTGGTTCAGCCAGACCGGCTTCTTCACCGTGCTGCGGACGGAGTGGCTCACGCGTGGGCTGCTGTTCGTCGCCGGCTTCGTCCTGATGGCCGGGGCGGTCGCCGCCAGCCTGAACATCGCCTACCGCGCCCGGCCCGTGTATGCGCCGTCGACCCCGGAACAGGCGAACCTCGACCAGTACCGCGAGGCCGTCGAGCCGCTGCGCAAGCTCGTCATGATCGCCGGACCGGCCCTGCTCGGCCTGTTCGCCGGTGCGGCGGCGTCCCAGCAGTGGACGACGATCCAGCTGTGGATGAACGGGGTGTCGTTCGGCACGAAGGACCCGCAGTTCGGGATCGACCTGTCGTTCTACATCTTCACGCTGCCCGGCCTGCGGTTCGTGGTCTCGTTCCTCATGGCCGTGGTGTTCCTGTCCGCGATCGCGACGCTCGCGACGCACTACCTGTACGGCGGGATCCGGATCGGCGGCGACGGCCCCAAGACCACGACGGCCGCCCGCGTCCAGCTCTCGATCGTCTCCGCGGTGTTCCTGCTGCTCATCGCGGCGAACTATTGGCTCGACCGGTACTCGATGCTGACGAAGGCCGGAGAGAAGTTCGAGGGCGCGTCCTACGCGGACGTCAACGCGGTGATCCCGTCCAAGGGGATCCTCGCGGTGGTCGCCGTCGTCGTCGCGGTGCTGTTCCTCGTGACCGCTCGGCGCGGCAACTGGCGGATCCCCGCGATCGGCGTCGGGCTCATGGTGGTCTCGGCGATCGCCATCGGCGGGATCTACCCCGCCGTCGTGCAGCGGTTCCAGGTCGTCCCCAACGCCCAGGAGCTCGAGGCCGAGTTCATCCAGCGCAACATCGACGCGACAAAGACGGCGTTCGACCTCGACGACATCGAGGTCACGCCGTACTCCGCCACGACGGACGCTGCGGAGGGCGCGCTGCGCAAGGACGCCGAGACGGCCGCCAGCATCCGCCTGCTCGACCCCGCGATCGTGAGCCCGTCGTTCCGTCAGCTGCAGCAGAACAAGCAGTACTACAACTTCGCCGACACCCTGTCCGTCGACCGCTACACGATCAACGGCGAGAAGCGCGACACCGTGATCGCCGTCCGCGAGCTCAACCTCGGCGGGCTCGCGACGAGCGCGCGCACCTGGGTGAACGACCACACGGTCTACACCCACGGGTTCGGCGTGGTCGCGGCCTTCGGCAACACCACCAGCGTCGACGGTCAGCCCGCCTACTTCGAGGGTGGCATCCCCTCGACCGGCGAGCTCGGGGAGTACCAGGAGCGCATCTACTTCGGGCAGAACTCGCCCGGCTACTCGATCGTCGGCGCCCCCGAGGACACCACCCCGTGGGAGCTCGACTACCCGGACGACGAGTCGGGCGGCCAGAAGAACACCACGTTCCCGACCGCCGACATCGACGCCGGACCCAGCGTCGGCAACGCGTTCAACAAGCTGCTCTACGCGCTGAAGTTCGGTGACGAGGAGCTGCTGTTCTCCGACCGCGTCACGTCCGAGTCGCAGATCCTGTACGACCGTGACCCCCGCGACCGCGTGCAGAAGGTCGCGCCGTACCTGACGATCGACGGTCGGGTCTATCCCGCCGTCGTCGAGGGCAAGGTCGTGTGGATGGTGGACGGCTACACCACCTCGGACGGCTACCCGTACTCGGCCTCCGCGCAGCTCGACGACGCGACGGTCGACTCGCTCACCCAGCGGTCGTCCACGGTCGCCGAGCTCGCCCCGCAGACGGCGAACTACATCCGCAACTCGGTCAAGGCCACGGTCGACGCCTACACGGGCGAGGTCACGCTGTACGCGTGGGACGCCGAGGACCCGGTGCTGCAGGCGTGGCAGAAGGTCTTCCCCGGCACGATGAAGCCGATCTCGGACATCAGCGGTGACCTCATGAGCCACATCCGCTACCCCGAGGACCTGTTCAAGGTCCAGCGCACCCTGTTGTCGAACTACCACGTCGACGACGCGGGCGACTTCTACACCAGCCAGGACTTCTGGTCGACGCCCAACGACCCGACGCAGGCGGCCGCGGTCGCCCAGCCGCCGTACTACCTGACGCTGCAGATGCCGGGTCAGGACACCCCGGCGTTCTCGCTCACGTCGACCTACATCCCGCAGGGTGGCACCCGCGAGGTGCTCACCGGTTTCCTCGCGGCCGACGCCGAGGCGGGGGACGTGGCCGGGAAGCCGGCCGAGGGCTACGGGAAGCTGCGGCTGCTCGAGCTACCCCGCAACTCGACGGTCCCCGGCCCGGGGCAGGTGCAGAACAACTTCGACGCCAACCCGGACGTCTCGACGACGCTCAACCTGCTCGCGCAGGGAAACTCGACGGTGATCCACGGCAACCTGCTGACGCTGCCCGTCGGCGGCGGTCTGCTGTACGTGCAGCCCGTGTACGTGCAGTCGTCGAGCGGCACCCAGATCCCGCTGATGCAGAAGGTGCTCGTCGCCTTCGGTGACTCGATCGGGTTCGCCGACACCCTCGGCGAGGCGCTGGACCAGGTGTTCGGCGGCGACTCCGGGGCCGACGTCAACGACACGACGCCGGACACGGGGCCGGTCGCCCCGCCGACCGACACCCCAGACGCGACGGAGACGCCGGCGCCCACCGCGGAGCCCACCACGCCGGCCCCCGATGCGCCTGCGGGCACCGACGCGGGGACCGCCCGTGAACGGCTCGACGCGGCCCTGGCCGAGGCCAACGCGGCCATCCAGGAGGGTCAGGCGGCGCTCGCCGCGAACGACTTCGCGGCGTACGGCGAATCGCAGGCCAAGTTGCAGGCAGCACTCGAGGCTGCCATCGCGGCTGAAGCCGAGCTCGGCTAGGACCTGAAAGCACCCTGCGGGCACCCGGTTCGACCCTCGATTAGGAGGGTCGGCCCGGGTGACGTAGGGTTGCTTCAGCGGCGCGGGGTGGAGCAGCTCGGTAGCTCGCTGGGCTCATAACCCAGAGGTCGTAGGTTCAAATCCTACCCCCGCTACTTATGAAAGTGCAGGTCAGAGGCCCTTTCTCCCTTCGGGGAGGGAGGGTCTCTTATGTTCGATGTACGCATTTCATCAGCACGGAGCCTCGGGTCCCGGTAGGTCCGTGGGCATGACTACTGGGTTTTCCGTGGGTTTTGGGCCCGGACCACCGATGTGGTGCTGATCATTTGGTGCGCGACACGTCGGAAAGCCGGAGCGCTGATGTACGCAGTATGTACGCAGTTGCTCACGGCGGACCTTTCCGGCCACCCCACGACTCGCACGCCAGCCGAGCGCGACGATGATTCACGGTGTCAAAGTCATCGACCTACGACGCCAGTACGGCCAGAGACTGGCTAGGGCTGAATCCAGGACGGCCCTGGGTAGACAGCACCGGCCAACGCCTGCGGGGGCGCTAGCTCAGGTCCAGGCTCCGTTGCTCTGACCCGGTGTCATCAGGCAGGGACGTCATGCCTCGATGGCACGCAGGTGCAGCACCAGCGCCTGAGCCGGCCACAACGGTGGGATCTGTACGCCCACTTCGGAAAGCATGCTCCCGGTGAGCAGGACGCCGGCCCCGGACATCCATTGCGGTGAGGCCAGACCCTGACGGCACACGCTCGCCTCCTCACGCACGCTCAGACGGTAGCGGGTGCGGGGGTCGAGGCCGTCGAGCCGCACGCGCTCCGGCACCGCGTCTTCCAATGCTGCAACTGTCGCGATGCTGAAGAGGGCTTCGGAGCCATCGGGCAGAACGAAGCCGGTCACGCGCAGTGCGGGATCGACCACTTCCGGGTGAACCACCACGCCGTTGCAGATCACGTGGCGCACCTCCTTGTAGAGCTGCGACCAGCGGGCAATCGCCTCAAGCTCGTCGTCGGTGCACTCGAGAAGGTTCCATTCGAAACCGGCCGAGCCCATCAGGCTCGTTGCCATGCGGTAGGCGAGGGTGGTGTGACGGCCTGAGCTGTGGGCCTCCGCGGGCCCGACATGGCCGCCGACCAGCTCCGGAGGCAGCAGCAGCTGGGTCCAGCGCTGAATGTCCTGACGCTCGACAGGGTCGTTGGAGTCGCTGGCCCAGACCCGGTCGGTTCGCGAAATGATGCCGAGGTCGGTGCGGGCACCACCGCTCGAGCATGACTCGACCTCGAGCCCCGGATGCGCTGCCTTCAATTCATCGATGAGGCGGTAGGCGGCCAGCGTCTGAAGGTGACCGCCCGGGCGGCCGTCGTGCACCGCATCGACGAGGTCGCGGTTGTGGTCCCACTTGATGAAGTCGATGCCGAGCTCGCTGATGAGGGCGTCGATCTGGCCGAAGACGTGGGCGAAGGCGCCAGGATTCGCTAGGTCGAGCACGTACTGGTGGCGCCACGACAGACCAGGGGGAGGCGTCAGCGCATCGGGAGCGTGCAGCAGCCAGTCGGGGTGCGCGCGGGCCAGGTCGGAGTCGAGGCTCACCATCTCGGGCTCGAACCACAGGCCAAACTCGAGCCCGAGGCCGTGCACGTGATCGGCGAGCGGACCGAGACCGTCACGCCACACCTCCGTGTCGACGACCCAGTCGCCGAGCCCGGTGGTGTCGTCGCGCCGGGAATGGAACCAGCCGTCGTCGAGCACGAACCGCTCCACGCCGACGCGCGCCCCGACCTCCGCGAGGCGGAACAGCGCCTCCTGGTCGTGGTCGAAGTAGACCGCCTCCCAGGTGTTCAGCACGAGCGGACGAGGAGAGGCAGGATGCTGGGGCCTGGACCGCAGATAGTTGTGGAAGCGCGCGGACAGGCCGTCGTGTCCCCGCGATGACCAGGCGAAGTAGCTCACCGGCGTGACGTAGCGCTCGCCCTGCGTGAGCCGGATCTCGCCCGCACGCAGCAGCTCACCGGCGCCGATGAGCGTGACGGCGTCGGGCATCCGATCGACGCGGTAGCTTGTGTCGCCGCTCCAGCCCAGGTGCACGGCCCAAGAGCGCCCGTTGCGATTCCGGGGGATGCCCTCAGATGCGAGGAAGAGGTTGGTCGCGTCATGACCGCTCCTGCCTCGCCGTGTCTGACGAACCGTCGCGCCGCGGGGCATGTTCGTCGTGTGCGGTGCCTTCTCCCTGGTCCACCGCCCGGAGAACGAGGTCAGGTGGTCGGCGGACTTCGGCACCGGCAGGACGGCCTCGAGCCAATCGACATCGAGAACTCCGCTGGCGGAGTTCTCGAGCGTCGACGTGAGGGCGACCAGACCGCCTTGCTCGATGGCCAGCTCGAGTCGCAGGGTCAGCCCGTTGCGCGCGTCCTCAAGCTCAAGCGCGAGCTGCGGCGACGACGACGCGTCGCCGCCCGTGACCCGCACGGTCGTCCAGTGCGGAAAGACCTGTAAGCCGTCGCGCCGGGCTGACAGAGCAGGCCGGCCGGCCCAGCCGTCTGACTCTTGAGGAACCAGCGGTATCTGCAACGCCGATTCGGCGGTCTGAGGCGGCGTGACGCGGCTCTGCGCGGCGGAGAGGTCGGCCAGCAGCCCGTCGTCGAGCGGCCCCAGATCCTCGCCCCAGTGCAGCACCGAGGCGGGCGAATCCTGTTTGTGCTCCAGAACGAGCATGACGCGATCCCGGCTCAGCACACTGAACCGGCGCAATGGCGCGGCGGGGGAAACGGGCGACATGGGATCCTTCCGATCGGCGGGCCAGCATGCGGCCGCGGCCTGGGTCAGTCGATAACGAGGACGCTTGCGTGCGGTGCGAGGAAGTGATCGATCACCAGATCGGCGGCGCCCTGTGCGGCGATCAGCTCACCCACGGTGGAGGCCACGACCGAGAATGCCTCGCGTGAGACGACGAGCTCGCGGCGCACTGCATCCTCGAGTACGGGAAGGAAGGCGGCGCTAAGGCGGTTCCAGGTGGGGCCGCCCAGCACGACGCGGGGGACGTCGAGGAAGTTGACGAGCACGCCGATGCCGACGGCGACCCGGCGCGCGGCGCGATCCAGGATGAACGAGGCCTTGGCGTCCCCACCCGCCGCTAGCTCGGTGAGCGTCGTGAATGCGTCGTCGGTCGCCAGGTAGTCGGTCAGGTCAGGCAGCACCATCAGGCCGGCCTGCACCGCCTGGATGACGAGCGCCTCGGGGACGCACGCTGCGGCGAGTCCGCCGCGCCGGCCGCTCCAGTGAAGGTCCTCGGCCGTGGGATCGACCAGGATGTCGCCGATCTCGCCGATGTTGTTGCTGGCACCGCGGAGCACCTGGCCCTGGGTGACGACGGACGCACCTACGCCGGAGCCGAGATAGAGGAACAGGAAGTCGGAGTCAGCCGATTTGCGTAGTTCCGCGGTGGCGGATGCGGTGACATCCTTGTCGAGCAGGACCGGCAACCCGGTGGCGTCGTGGAGGTCTGCGCGAAGTCGCACGTCGCGCCACTTGGGCAGCTGGGGTGGGTCGAGCACCACACCGGTGCGTACGTCGAGCGGGCCTGGCACGGCGATCCCGACTCCCAGCAGCCGGTCACGGTCGATGCCGGCCTCGCGAACCAGACGACCGATGCTCACCGCGATGAGGGCCGTCATCTCGCCGGGGTTGGTCGCTTGCGGTGTGCGCAGATGCAGACGGTGGCGCACCTCACCGGCGATGTCGAGCAGCAGGATCGTGAGGTGGGCGGGGTCGATGTGCACGCCGACGGCGAAGCCGCCGCCTCCGTTGACCACCAGGGGGATGCTAGGGCGCCCTCGAACCGCGTCGCCCGGCTCGCTCTCGCGGATCATCTCGGCGTCGATGAGACGCCGAGCGATGTTGGAGATGGTCTGTGACGCGAGGCCGGACCTTCGCTGCAAGTCCGCCCGGCTTGTGCCGGGTTTCCGGCGAATCAGGTCGAGGATGACCGCCTGGTTGTAGTTGCCCAGGCTCAGCAGGTTGCTGCCTCGGAGCATGTCACCCCCCACGATCGGACGATCCGGTGCGCTGACCGCACTCGGACACGTGGTTAATCCTATCGAATGGAATGGCTTCCGCGTGGTCGGTGAGACCACCTCGGTTCGGTGAGCCGCGGTGGACGTACGCAGCCACGTGCGGCCATCGGGCAAGGTTTGACAGGTCGCTCCTCCTGACCTAACGTCTGGACCACGCTTTATCCCATCGAATAGGCAAAGTGGCCCAGGGGAGCGAAGCGGAGAGAGGCACCGCAATGAAGCGCACTCGAGCGAGAGCCGCACTTGCCGCCACCTTGGTCGTGGCCGGCGGGCTCACTGCCTGTTCCACTGCCAGCAGCACCACCGACGGCACCGTCACGATCTCCATCGTGGAGTTCCAGAAGTCCCGCATCGACTCCATCAAGAAAGTTCTCCCCGGCTTCGAGGCGGAGATGAAGAAGCAGGGGAAGGACATCAAGGTCACTCTCGTGGCCGACGTCCTCACCGACGACCAGTTCAAGACCAAGCTCACCCAACAGCTCATTGCGGGGGAGGCGCCCGACGTCATCGACATGGGTGACAGCCTCGTTCCCGGCTTCGCCGGCGCCGGCTACCTGACCCCGCTCGACGACTACCTCAACGAGTGGGACGGCTGGGACCACTACTTCCCGCAGTTCAAGGAGGCGATGGTCCGCCAGGACGGGCACATCTACGCCCTCGTGCACGACACGCAGGTGCAGAACCTCTTCTACCGCAAGGACATCCTCACGGAGCTCGGCGTCGACACCAGCCAGCCGGATACCTGGGAGGACCTGATCGCTCGCCTCGTCACCCTCAAGGAGAAGACGGGCGGCACGCCGATCGTGGTCCCGGCCGGTAGCGCCTGGGGCGGAAGCACCTGGACCGAAGGGTTCCTCCCCATCCTCGGCGGCACCGATACGGACTTCTACAGCCTCGAGACAGGCAAGTGGGATCTGGAGAGCGACGGCTGGGCCGCCGTCTTCGACCTGTACGGCGAGCTCTATGCCAAGGACCTCCTCCCGGTCCAGGACCTGGAGAACCCCAACCCGTGGGAGCCGACCAAATACGTCAAGTTCCCGGCGGGCGAGATCCAGGTCGCCGCGCAGGGCACCTCGGGCTGGAAGTTCGACTGGGGCACCAACGGTGCCGCGCCCATCCCCGAACTTGAGACCAAAGTCGACACCTGGCAGTACCCGGCGCTCCAAAGTGGTGACAAGCCGTTCGGCTGGAGCGGCCTCGGCTCCAGCTTTGCCATCCCGGAGAAGTCGCAGCACAAGGACGAGGCGATGCTCCTTGCTCAGTACCTCTCGAGCGGTGAACCGCTCGCCGAACAGCTCGTCACCTCCGGAGCTGCTTCCCCCCGCGACGACCTCGCTGACGTGAAGCCCTACGCGGACGAGCCAAAGCTCCTGCAGGCGGGAGAGGACCTGGCGACCAGCGTCTACGTGCCAACCGGAGACGGTTCCGAGCAGATCGCGCAGGCGGTCGCGTCTGCCACCGAACTCATCATCTCTGGTGAGGCAGACGGCGCCCAGGCGTATGCCGCGTTCGTTGAGGACGCGACCGACCTGCTCGGCCCGAACCTGGTCAAGTAGTGTCCTCGGTCACCGAGATGCCCGTTTCGGCAGCGGCGGCAACGCGGCCGCTGCCGAAACGGCGCGGCCGATCCAACAACCGGCCGCTGCTCCTGCTCCTGCTCGGCCCGGCCGCCGTGCTGATCGTGCTGTTCATCGTCGGTCCGGCGTTGTACGGCATGTACCTCAGCTTCACCAACACCCAGCTCACCGGGTTCGCCGCCCGCGACCCGAAGTTCGTCGGTCTCGACAATTACGTCTACCTGCTGAACAACGCGGACTTCCTCGGCTCGCTCGGGCACACCGGCGAGTTCGTGCTCTACTCCGCGATCATCGGTCAGACCGTTCTCGGGATGCTTGCGGCGATCCTGCTCAGCCGGCCCTGGATGCGCGGCAAGGGAATCATCGGCGCTGCCGTCCTCATGCCGATGATCGTGCCCGAGGTGGTCGCCTCGCTGACGTGGGCGAGCGTGCTGTCCAACAACTCCTCCGGCACTCTGAACCAGCTGACAGGGATCTTCGGTGTTCCACCGACGGCCTGGCTCCAGGTGGTGCCGATGGCTTCGATCATCGTGGTCAACATCTGGCGCGGCATCGCCTTCGCCATGATCATGTTCCAGGCCGCCCTCGAGGACGTCCCGGTCGAGCTTATCGAGGCGGCCAGGATCGACGGAGCCCGTGCCATGCAGGTGTTCCGGCACGTCACGCTCCCCCTTATCCGTGGCCCGGTGTTCCTCTATCTCCTGCTGACCACGATCAGCACGGTCGGCGCCTTCGGGCTCGTCTACTTCCTCACCCAGGGAGGCCCCGGCGGTCAGACCCAGCTGGCGGCGATCTACATCTACGAACGTGCGTTGCAGTTTTCTCAGGTCGGAATCGGAAGCGCCGCTTCGATGATCCTCCTGGTCATCGTGCTGGTGCTGGGCTCGGTCTACCTACGGCTCGCGAAAGTGGAGGTGTGAGATGACGACCCTGGCCAACCGTGCTGCCTCGCCGCAGACAGCTGCTCCCGTTCGCCACACGCGGCGACGTCGCCTCACTGCGATCGATCTCGTGCAGCGGGTGCTGGGCTACACGCTCATCGTCATGCTGGCGCTCTTCTGCCTCGTACCCTTCGCGTGGGTGGTGCTGAGCGCCGTCGATGCGAATGCCGGGCCGAACGTGCAGTGGCCGACGGTCTCGATCGAGAACTTCGTGAACTTCTTCACGAACTCCGGTACCCCGCTGCTGCTGCTCAACAGCCTGATCATCGGGATCGGTGCGACGGCACTCAACCTCGTGCTCGGGCTCGCGGGCGGATATGCGCTCGCCCGCTTCCAGTTCCCCGGTCGCCGCATGTTCATGTTCAGCATTCTGCTGATCAGGGTGATCCCCGCGCCGGCCACGATCGTGGCGCTTTACCTGATCCTCGTGAAGCTGAACCTCACGAACTCACTGTGGGGGCTCATTCTCGTCGAAGCGGTGCTCCAGCTGCCGGTGACTCTCTGGTTGCTCAAGGGGACGATCTCGGCCGTGCCGATCGAGCTGGAGGAAGCAGCCTGGGTCGACGGCAGCTCTCGCTTCCAGGCGATCTGGCGGATCGTGCTGCCCCTCGCCGGACCTGGGCTCGGCGCCGCGGCGATGCTGACGTTCCTGGGCGTGTGGGGCGACTTCCTCACCCCCCTCGTGATGCTGCAGCGCCAGGAGCTCTACCCACTGTCGATCGGGCTCTTCCGCGCCTTCAGCGAGCACAACCAGGTCGACTGGGGCCTCCTCGCCGCCAGCGCGATCGTCTACGTGGCGCCGCCGGCCGTGCTGTACGTCTTCGTGCGCAAGCACCTGCTCCACTCCAGCCTCGGCGGCGCCATCAAGGGCTGAACCTCGACCTTCGGTCGCCGGGTGGCCGACGGTGTCGCTCGGCCTTGACTCTGAAAGGAACTCTTCTTGTCTTCGAACGACTGGGTCTTCATCCCGCACACGCACTGGGATCGCGAGTGGTACGAGCCCTTCCAGGTGTTCCGCTACCGCCTCGTCACGGAGCTCGACCGGCTGATCGAGACGGCGGAGCGCGATCGGGAATTTCGATTCACGCTCGACGGACAGACGGCGGCCATCCAGGACTATCTGGAGATGCGGCCCGAGAATGAGGCACGCGTGCGAGGGCTGGTCGAGTCCGGCCGACTCGCGCTGGGGCCCTGGTTGATCCTCCTCGATGAGTTCCTCTGTACCGGCGAGACGATCGTCCGCAATCTCCGGCTCGGGGTCGAGGGCGCGACGGCCCTGGGCGGCGCCATGGCGGTCGGGTACCTCCCGGACATGTTCGGGCACGTGGCCCAGATGCCTCAGATCCTCAGGCGGGCCGGGATCGAGCACGCGGCCCTCTGGCGCGGCGTCCCGGCCTCCGTCACGGGCCACAGCTTCTTCTGGCAGGCCCCGGACGGCTCGACGATCCGCACGGAGTACCTTTTCGACGGGTATGACAACGGCCTCGACGTGCTACTCGTGCCCCTCGAGATCGGCCGCGCCCTCGACGACTACGCCCAGGCGACGGAGGGGCGTTGGGGCGACGATCCGATCCTCGCGATGGCGGGGACCGACCACACTGTCCCGGATCCCCGTCTCGGCGAGTGGCTGCGGCGGGCCGCACGGCATGACCGGACGATCGTCGTCGCCACCCTCGAGGAGTACGTCTCGAGCCGCCCCGTCGATCCCTCGGCGCCGGTTGTCCACGGAGAGCTGCGAAGCCACGCCCGGGGGAACATCCTCCCGGGTGTGCTTTCGGTGCGCCGTTCGTTGAAGCAGATGATGGCCGGTGCCGAGCGGGTGGTCGATCAGGCCGAGCGCCTGGCCGCGCAATGGTCCGCGTCGAGCCCCGACGAGTTCCTCACCGTGGCCTGGCGGAAGATCATCGAGTCCACGGCGCATGACTCGGTGGTCGGATCCGGCACCGACGAGACGAGCGATCAGGTCCTGGCCCGCCTCGCGGAGGCAGGCCAGATCGGCCGTGCGGCCCGCGACGGAGTCCTAGACGGCCTCGCCGCTTCGGTGCCGACGTCGGGCTACTTCGTCGTCAACCCGTTGCCGAACCCCTGCGACGTGATGGCGGCCGTGCACGTCGAGATGCCCGACGACGGTGGAGCGCTGCGGGCCACGACCGCGGACGGCTCGGAGCTGCCGATCCAGGCGCTGACGACGGCTCCGACCGTGCTCGGCGACGAGACGATGGACGCCTCTCAGCTGGACCGGGTGCTGCGCCGCATCCACCGGCGCGAGCTCTTCGGCCGACAGATCGCCTCCTATTCCCTCGAACCCGGCACCCTCGCGTTCCGGCTGGCCGAGGTGGCTACCGAGGAGCCCTTCGACCTGCTCGAGCTGAGGAGTCACGTGGCCTCCGCGACACGTGCTCGTCCCGGCAGTTGGCGCGTCCTGACCACGACCGCCCCGGTCACGAGCGTTCTGGTCACGGTGCCCGTGGCGTCGTCGGGCATGACCGCCTTTTCCGTGGTTTCTACCGGCGGATCGATTCCCGTGCCATGCCCTGAGCAGCTCCCGGGGAGCATCTCGAACGGAGTGCTGCGCGCGAGCGTGCGGGACGATGGAACGCTCGACCTGGCTGACGGCGAAGGGGTGGTGCTGACCGGACTCGGGCGGCTCGTCGACGGCGGTGACCGGGGCGACAGCTACAACTTCGCGCCGCCCGCTGACGATCTGCTGGTCGACGTCCCGACCATCGTCACCTCCGACGTCCTCGAGGAGGGGCCGGCTCGATGGATCCTGCGGGTGGTCCGGACCTACGCCGTCCCGCTCTCCCTTGCGAGCGATCCGGATCGACGCAGCCGAGCCACGGGTCCGCTCGTCGTCGAGACGCTGGCGGAGCTTCGAGGCGGTGAGCCCTTCCTCCGCCTCACGGTGTCCTTCGTGAACGTCGCCCGGGACCATCGCACGAGGCTGCACCTTCGGCTACCGGACGCCGTCACGACGTCGGCCGCCGAAGGTCAGTTCGCCGTCACCACGCGAGGCTTGGCCGGCGAGGGAGGGTGGGGAGAATACCCGATCCCTACCTACCCTGCGACCTCCTTCATCAGCGCCGGACCGGTCACCGTGCTGCTGGATCACGCCACCGAGTACGAGTTGGTCGACGGCGGCCGCGACCTGGCGATCACCCTCCTGCGCGCCGTCGGGTCCATGAGCAGAAACCTCCATCCGCTCCGCGACGAACCCGCCGCGAGCGAGATCGCCGTGCCGGGCGCGCAGGCGTTGGGGGAGACCGTCACCGGCCGATTTGCCGTCCTCCCGTCCCGGGCAGGCTGGCATCCGGCCAAGGCCGTCCTGCTCGCCGAACGGTTCCGCAGCGAACCCCTCGTCCGCCGCGGGACCGCCTCCACGAGCACAGCGTTGCCGGCGCCCTCCACCGGTCTCAGGGTGGACGGCGACTCGGTCGCCGTCTCAAGCGTCCACCGAACGGCAGCGGGGGTCGAGCTGCGGATCGTGGCCATGGGCGACTCACCCACCATCGCCACGGTCACCGGTGACTTCACCGCCGCCACGACGGTCACGCTGCTGGGTCACCCGATCTCGGACGTCACCTCGCCTGGCCGCTTGGAGATTCCCTTGATGCCCTGGGAGATCCGGAGCGTCGTGCTCAAGGAAGGGCATTCCTCATGACGAAAGACTCAAGCGGGCCGACGGCGATTGCCTACCTCACGGACACCGGACCGAGCTCCGGCCTCCGGCGGCGTGCGCGGTCGTGGCTGCACTCGGACGCACCGGCCCTCTCGCTCGACGGTAACTGGCGGTTCCGGCTCCTGGCGGGTGCCCCGGGCACATTCGGTGGCCGGGGAGTCCTGCCCCCGGGCGAGTCGGTCGAGGGCGTCGCGGCGGTCGACTTCGACGATTCGGCCTGGGACACCCTCGCGGTGCCGTGCCACTGGGTTCTGCAGGGGGCCGGTCGCTACGGGTCTCCGATCTACACCAATGTCCAGATGCCCTTCCCGCAGGATCCGCCGAATCCGCCCGACGAGAACCCGACCGGGGACCACCGGCGGACCTTCACGCTGCCCGCCGGGTGGGTCGATCCGAACCGGAACGAGGCGGTCGTCCTCCGCTTCGACGGCGTCGAGTCGCGGTACCGGGTCTGGGTCAACGGCGAGCTGATCGGCGTCGGCGTCGGCTCACGCCTGGCGCAGGAGTTCGACGTCACGGCGGCCGTCCACGAGGGCGAGAACCTCATCGTGGTGCGCGTGCACCAGTGGTCGGCGTCGACGTACGTCGAGGACCAGGACCAGTGGTGGCTCCCGGGAATCTTCCGCAGCGTCTCCCTCCAGGCCAGGCCGATCGGGGGTCTCGAGGACGTGTGGCTCCGGGTGTCGTTCGACCGCCAGACGGGAGCCGGGATCGTCGATCCTGAGATCCGCGCCTCCGGTCGCTCGTTCCCGGTGCAGTTCCGCATCGCCGAGCTCGGCGTCGACGTCACCTGGCAATCACCGGCCGACGTAGGTCCGATCGCCGTCGGCGGGGTCGAGCCGTGGTCCGCAGAGCAGCCGCGCCTGTACGACGCGACGGTGACGAGCGGGGGAGCGGCCGAGACGATCTCGATGCGGCTCGGCTTCCGCACCGTCGAGATCGTGGGCGATCGCTTCCTGGTGAACGGCCGACGCGTCGTTCTGCACGGGATGAACCGGCACGAGACGCATCCGGATCGCGGCCGGGTCTTCGACGAGGAGTTCGCCCGTCGCGACCTCGAGATGATGAAGCGGTTCAACGTGAACGCCATCAGAACGTCTCACTACCCGCCCCACCCGCGGCTCCTCGACCTTGCCGACGAGCTCGGGCTCTGGGTGATGCTCGAGAACGACATAGAGACCCATGGCTTCCACCACGGCGGCGACCGAGACGAGTGGCTCGGGAATCCCAGCGAGGACCCCGCCTGGCGCGATGCCTACCTAGACCGGATGGAGCGGGTGGTCGAACGCGACAAGAACCACCCGAGCATCGTCATGTGGTCGCTCGGGAACGAGTCGGGCACCGGGAGCAATCTTGCGGCCATCGCGGCGTGGACGCGCGCCCGCGACGCCGGGCGGCCCATCCACTACGAAGGCGATCGCGCCGGCGACTACACCGACGTCTACTCGCGGATGTACCCGTCGATCGCCGAGACGCAGAGCATCGGGGACGACTCGACCTCGCTCTTGGACGGCAGCTCCGGGGCGGAGTCGGCACGGCAGCGGTCCAAGCCGTTCATCCTGTGCGAGTACGTCCACGCCATGGGAAACGGCCCCGGGGGAATCGACCTGTACGAGAACCTCGTGGACCGCTATCCGCGGTTGCACGGTGGTTTCGTCTGGGAGTGGCGCGATCACGGCATCCGGACCCACACCCCCGACGGCACCGAGTTCTTCGGCTACGGCGGCGACTTCGGCGAGGTGGTGCACGATGGACCGTTCTGCATGGATGGGATGGTCCTCTCCGACGACACCCCGACGCCGGGGCTCTTCGAGTTCGCGGCCGTCGTGGCGCCGATCCGCTTCTCGTTCGGACGAAGCGCGGACGGCACCCGCACCCTGACCGTCTCCAACCTCCGGCACTCGGCCGACACCTCGGACCTCACCTTCCGGTGGCGCGCTGAGCAGGATGGAGCCCGGACGGAGTCGGGCGAGCTGGCGGTGAACCTGAACGGCCGATCGCTCGAGGCCGGGGCGGCGGGCGTCGTCACCCTTCCCGCCGTCACAGCCGCGACCACGGGGGAGACGTGGCTCACCGTCGAGGCAGTGCTCGCGTCCGACGCACCATGGGCGGCCGCCGGGCACATCATCGCGGCGGCACAGCTCGACCTCACGCCGCCGACCGCGGAGGCACGCGCCGGCCGTCCGCCGGTCCCGCTCAGCACAGCAGCCGTCCATGGGGACCCCTCGGGTGTCGTCGACCTCGGGCCGGCCACCTTCGTCGACGGCCGGCTCGTCGGGCTCGCAGGCCTGCCCGTGTCGGGCCCTCAGCTCGAGCTCTGGCGCGCTCCGACAGACAACGATGGCGGCTCCCACCTGGGCAGCTACGACCTCGGTGACCCGATGGCGGGCCGCGGGCTCTCCGTCGAGGCGCCCTCGTATGCGTCCACATGGCGACGGGCTGGTCTTGACAGGCTCGTGCGACGGGTCGTGGAGGTCTCGCTCCTCGAGTCGCAGATGCGGATCCGCACGCGCTACGGCGCTGCCGACACCAGGCCCGCCGTGAGCCTTGAGGAGACCTGGAGCTTCGAGGGGAATGACCTCTGGCTGCGCCTCGACATCGAGCCCACGTCGCGGTGGGACCTCATCTGGCCCCGCATCGGCGTGCGATTCGACCTGCCCCGATCCGTGGACGAAGCGTCGTGGTTCGGCACCGGACCGGGCGATTCGTACCCGGACTCTCGGCGAGCGGTTCGGGTCGGCCGGTTCTCGGGCTCGACCGACGACCTCACGGTCCGGTACGCCCGGCCGCAGGAGAGCGGCCACCGGAGCGACCTCCGGTCCCTGACGCTGTCCACCGGCGGTGCCCCGTGGCTGACTGTCGATGCCGTTCCGGACGGCAGGGGACGGCGACCTGGCTTCACCCTCGCCCGCCACACCGCTCAGGAGGTCGATCGGGCGCGGCACCCGCACGAGCTCCCGGAGCCTACGGCGTCCTACCTCTACCTTGACGCCGCTCAGAACGGGCTCGGATCGCGGGCGTGCGGACCGGACGTCTGGCCCGACGCACTGCTGCGGCCGGAGGCCAGGTCGCTCGTCCTCAAGTTCACCGCCTGATCGCCACGACTTGAGAGCGGATGCTCCACGTCGCAATGAAGTCGCAATGAAGGAGTCCCATGCCTGAAGCACGCCAGAAGAACAAGCTCACGCAGATCGAAGAGCGCATCAGGCGATTCGTCGGCGAGCGGATCGAGCCCCAGCTGTATCGCGCCCGGGTCCCGATGGACGTCACCCACCGCGTCGTCGGGGGGGAGCCGGTTTCGTTCGAGGTAGGAACGTCCGGAGAGTTCGCACCCCTTCCCGTCGGGTCGGAGTGGGGCCGGGCGTGGGACACGGTCTGGCTGCATGTTCGCGCGACCGTGCCCGCGACGTGGGGGAATGGGACAGCGATCCGTGTTGGGACAAAGCTTGAGGCAGTCATCGACCTGGGCTTCACGGAGGCCGGGCCCGGTTTCCAAGCGGAGGGCATGGCGTTCTCGCTGCAGGGAGAACCGCTCAAGGGACTCTCGCCATGGAACCACTACGTGCCGCTTTCGGGCGATGCCGGCGAATCCGTTGATCTTTGGGTCGAGGCGGCGGCGAACCCGAATGTCGCTGGGTCGGACGTCGTCAACTTCACCCCGACTCCGCTTGGACTATGGGAGACGGCGGGCGAGCAGCTGCGCTATCGCCTAAAGGTCGCCGACATCGCCCTTCTCGATGAAGAGGTGTACGAACTTGTCCAAGACATCACCGTTCTCACCGGCGTCATGGAGGAGGCGGCCAGCACGAGCCCTCGGCGCTGGCGCATCGCCGGAGCACTCGAACGGATGATCAACGTCCTCGATCCCGACGACATCTCCGGAACCGCCGCGGCGGGCCGGGCCGAACTGCGCGCGGAGCTCGACAAGCCGGCCAACGCCAGTGCTCACACCGTGTACGCCACCGGGCACGCGCACATCGACTCGGCCTGGCTCTGGCCGCTGCGTGAAACGGTCCGGAAGTGTGCACGGACCTTCTCGAACGTCCTCGCGCTCATGGACACCGATGACGACTTCATCTTCACCTGCTCGTCGGCCCAGCAGTTCGCCTGGATCAAGCAGTTCTACCCCGCTCTGTTCGAACGTATCCGCAAGCGGGTCGCGGAGGGTCGGTTCGTACCTGTCGGCGGAATGTGGGTCGAATCGGACACGAACATCCCGTCGGGTGAGTCTCTCGTCCGGCAGTTCACGTTCGGCCAGCGCTTCTTCGCCGAGGAGTTCGGCGTCCAGTGCGAGGAGGTGTGGCTTCCAGACAGCTTCGGCTACTCCGGAGCACTGCCGCAGATCGCCGTCGGCGCCGGGGCTAGGTGGTTCTTCACGCAGAAACTGTCGTGGAATCGCGTCAACCGTATGCCGCACAACACGTTCCGCTGGGAGGGTCACGACGGCTCGACCCTGTTCGCGCACATGCCGCCGATCGAGACGTACAACGCCCAGCTCTCGGCCGCTGAGCTCGGCTATGCGGAAAATGGGTTCGCCGACCACCTGTCGAGCTCGATGTCCCTCGCGCCGTTCGGCTGGGGAGACGGTGGAGGTGGGCCCACCCGGGAGATGGTGGCGGCCGCGAGGAGGTCCGCGAGTCTCGAGGGGATCCCCCGGGTGACGATGAGCTCGCCCGCCACGTTCTTCGCGGCAGCGGAGGCCGAGAATCCGGAGCCGGCGATCTGGAAGGGGGAGATGTACCTCGAGCTGCACCGGGGCACCTACACCTCCCAGGCGCGGACGAAGAAGGGCAACAGGCTGTGCGAATCGCTTCTTCGCGAAGCGGAGCTGTGGGCCGCGACTGCGGCCGTTCGCACCGGCAGCGCGTACCCGTCCGAGGTCTTTGACGAGGCGTGGCGAAGCGTCCTGCTTCTTCAGTTCCACGACATTCTTCCGGGGAGCTCGATCGCCTGGGTGCACCACGAAGCGGAGGAGACCCATGCCCGGGTGGCGGCGACCCTGCGCGCCTCGATCGATGCATCGCTCGCAGCGCTCGCCGGCGAGGGGAATCAGCTCCTGCGCTTCAACGCCGCGCCGATGCCATTCGAGGGGATCGCGGCGCTCGGCGCAGGTGCCCGCCGCCCGCTCGCCAACACGCCCGTCGTGCTTGAGCGGCGTGAATCGTCCATCGTGATCTCCAACGAGCAGTTGCGCGTGGTCATCGACGAACACGGCCTGCTGGTCGCTCTGGACGACCTCCGCAACGACCGGAGCCTGTTCACCCCTGACCGTCCGGGCAACCTCCTCCAGATCCATCGGGATCTCCCGACCGAGTGGGACGCTTGGGATCTCGACGACCACTATCGCCAGACCGTAACCGACCTGGATTCCGTTGCCGAGGTCACTATCGCGACAGCCGACGAAACGTCGGTGACCGTGGTCGTTCGGCGTAGCTTCAACGACTCGACGTTCGAGCAGCGGATCACGGTGTCCCGAGACAGCGACACGGTCTCGATCGAGACTGACGTCGAGTGGAACGAGCGCGAGAAGGTCCTCAAGCTCGCATTCCCGCTCCGGCTGGATGCGTTGGAGTCGACGTCAGAGACCCAGTTCGGGCACGTCGCGCGGCCGACGACGACCAACACGAGCTGGGAAGAGGCGAAGTACGAGATCTGCGCGCACCGCTGGTTGCACGTGCGCGAAGGTGCCTACGGCGTCGGCGTCGCCAACGCGACGGTCTATGGCCACGACGTCGTCCGCGACCGCGACCGCAGCGGACCGATGACAGTGGTCCGCGAGACCTTGCTCCGCAGCCCCCTGTTCCCCGACCCAGAAGCCGACCAGGGCAAGCATTCGTTCGTCACCGTGCTTGCGCCTGGCGCCGACATCCTCCGAACGGTGTCACTCGGCTACGAGGTGACCTTCCCCCTGCGCGAGCTCCTCGGGCACGCCGACGTGGAGCCTCTCGTGCGCATCGACGGAGAAGGTGTCGTGGTCGAGACGGTCAAATTGGCCGACGACGGAAGTGGCGACGTCGTCGTTCGCCTTTACGAGTCGCTCGGCCGTCGCGGCCTCGCTTCTGTTCAGGGCAACTTCGTCTACTCGGCCGTGCTGCGAACAGATCTACTCGAAAAGCCCCTCACCGATGCGTCTCAATCGGAATCTCTCACCGCACCCGACATATTGCGGCCCTTCGAGCTCGTCACGCTGCGATTTGTTCGAGCAGACAATCCAGAGGGGGGATTCTGAGAAGAGCGCACGAAGCGGATGGCGGCCCGGACCAAGTCCCGAGCCGCCTTCTCGGCTACCTGGGTCGTCAGGTGGTCCGGAAGGTGCGCTTGGCGAGGCCGATGGACTAGCCGGCGATGAGCACGGTCGCGGCCGCCGGTGCCCGAGGCGAGCGCCGGCCGCAATCTCGTGGGCAGCGGACCCGGTCGGCCGCCACGACGAGCGAGTCGAAGGTTCGGGGACGTCAGCGCCCCCGCATCTTGGCGGCCTATCGCGCACCGGTAAGGTCCGCAGGGCGGTTCCCGGTGCCGCTTGCCGAGCGGGCGGTCGCTGCTCTCCGGGTACACGACGTCGCGTTCATCCTCGAAGCGCCGGACGCGCTCTAGGGCGGAGTCGGCGTGGCCATCGAAGGCGCGGACCCACGGGTTCTCGCCGTGGCCGACCGGGTCGCCGCCGACCCCGAGCGGGCGGATCTGGTCCACGCGTTCACTGAGCTCGGGCTGATCTGAGTGGACCGACGGGTCGGTGGCGCCACGGTGTCAGCGCCGCGGCCACCGCCCCCGTCGGCACCCGAGCCAGCCACACAGCGCGGTGATCGCGGCGGACCGCCTCCTGCGGGGGAGCAGCTACGGGGCTGGGACGATGATGTCGCGGACGAGGGCGTCCAGGTCCGCGTCGGCGGCGAGGAACTGCCGCAGCGTCGTGCTGCACGACCCGAAGTTCTCGAACTCCTCGATCGTCATGCCGTCGACTTCGAAGGCTCGGACGAAGTCGGGGATCTTCTCCAGGGCCTCCAGGATGCGGGAGTCGACCTGCTTGTTGATCCGCGAGACCGGCTCGATGCCGCTCGAGTTGAACTTCTGCTGCCACGCGAACGGCGGCGAGACGACGAGGTCGCCGCCGATGAGCTCGCTCCACTGCATGTGGTTGCGGAATGCCGCTGACAGTATCCGGCTGCGGTAGCCGCGCTCGGTGAACACCTGGTAGCCGCGTTTGAGGGCTGCGACGCCGGCCCACTCGAGGTAGCCCGGGTCGATGGTGAGCTTGTCCCGGGTGACGACCTTCTTGAGCCAGTCGTCCAGGCGCCCGCCCATGATCGTCACGACTGGTCCCATCCGGGTGACGTCTAGGCCCTCGGCCTCGCGGCGGATCAGGGCGCGTTCGATGGCCTCGCCGACGGCGACCGCCTGCGGCACCGTGAAGGAGACCGTGGCGTTGATGCTGACGCCACGGTATGTCGCCTCTTCCATCGCCGCGATGCCGGTCTTCGTGGCGGGGATCTTCACGATGATGTTCTTCGCGAGGGCGTCGAACTCGACGGCCTGGGCCACGAGGGCGTCCTTGTTGCGGTGCAGGCGCGGGTTGGTCTGGACCGAGACGCGACCGTTGCGACCGGCGTACTTCTCGAAGATCGGCTCGAGCAGCTTCGCGGCCTCGACCGTCATGTCCTTGACGGCCTGCCAACCGATCTCGGCCTCGCCCGCCGTGGGCATCCGCTCGGCGATCTCGCGGATGCGCGGCCCCCAGATCTCCGGGTGCTTCTTGATCGTGGTGTAGGCGATCACCGGGTTGCACGTCGCGCCTACGCAGCCCCACCGCATCGACTGAGTGAGCTCCAGCGGGTCGGCGGAGTCGTTCCACAGGACGGTCGGCGTGGTCTGAGTCATCGCCAGGAGCGGTGAGTCGGCGATCGGGTTCGTGGGCTGGGGCTGGGGCTCGGTCAGGGTCTGGGTCACGTGATCTCCCGGGGTGGGTCGGCAATCCCGGATCGTGACGCTCCTCGGTGAGCGAGCGGGGCCGAAAGAACTAGTAAAGCCCTCGTCCCGAGGGCTGTCAACCGTATGTCCTGACAATCGAACAAATGATAGAATCCTGGTTTCCACGACCACCCCTGCACTGCCCCCAGGAGGACCACCATGCCGCTTGTCCGCATCGATCTGCAGCAGGGCCGGTCCGCCATCGAGGTCCGCGCGATCGCCGACGCCGTCCAGGACGTCATGCTCGCGGTGTTCGCGGCGCCCGTGGGCGATCGCTACCAGATCATCACGGAGCACCCCCGCGGTCACCTCATCGCCGAGGGCTCCGGGATTGGGATCGAACGCAGCGACGAGCTCGTGATCATCCAGGTATTCCACCAGGGTCGCACCACCGAGCAGAAGACCGCGGCCTACGCAGGCCTGTTCCGCATCCTCGCCGAGCGGACCGGGCTGGCGTCCGGTGACCTGATCGTCTCGATGGTGGAGAACACGAAGGAGGACTGGAGCTTCGGTGCGGGTCGCGCGCAGTTCCTCACCGGCGAGCTCTAGCCCGACCGGAGCCTTCGTCTATGGTGCAGGACGGCGGCCGCCTGCCCGCGGGGCGGCCGCGGCGCGCTACTGCGCGAACAGCGTGGTCGAGAAGCTGTAGCGCGAGGCCCGGTACACGTGGACCCCGTGCTCGATCGCCCGGCCGGCGGCGTCGTAAGCGGTGCGCTCCATCGTCAGCAGTGCGGCTTTCGGCTTCTCCTCCAGGATGCGGGCCTCGGCTGCCGTGGCGATGCGGGCCCCGATGTGCTGCTGTGCCATGTGCACCTCGATCGCTCGCGTGCGCAGGGCGGCGTAGAGACCGAGCTCTGTGAGCTCGTCGTAGGTCGGGGCGATCTCGAGCGACAGCTGGTTCGTCATCAGTGCGAGGGGCTCGCCGTCGGCGAACCGCAGGCGTCGCACGGTGACGACCTCGGCGTCGGCCGGGATCTCGAGGAGGTCGGTGATCTCGGGGGTCCCGGGACCGACGGAGTACTCGAGCACCTTCGTGGTCGGCGTGCGGCCGCTTCCGGCCAGGTCGTCGAAAAGGCTCGTGAGGTCGACCTTGCGGCGCACCCGGACCGGTGCGACCTGGGTCCCGACGCCGCGCTTGCGCACGAGCATGCCCAGCTCGACGAGCTCCTGCAGGGCGCGTCGCGCCGTCGGACGCGACACCCGCAGCCTGCCGGCGAGCGCGATCTCGTTCTCCAGCCGCGCCCCCGGTGCGAGCTCTCCGGTCTCGATGCTCTTCTCGATCGCTTTGGCCATCTGGTGGT
This sequence comes from Pengzhenrongella frigida, assembly GCF_004168625.1. GTDB lineage: Bacteria > Actinomycetota > Actinomycetes > Actinomycetales > Cellulomonadaceae > Pengzhenrongella > Pengzhenrongella frigida. The sequence goes on from NZ_SDWW01000033.1 coordinate 39,971, forward strand.
ACAGCGGTACCGGGCTCGACCTGTCGAGGTCGATCCGCAGCATCCTCGCTGTGTCGCTGGACATGTTCCTCGAATCTCTGGTTGACCGAACAAACGGGTGTGCCGTGCGTGCCTAGGGACATCATTGCCGAACTCAAGGACCGGCGTGAGGCCTGCGAGGCCGCGTCGCGTGCGGCCCTCGGCTCGAATGCTGTCAAGCCTACGTGATGTCAGAATGTTAGGACAAAGATTTGACGTTGGGCTTGGTTGTAGTGCAGAGTCCTCCGTGAGGCAATGGTGAGGCGCAGATCGAGCCGATCAGCGCGAACCACCATCGCCCCGCTCGCCCAGCCGGGCGATCCCCAACGACGAGGAAAACCAGGAGACGCTGTGCTGCCACAGGTAGAGGTCGTCACCATCGGCCGGTCAGGGGTGGACATCTACCCCCTGCAGACCGGGGTCGGTCTGGAGGACGTCGAGACGTTCGGGAAGTTCCTCGGCGGCAGCCCGACCAACGTCGCCGTCGCCGCCGCGCAGCTCGGCCGCTCGGCCGCGGTCCTCACCGGGGTCGGTGCCGACTCGTTCGGCCGGTTCGTGCGCCGCGAGATGGTGCGGCTCGGCGTGTCTGACGAGTTCGTGATCACGACGCCTCAGTTCGCCACCCCGGTCACCTTCTGCGAGATCTTCCCGCCGGACGACTTCCCGCTGTACTTCTACCGCCAGCCGAGCGCTCCCGACCTGCAGCTGCGCGCGGAGGACCTCCCGATGAGCACCATCCAGGACGCCAAGCTGTTCTGGGTGAGCCTCACGGGACTGTCCGAGGAACCGAGCCAAAGGGCGCACCACGCAGCGCTCGCGGTCCGCAACGGTGCCCGGCACACGGTGCTCGACCTCGACTATCGGCCGATGTTCTGGGCCAGCGCAGCCGAGGCGACCGACCAGGTCCGCCAGTGCTTGGAGAAGGTCACTGTTGCGGTGGGCAATCGTGAGGAGTGCGAGATCGCCGTGGGCGAGACCGAGCCCGACCGCGCGGCCGATGCGCTGCTTGAGGCGGGTGTTGAGATCGCGATCGTCAAGCAGGGCCCGAAAGGGACGCTGGCCAAGACCCACGACGAGCGCATCGTCGTGCCCCCCACCCCCATCGAGGTCGTCAACGGCCTCGGTGCCGGTGACGCGTTCGGCGGGTCCCTGTGCCACGGCCTGCTCAGCGGCTGGTCGCTCGAGCGGATCGTCGCCGGCGCGAGCGCGGCCGGCGCGATCGTGGCCTCGCGGCTCGAGTGCTCGACCGCGATGCCGACCGAGGACGAGGTTGAGGCCGTCCTTGCCGGCACCCCCGTCGCCGAGCTGCAGCGCTCGCAGATCAGGAGCCCGCGATGACCGCCATCGGCCAGATCGTCCAGGTCCGCGCGCACGAGCCACAGCGCATCGCGGCCGCCCTGCGCGACCGTGTCCGGGGCGCGATGCCGACGGATCCGGATGCCAAGCTCATGATCATCGCGGCCGACCACCCGGCCCGCGGCGCGCTCGCGGCCGGCGCGGACCCGATGGCCATGGCCGACCGGGGCGACCTCCTGGGCCGATGCGTCGAGGCGCTGTCCCGACCGGGGGTGCACGGGTTCCTCGGCACGGCGGACATGATCGAGGACCTCGCCCTCCTCGGGGCGCTCGACGGGAAGCTCGTGCTCGGCTCCATGAACCGCGGTGGCCTCGCCGGCGCCCGGTTCGAGCTCGACGACCGCTTCACCGGCTACGACGCGCGGGGGGTCGTCGCGGCGGGGCTGGACGGCGGGAAGATGCTGCTGCGCCTCGACTATGACGACCCGGCCACGATCCGGACCCTCGAAGCGTGCGCTCACGGCGTCGACGAGCTCGCCGATGCTGGCCTGATGGCGATGGTCGAGCCATTCATCTCGGGTCGGGTGGACGGTCGTGTCCGCAACGACCTCACGCCCGACGCCGTCATCCGCTCGATCGCGATCACGTCCGGCCTGGGCCGCACGTCGGCCTACACCTGGCTCAAGCTGCCGTGCGTGCCCGAGATGGAGCGGGTCATGGCGGCGTCGACCATGCCGGCCCTCATCCTCGGCGGCGAGGTGTCCGACGACGCCGACGCTGCGCTCGTCGGCTGGGCGAAGGCTCTCGCGATCCCCGCTGTCAAGGGGCTCGTGATCGGCCGATCCCTGCTGTACCCGCCCGGTGGCGACGTCGCCGCGGCCGTCGACAACGCGGTCGGTCTGCTGTGAACCCGCTCGTGATCCGCGCCGGCGAGACCGCGCACGACGACGTCGCGGTCGACGTGACCCCCGAGCGCGCCGGCTGGACCTTCAGCGGCCTGCGCGTGATCGAGCTGGCCGCTGGCCGGAGCCACTCGCTTGCGACGGGCCCCGACGAGGCCCTCGTCCTGCCGCTGGCGGGGAGCTGCGCGGTCACGGTGGCGGGGACGACCTACGAGCTCGTCGGCCGCCCGGACGTGTTCACTGCGGTCACTGACTACCTGTACCTGCCTCGCGACACGGTCGCGACCCTGACCTCGGCGGCCGGCGGGCGCTTCGCCGTCCCGACGACGCGGGCGAGCCGCCGCCTCGAGGTGTCCTACCGGCCGGCGTCCGACGTCGTCGTCGGCCTGCGCGGCGCGGGCAGCGCGTCGCGGCAGGTCAACAACTACGCACTGGGCAACGACCTGGAGACCGACCACCTGCTCGTGTGCGAGGTGCTCACGCCCGGGGGCAACTGGTCGTCCTACCCGCCGCACAAGCACGACGAGCACTCCGAGACCGAGCGAAAGCTCGAGGAGATCTACTACTTCGAGGTCCAGCCGGGTCCAGACGGGCCGGGCTTCGCGTTCCACCGGACCTACGCGAGCGGCGCCCGCCCGATCGACCTGTCCGAGGAGGTCCGCAGCGGCGACGTCGTCCTGACACCGAACGGCTACCACGGACCGTCGATGGCGGCACCGGGCTACGACCTGTACTACCTCAACGTCATGGCCGGCCCGGCCCAGGACGGGGCCTGGCTGATGAGCGACGACCCGGCCCACCACTGGATCCGCGAGACCTGGGACTCCCAGGTGGTCGACCCCCGGCTCCCCATGACCGCATCCGTTCCTTCCTCCGCCACTCCCGTCACCACGAAGGACACCCAGTGAGCAACGACGCCACGACTCCTGCCGACGGAACGGTCCACCTGACCGTCGGCCAGGCCCTGGTCCGCTTCCTCGCGAACCAGTTCAGCGAGCGCGACGGGGTCGAGCAGCGCCTCGTCCCGGGCGCGTTCGGCATCTTCGGCCACGGCAACGTGGCCGGCGTCGGGCAAGCCCTGCTGCAGAACGAGGTCGACCCGGCCGACGGCGAGAACCGCCTCAAGTACTACCTCGCCCGCAACGAGCAGGGCATGGTGCACGCCGCGGTCTCCTACGCCCGCACCCGCAACCGGTTGCAGGCGTTCGCGTGCACAGCCTCGATAGGACCCGGGTCGCTCAACATGGTCACCGGCGCCGCGCTGGCCACGGTCGACCGGATCCCGGTGCTGATCCTGCCGTCGGACATCTTCGCGACCCGCGTGCCGGACCCGGTGCTCCAGCAGCTGGAGGATCCGCGCAGCCTGGACATCTCCGTCAACGACGCCTTCAAGCCGGTCTCGCGGTTCTGGGACCGCATCAACCGCCCCGAGCAGCTGATCCCGAGCGCGCTGGCGGCGATGCGGGTGCTCACCGACCCGGCCGAGACCGGCGCGGTGACGATCTGCCTGCCGCAGGACGTCCAGGCCGAGGCGTTCGACTGGCCGTCCGAGTTCTTCCGCAAGCGCGTCTGGCACGTGGCCCGGCCCGCACCCGAGGCCGCCGCGATCGCCCGCGCCGTGGCCGTCATCCGGTCCGCGAAGAAGCCGCTGCTGATCGCCGGCGGCGGGGTCATCTACTCCGAAGCCTCCGCCGCGCTGGCAGCATTCGCCGACGCGACCGGCATCCCGGTCGCCGACACCCAGGCAGGCAAGGGCGCGATCAGCTTCGAGCACCCCGCCTCCGTCGGCGGCATCGGCTCCACCGGAAACGACGCAGCGAACGCGCTCGCCGCGCAGGCCGACGTCGTCATCGGGGTGGGCACGCGGTACTCCGACTTCACCACGGCGAGCCACACGGTGTTCCGCAACCCGGACGTGAAGTTCGTCAACCTCAACGTGCTCGCGTTCGACGCCGCGAAGCACTCCGCCGAAATGGTCGTCACCGACGCCCGCGCCGGACTCGAGGCCATCACCGCGGCGCTCGCGGGCTACCGCGTCGGGACCGACTTCGCGGCCGAGGTCGGCACCCGGGTTGCCGCGTGGGCGACGGTCACTGACGAGTGCTACGACCGGGGCAACGCCCCGCTGCCCGCGCAGACCGAGGTGTTCGGGGCGCTCAACGAGCTCATGAGTGACGACGACATCCTCATCAACGCCGCCGGGTCCATGCCCGGCGACCTGCAGGCACTGTGGCGCGCGCGCAGCCCGAAGCAGTACCACCTCGAGTACGGCTTCTCCTGCATGGGGTACGAGATCCCCGCCGCGATGGGTGCCAAGCTCGCCGCCCCGGACAGCGAGGTCGTCGCCATCGTCGGCGACGGCACGTACCAGATGCTGCCGCAGGAGATCGCGACGATCGTGAGCGAGAACCTCAAGGTCATCCTCGTGCTGCTCCAGAACCACGGCTTCGCCTCGATCGGCGGCCTGTCGGAGTCCCGCGGCTCGCAGCGTTTCGGCACGAACTACCGCATGCGCGACGACGCCTCCGACCGCCTCGACGGGGCGAACGTGCCGATCGACCTGGCCGGCAACGCCCGGAGCTTCGGCGCCGACGTGCTCGAGGTGCACGGGATCGACGAGTTCAAGATCGCCTTTGCCAAGGCGGTCGCGTCCCCGCGCACGACCCTCATCTACATCGAGACCGACCTCTACGGGCCCAACCCGCCCGCTTCCGCGTGGTGGGACGTGGCGGTCTCCCAGACCTCCCGCCTGCCCAGCACCCAACAGGCCTACCTCGAGTACCTGCAGCAGAAATCTTCCCAGCGCCACTACCTCTGACCGATTCGACCTGAGCAGAAGGACAACTAGCGATGACGATCACGCAAGAAGCACCCACCCCCGCCACCGGCACGGCGCCGACCGCGACGGTCAAGCACTGGATCAACGGCCAGGAGACCGCGGGCGCGACGGGCCTGACCCAGCCGATCTACAACCCGTCGACCGGCGAGGTATCCGGGCACGTCGCCCTCGGCGACGCCGGCACAGTGGCCGAGGCGGTGGCCGCCGCCCAGGCCGCGCAGAAGACCTGGGGCCGGATGTCGCTCGCGAAGCGCACCACGATCCTGTTCAAGATGCGCGAACTCATGCTCACCCACGACCTCGAGCTCGGGCAGATCATCTCCGCCGAGCACGGCAAGACCGTCGAAGACGCCCGCGGCGAGATCGCCCGCGGCCGCGAGACGATGGAGTTCGTCTGCGGCATCAACCAGGCCTCCAAGAGCGAGTTCAGCTCGGACGCCTCGACCGGCGTGGACGTGCACACCCTGCGCCAGCCGCTCGGCGTCGTTGCCGGCATCACCCCGTTCAACTTCCCGGCCATGGTGCCGCTGTGGATGCACCCGGTCGCCATCGCCGCCGGCAACGCATTCATCCTCAAGCCGTCCGAGCGTGACCCGTCCGCGTCGATCTTCGTCGCCAAGCTGTACCAGGAGGCCGGCCTGCCCGACGGCGTCTTCAACGTCGTCCAGGGCGGCAAGGTGGCCGTGGACGCGATCCTCGAGAACGACGGCATCGCGGCGGTGTCCTTCGTCGGCTCCACCCCGATCGCGAAGTACGTGCAGCAGAAGGCCATCGCGAACGGCAAGCGCGCCCAGGCTCTGGGCGGGGCGAACAACCACGCCATCGTCATGCCCGACGCGAACATCACCTTCGCTGCCTCCCAGATCTCCTCCGGGGCCTTCGGCTCCGCCGGCGAGCGCTGCATGGCCCTGCCGGTCGCCGTCGTCGTCGGTGACGCCGCCGAGCCGCTGATCGCCGCTCTCAAGCTCGAGGCCGAGAAGCTCAAGGTCGGCCCCGGCAACGCGGCCGACACCGACATGGGCCCGGTCATCACCCCGGCCTCCCGCCAGCGCGTGCTGGACTTCACCACCGAGGCGATCGACGCCGGCGCGCGGGCGATCGTCGACGGCCGCGACCTCGTCGTCGAGGGCTTCGAGAACGGGTTCTACGTCGGCCCGACCATCCTCGACAACGTCACCACCGACCTGCGCGCCTACTGCGACGAGGTCTTCGGGCCCCTCCTGGTCGTCATGCGGGTCGACACGTACGAGCAGGCCATCGAGCTGGTCAACTCCTCGCCGTTCGGCAACGGCGCGGCGATCTTCACCAGCTCGGGCGAGGTCGCGCGCGCGTTCTCGGTCGACGTCGAGGCAGGCATGGTCGGCATCAACGTCCCGATCCCGGTCCCCGTCGGCTACTTCTCCTTCGGCGGCTGGAAGGACTCGCTGTTCGGCGACCACCACGCCCACGGCCCCGAGGGCTTCCGGTTCTACACCAAGGCCAAGGTCGTCACGACCCGCTGGCCCCACCAAGCCACGGCCGCTGCCGCGAGCATGAGCTTCCCCGGCAACGACTGAGTCCCGCAGCAAAACCAGGTGCGTGAAAGCCGGCGAGACCTCACCGTCCCGCCGGCTTTGGCGCGCCCGGCGCGCGGCTGGTGTGCAACTCACGGTGCGTGGCAAATTAGTCAGAATGACAGGACAAAGAGTTGACAGGTCACATCATTCTGAGTTGAATGTAAGGACAAACACGTGCGGGCGAGGCTGCCGGTGTGGCGCGGATCTCTCAGAGACGAGAATGCGGGTCTACGCGTTCGAGCAGCCGCCATGCGCACGCCGCTGCCGGGTCCGGTCACGACCGCCCGGCCATGGAAAGGACGCCAATGACGGCGATCAGTGATCAGGTGGGGGCAACCTCCGGAACCGGGCAACAAGTCTCGCCCGCCGAGCTCGACGCGTTCTTCGAGACGGGCAAGCCCCTCAAGCCGCACTCCATGAAGGCGATCGCCCTGGTCGCGACACTTGGCGGGCTTCTGTTCGGCTACGACACCGGCGTGATCGCCGGCGCGCTGCCGTTCATGACCGACACTGCCGCCAACGGCGGGCTGGGCCTGAGTCCGCTGACGGAGGGGCTCGTCACCTCCTCGCTCCTGTTCGGTGCGGCCTTCGGTGCGCTGTACGGCGGGCGGCTCTCGGACCGGTTCGGGCGCCGGCACAACCTCCTGCTGCTCGCCGGGGTGTTCTTCGTCGGTGCCATCGGCACGGCGCTCGCTCCGTCGGTCGCCGTCATGGTGGCCGCCCGGATCGTCCTCGGGCTCGCGGTGGGTGGCGCCTCGGCCACGGTCCCCGTGTACCTCGCCGAGATCGCGCCGAAGGAGCTGCGCGGCCGGCTCGTCGCCGTCGACCAGCTCATGATCGTCTCGGGCCAGCTGCTCGCCTACTCGATCAACGCGGTCCTGGCGAACGTATGGGACGGCCACTCCACCTGGCGCTGGATGCTCTTCCTGTGCTCGATCCCCGCGATCGCGCTGTGGATCGGCATGCACCGGATGCCTGAGACCGCCCGCTGGTTCGCGTGCAAGTTCCGCTTCGGCGAGGCCGCCGAGGTGCTGCGGAGCACGCGACGCCCGGGCTACGACCTCAAGGGCGAGCTGTCCGAGATGCTCAACGTCGCGCAGGAGTCCAACGCGAAGCGCGAGGGTGGTTGGGCGGACCTCAGGACCCCGTGGATCAAGCGCCTCGTGATCATCGGCGTCGGCATCGCCGTGCTGCAGCAACTCACGGGCGTCAACACGCTGATGTACTACGCGCCGACCATCCTCACCGAGACCGGACTCGGCACCAATGCCGCGCTCACCGCGACGATCGCCAACGGCGTGGTCTCGGTCATCGCTGCGGTCGCCGGGCTGTGGCTCGTGGGTCGCGTCCGCCGCCGCAACCTGTTGATCGTCGGTCAGATCGGCATCATCGCGTCGCTCGCCGCCATCGCGACCACGTTCGGGCTCCTCGTCCAGCCGAGCCTCGAGGCCGGCACCACCCCGCCGGCGTCGAGCTCCTACACCGTGCTCGCCTTCATGCTCTGCTTCCTGATCTTCCAGCAGGGCGCCGTCTCGCCGGTGACCTGGGTGATGCTGTCGGAGATCTTCCCGATGAAGATGCGCGGCTTCGGCATGGGCCTGGCGGTGTTCCTCATGTGGATCGCCAACGCCATCATCACGTTCAGCTTTCCGCTGCTCATCAGCACCTTCGGGGGCACCGGGACGTTCCTGGTGTTCGCCGTGGTCAACGTGGGCACCGTCATCTTCAGCTGGCGGATGGTGCCCGAGACCTCGCACCTGACGCTCGAGGAGCTCGAGGAGGAGTTCCGCGACAGCAGCGTCTGACCGCGCGAGGCCCGGACTCCGACGTCGATCAGGGCGTGGGCGTCCGGGCCTTGCGGGGACCGGGCCGCGGGGCCGTCGAGCCGCGCACGACGAGGTCGGGGTCGAGGCGCACGGTGCGCCCCGGCTCGCGGCCCTGCATCCGCTCGGTCAGCAGAGCGAAGGCCGTTCCGCCCGTGCGCGCCCTCGGCTGATCCACCGTTGTGAGGTCGAACTGCGGCATCGCGGCGAGCCGCGTGTTGTCGTACCCGACGACCGACATCTCGCCCGGGATGTCGATCCCGGCCCGGGAGAGCGCGCCCATCGCGGCGATGGCGGTGACGTCGTTGTGGGCGAGCAGGGCGGTGGGCCGGTGGGCGAGGGCCAGGATCAGCGCGGCGGAGTCGCCGTCGGCGGCCACGTCGGCGACGACCCGCGCGCCGAGCCCGGCCGCGTCCATGGCCGTGAGGTACCCCGCGCGCCGGTCCAGCAGGAGCGGCTCGGACACGCCGGCGGCGACGTCGAGGTACGCGATGTCGCGGTGGCCGAGCGCGAGCAGATGCTCCGTGGCGCGCCGCGCGCCGGCGGCCGAGTCGTTGTGCACGAAGTCGACCCCGACGGCGGGCACCGGGAAGCCGACGACGACCGTCGGGACCTGCCGCCCGATCGCCGCGAGCGCCGCGCTCGCCTGCAGCGGCGAGACGATGACCAGACCGTCGACCCGCAGCTGCAGGAACATCTCGACCGCGTGGGCCTCACGGGTGGGGTCGCGGCGGCCGTCGTTGAGCAGCGTCGTCAGCCCGGCAGCGGCGGCCGCGTCCTGGAGGTGCGCGGCGACCTCGCTGAAGAACGGGTTGGCGACGTCTTGCAGCACGACGCCGACGAGCCCCGTGCGACGGCGAGCGAGGTTGGCGGCGGGCGCGTTGACGCGGTAGCCGATGTCGAGGGAAGCCTGCAGGATCAGCTCCCGCGTGCTCTCGGCGACCTCGGGTCGTCCCGAAAGCGCCATCGACACGAGCGCGCGCGAGACCCCTGCACGCGCGGCAACGTCCGCCTGGGTCGGGAGTCGCCGCATGGGCAAATCCTAGGTCGACGCGGCCGGAGGCCGGTGTCGACACGCGAATCGGCGGCATTTGAGCGTATGTCCGGACATGAATTTGACGCGCGTCAAGTTCCTCGGTAGACATAGGTCCAGGTTCTCCGGCGATCGCCGAGGAGCTTCGCGCGACCTTCAAGGAAGAGGGGTACCTCGCCCATGGTCAACATCGCCATCATCGGGGCAGGACGCATCGGTGCCGTGCATGCAGCAACCGTCGCCTCGCACCCAGGTGCTCGGCTCGTGCTCGTCGCCGACCCGTTCGGCGAGAACGCCGCGACCGTGGCCGCGAGGTACGGTGCGCGCTCCACCACCCAGGTCGCTGAGGTCTTCGCTGCGCCAGACGTCGACGCCGTCATCATCGGCTCACCCACCGCGACCCATGTGGACCACATCATCTCCGCGGTCGGCGCCGGAAAGGCCGTGCTGTGCGAGAAGCCCGTCGACCTCAGCGTCGTGCGGGTCGACGAGTGCCTTGCCGCGATCGCCGGGCACGAGAGCTCGGTGATGATCGGCTTCAACCGCCGGTTCGACCCGACGTTCGCCGAGGTCCACGATCGCGTCCGGGACGGGGAGATCGGCGCGCTCGAGCAGCTCACCATCATCAGCCGCGACCCGGCGGCCCCGCCCGCGTCATACATCGCCGGATCCGGCGGGATCTTCCGCGACATGACGATCCACGACTTCGACACCGCGCGCTTCTTCCTCGGCGACATCGTCTCGGTCTCGGCAGTGGGCCAGCACCTCGACGCCGCCATCGAACGCGCCGGCGACTTCGACGCCGCCGTCGTGACCCTGACCGCCGCGAGCGGCGCGGTCGCGACGATCATCAACTCCCGTCACTGCGCGTCCGGGTACGACCAACGCCTCGAGGCGTTCGGCCCGCGCGGTGCGCTCGAGGCGGTCAACCACCTCGCGACGTCGGTGCGCTCCTCGGGCCGGGGCCAGTCCTCGGCCGCCGGGCCCTACCTGGACTTCTTCCTCGCGCGGTACGCCGAGGCGTACCAGCTCGAGCTGAGCCACTTCATCGACTGCGTGACCTCGGGGCTGGCGCCGTCGCCGTCGATCTTCGACGGCCGCGCCGCCCTGGTCCTCGCCGACGCGGCGACCCTCAGCGCGAGCATCGGAGAGCGGGTCGCCGTCACGACGGCACCCGAGCTGATCGCCACCGCTCGCTGAATACGCCAGATCCAACTCGACCGACGCAAGGAGACTTTCCGTGAAGATCGCTGGAGCCCCCATCAGCTGGGGCGTGTGCGAGGTCCCCGGGTGGGGCTATCAGATGGCACCGTCGAGGGTGCTCGCCGAGATGACGGCCGTCGGGCTCGAGGCGACCGAGTTCGGTCCCCAGGGCTGGCTCCCGCCGGCGCCCGTTGAGCGCGCCGCGGCGCTTGAGCCGTACGGCCTCGCCGCCGTCGGGGCGTTCGTTCCCGTCGTGCTGCACAACCCGGACCACGACCCGCTGCCCGCCGTCAGCTGCGAGTTGGACAGCTTCGAGGCGGCGGGCGGCGACGTGCTCGTGCTCGCCGCGAACTCAGGGCTCGCGGGGTACGACGAGCGTCCCGTGCTCGACGAGCAGGGGTGGGCCACGATGTTCGCCAACCTCGACCGCCTCGTCGACCTGGCCTCCTCCCGCGGCATCAAGGCCACCCTGCACCCGCACGTGGGCACCATGGTCGAGAAGCGCGACGAGGTGCTCCGCGTCCTGGCGGGCTCCAAGATCCCGCTGTGCCTCGATACCGGTCACCTGCTGATCGGCGGGACGGACCCGGTCGAGCTCGTGGCGACCTTCGCCGGTCGCATCAACCACGTGCACGCCAAGGACGTGCGCCTCGATCTTGCCAAGCGTGTCCAGGCGGGCGAGCTCACGTACACCGAGGCCGTCCGGGCCGGGATCTACGTCCCCCTCGGCGAGGGCGACGTCGACTTCGCTGCCATTGTGACGTCGCTCGACGCCGCAGGCTTCGACGGCTGGTACGTCCTGGAGCAGGACACGATCCTGGCCGGCGAGCCCGCCGACGAAGGCCCGGTCAGGGATGTTCGCTCGTCGATCGCCTACTTGCGCGGCCTGAATCTGGCCTGAGACCTCCGGGCGGGGGCCGCTATCCCACTTATCAGTTATCGACGCCGTCAGCCGCGCGAGTGTCTGGCAGCGATCGGTGGAATTTGTTGCACCTTCCAGAAGTCACGCTGCAATCAGCGACGACCGTGACTTTGGCGCGACCCAAGAGTGCATTCAGAAGCGTCTACGCGTCGCCCCGCCGGCGGATGATTTGGAAGGCGGCGAGGGCTTTGATGTCGGCGTCGGGCAGGGTGTGGAGGTATTTCTGGGTGGTCATGATTTGGGCGTGGCCCATGCGTTCCATGACGGATTTGAGGTCGGCGCCGCCGGCGAGGAGCCAGGAGGCGTGGGCGTGGCGTAGGTCGTGCATGCGCACCGGGAAGTCGATGCCCGCTTTGGTGACGGCGGGCCGCCAGAACCGGGTGTTGAACGTCCCGCGAGACAGCGGCTGCCCGTGGGCGACCTCGCGGGAGGGGAACAGCAGGTCGTCGCGGCCCAGCCCGAGGGCGGCGATGCGGTCGGCGAGGGTGTCGAGCAGATCCTGAGAGACATGAAGTATTCGGGTCTGGTCGTTCTTGGGGTAGGGCTTGACGATCATGCGCTGGCCGGTGGGGGAGTCCTTCTTGGAGACCTCCACGATGGTCTCCTCGATGGTGATCGTCCCGCGGAGGAAGTCGATGTGTCGGGGTCGTAGTGCGACGAGCTCGCCCCAGCGCAGGCCGGTCTCGATGTCGGTGAGCAGCAGGGCATGGAAGCGGGCGGGCATGGCGGCCACGACGGACTCGAACTCGGTCGGGGTCAGGATGCGGGTCTTCTTGAGCACGACCTTGGGTAGCTCGGTGTTCTCGCAGGGGTTGTAGGCGATCATCCGGTCGCGTGCCGCGCGGGCGAACACGGAGTGCAGCATCACGTGGTACTTCGCGATGGACCGGGGCGACAGGCCGTGCTCGAGGGCGTGGGTGACCCAGGCTTGGACGGTGGTGGGCAGTATCCGGGCCACGCGCATGTGCCCGAAGTAGGGCACGAAGTGGTTGCGCAGGTACGACTGGTACCCGGCGCGGGTGGTGACCTCGAGGTGCCGGGAGGGCAGCCAGACCTTCACCGCGTACTCCTCGAACGTGATGCGCCCAGCGGTGGGGTCGATCCAGGTTCCCTGCGCGACGGCGTCTTCCTGGCGGTCCGCGGCGCGGCCCGCCTCGCGCTCGGTGGCAAAGGTCCCGGCGGAGCGGGTGCGCCCGTACGGGTCGCGGAACATCGCGGTGTACCGGGTCTTGCCGTCGTCGGCTGTCCGCCGGATCACCCATCCCACAGCGCCACCTCCGCGGGCTGATGTACGCACAATGTACGCAGACGCACCTGGAAAGAGGTGGACCCGGGCGAACCTCGACGGTTCAGAAGTGGCCTCTGACCTGCGTGTATGCTGCAACTCACGTTAGCAGGAGCGTGGCCGGATGCAACGTGGCCCCGGCTCATAACCCAGAGGTCGTAGGTTCAAATCCTACCCCCGCTACTTATGAAAGTGCAGGTCAAAGGCCCTTTCTCCCTCCGGGGAGGAAGGGCTTTTTTGTTTCCGTAAGCAGTTCGTAAGCAGAGGACTGCGGAGGATCCTGGCGGAGATCGGGGGACGTCGGCGGATCTTGGGCGGGAAGTGTCGCGGCTCACAGGGGGTCAGGTCCGCGATGTTCCAGCCGAAGTCGATCCCGTGCAGCGAGGCCAGACAGGGGTGATGTGTAGGGCTCTGTCGTCGGCGCACCAGCACCTCGTAGACGCCGTGCTTGATCGGGCGGTACTCGTCGCCGCAGGAGACGGTCTGATTCATCAGTCCGACCAACTCGCGCTCACGGCGTAGAGGTCGCCACCGCGCTGGTCGAGCTGGGCCTGGTCCCGTGCGACAACGCCACTGCCGCTGAGCCTCTATGCCCCATGTGTCGCCCTTGAGCTGTGATCGCTGCGGCGACGAGCGCATTCCCAACCATGTCCAGCACGGCGGACAGGTCCAACAGTCATGGGGCGGCCTGGGCACTCGTCAAGCCCCTGGGAGTGGTGTGGCGCTTGGCGTGATCTTCGTGCTGGTCAGGCTGTGAGGGCTAGTGGCTGGTCGGTCGCCTCCGTGGTGTCGGGGACAAGGTTGCGGCGGGACTTGGCCAGGACGTCCAGGGGTTGGTCCACACTGATCGCAAGCACACTCGACGGAGGACCAGATGCCGGAACGCACGCACTTCGACTCGCTCGACGACGCAATGGCTGCACTCGGCGTCCCGCTCGAGAGCCGAGCGCTCGCACGTGCGCTTACGCCCAACGTCCCGTCGGAGATCTGGATCCCTGCGAAGAGTCCCTACATCGCAGTGCGCCCACTCGGCGTGTCGACGCTGAGTGAAAACTGACCCCCTGGCGCCGGGCGAAAATTGACCCCCCTCGCTGAGAGTGAGGGAGTGATC
>NZ_SDWW01000034.1 GCF_004168625.1 Pengzhenrongella frigida
GAGCACGATGCCGACGACCTCACGGGTGTTGGTCCAGATCTCCTCGGCGTTGTGCTCGACCCAGCCCGCGCGCGGGAGGATCTGCTCGTGCTCGAGCGTGCTGGTCTCGACGATGGTGCCGCCGTGGTTGAAGAGGATCGCCCGGGAGCTCGTGGTCCCTTGGTCGATCGCAAGAACGTAGTCGGCCATGTGCGTCGTTCCTCCGTGTCATGAGGCTGCGCGGGGGTGGTGACACGGGTTGGCCGCGCCCCACCAGGCAGCGGGGGTCGCAGCGGCGCGAGAGCCCTCACAAAGTGCTGGGGGACCGCAGCGGGTGCGGTCCCCCCACTCACGTACCTCGGTCCCGTCCGGCCGTCCGAGCCGTCGGGGGGACCGATGGACCGGACGTGCCGGACGGCGCTCTCAGGGAGCGACCAGCTCTCTGAGCGGGGCGATCTCGGCGGCCTGCAGGCGCACCTTCTCGGCCGACTCGTCGTCGGGCTCGAGCTCGGACGCGGCCTCGGCCTCGGCGCGCTCGCGGTAGGCGGCGACCTCGCGGGTGCGGGTGGCGTCGTCCCAGCCGAGCAGCGGCGCCATGATGTCAGCGATCTCCTCGAGCGCGCCCACCCCACGGTCGAGCTGCTCGTAGTTGAGCCGGGTGCGGTGCATGAGCACGTCGTCCAGGTGCAGCGCACCTTCGTGCGTGACGGCGTACGCGATCTCGGCCCGCAGGTACGCCGGTGCCCCGGCCAGCGCCTTGCCCAGACCGGGCTCGGCGTCCACCGACTCGGTCAGCTCGCTGATCAGCGACCCGTACCGGTGCAGCAGGTGATCGAGCACGGCCGCGCTCCAGCCGTAGCGGCTCTGGATCGTCGTGGCCCGCAGGCGGACCTCCTTGAGGCCGGTCGCCCCGGCGAGCGGGATGGTCTTGGTCACGCACGGGTTCGAGCGCGCACGGTTGCCGAGGGCGAAGTCGACGGCGTCCTTGGCCATCACCCGGTAGGTGGTGAGCTTGCCGCCGGCGATCACGGTCAGGCCCGGGGTGGGGGAGGCCACGGTGTGCTCGCGGGAGACCTTCGCCGACGAGGTGCCTTCCTTGGTGCCCGGCTGCAGCAGCGGCCGCAGCCCGGCCCAGGTGCCGATGACGTCCTTGCGGGACAGCGGTCGCGCCAGCACGGCGTTCGCGTGGTCGATGACGTAGTCGATGTCCGCGGACGTGGCCACGGGGTGCGTGAGCTCGAGCTTCCACGGGGTGTCGGTGGTGCCGATCACCCAGTAGCGCGACCACGGGATGACGAACAGGACGCTCTTCTCGGTCTGCAGGAGCAGGCCGGTCTCGCCGGCGATGCAGTCGCGCGGCACGACGATGTGGATGCCCTTGGACGCCAGCACCTTCAGGCCGCCCTCGGTCTTGGCGAGCGACTCGGTCTCCTCGGTCCAGACCCCGGTCGCGTTGATGACCTGGTGCGCGTGCACCTCGATCTGCTGGCCCGTCTCGAGATCCTGGACCGTGGCACCGGTGACCGTGCCCCGGTCGTTGGTCGCCAACGCGACCACCTGGGTGCGGGAGGCGGCGGCCGCGCCGTGCGTGACTGCCGTGCGGATCAGGGTGGACACCAGGCGGGCGTCGTCGACGGTGGCGTCCCAGTACCGGATGGCGCCGATCGCGGCCTCGTGGCGCAGGTCGGGGAAGAGCTTCTCGAGGCCGTGGCGGGTCACGTGGCTGTGCAGCGGCAGCGCGCGGCGCCGGCCGTTGATGCTCGCCAGGGTGTCGTACAGCGCGATGCCGGCGCCGACGTAGGCGCGCTCCCAGACGCGGTGCTCCAGCGGGTACAGGAACGACACCGGGCGCACGAGGTGGGGGGCGAGCTCGGTGAGGAGCAGGTCGCGCTCGGTGAGCGCCTCACGGACGAGGTGGAAGTCGAGCATCTGCAGGTAGCGCAGCCCGCCGTGGACGAGCTTGCTCGACCGGCTCGAGGTGCCGCTGGACCAGTCCTGGCCCTCGACGATGCCGACCGTCAGCCCGCGGGTTGCGGCGTCGAGCGCGATCCCGGCGCCCGTCACGCCGCCACCGATGACCAGGACGTCGAGCTCGTGGCCGGGAGTGCTGCTCGCCTGGAGTGTCTCCAGCGCGGCGGTGCGCGTCTGGACTGTGAGTGGCGCCGTGTTCACTGTTTCCTCCTTGCCCGTGTTTTTCGCACGAGCTGCGCGCCGCCGGTGGCCCCGACTGCATCGTCGAGGTATCGACCAAGCGGCGTGTCCCATGCTCACCCCGCGTGCACGGATGCGCAAATCACTTGCACATGTGTGCACGCGGGGTCGTTCTGAGCCCGCAATCGGCGTCGCGCACCCCGGAACGGCAGCCGAAGGTGCACCCGAGCAGCGTCAGATGCCGACCCGGTGACGCCTATCGCGGGCCGGAGCCCGCGACGTCGATGGTCCGTGCGACGTCCCACGGCTCAGTCCACCCGAGGCCGTCGAAAAGCTCGTTCATGACGATCGCGGTGAATCCCCACACGACATGCGGACCCACGAGGAACGCGGGGGTGCGGTACACCCGGCCACCGCGGCGCAGGGTCGCGGTCCGGCGCAGGTCGGGGTCCAGCAGGTCGGCGACCGGAGCGCGGAACACGGCCGCGGACTCGCCGACGTCGACGACGTCGACCGGCGACGGCGTCGCCCACCAGGCGAGGACGGGGGTCACGAGGTGGTCGCTGACGGGGACCGGGAGCTCGCCGAGCGTGCCGAGCACCTCCACGCCGTCGGAGTCGAGCCCCGTCTCCTCGACCGCCTCGCGAATCGCCGCCGCGACCGGTCCGGCGTCGCCGGGGTCGACCCGGCCGCCGGGGAAGGCCACCTGACCGGAGTGATGGGTGAGGGTCGACGCCCGCCCGACCAGCAGCACGTCGAGGTCGGTGGGGACGGCACCACCCCGGTGGTGCGCCGGCAACGAGTCGAGCACCCCGAAGAGCACCAGGACGGCGGCGGGCCGTCCCGGGGGCGAGCTCGCCGGGATCCGGGCGTGGTACGCCGCCCACGAGACCCCGCGCTCCACCAGCGCCGCGAGCTCGCCGCGGACCGGTCCGGGCGGCACAGGGCCGGTCGGCACCGGGCGGGACCCGGGGCCCGACCCGGCGCGGGAACTCATCGGCCCGCCGGTCACCAGCCGCGGGGGAGCGGCCGGCCCTCGTCGTACCCCGCTGCCGACTGGATGCCGACGACGGCGCGCTCGGCGAACTCCTCCAGGGTGGTCGCGCCCACGTAGGTGCAGGCCGACCGCAGGCCGGAGGTGATCTTGTCGAGCAGGTCCTCGACGCCGGGCCGCTCGGGGTCGAGGTACATCCGCGAGCTGGAGATCCCCTCCTCGTACAGGGCCTTGCGTGCCCGCTCGAACGCTGTGCCGCCACTGTTGCGGGCCGCCACGGCGCGGGCGGAGGCCATGCCGAAGCTCTCCTTGTACACGCGCCCGTCGGCGTCCGTGTGCAGGTCGCCCGGGCTCTCGTGCGTCCCGGCGAACCAGGATCCGACCATCACCTGCGAGGCGCCCGCCGCGAGGGCGAGGGCGACGTCGCGCGGGTGCCGCACGCCGCCGTCGGCCCAGACGTGCTTGCCCAGCCGGCGGGCCTCGGCCGCGCACTCGAGCACGGCGGAGAACTGCGGGCGCCCGACGGCGGTCATCATGCGGGTGGTGCACATCGCGCCCGGGCCGACCCCGACCTTGACGATGTCCGCGCCGGCCTCGATGAGGTCGCGCGTGCCGGCGGCCGTGACCACGTTGCCCGCGACGATCGGGATCCCCGGGGCGAGCGCGCGCACGATGGCGAGCGCCTCGAGCATCTTGCGCTGGTGGCCGTGGGCGGTGTCGACGACGAGCACGTCGACGTCGGCCTCGAGCAGCGCGCGGGCGCGCGCGCCGACGTCGCCGTTGATGCCGATGGCGGCCGCGACGCGCAGGCGGCCGGACGCGTCGACCGCGGGGGTGTAGATCGACGAGCGCAGGGCCCCGATCTGGGTGAGCACGCCGAGCAGCTCGCCGTCGGACACCACGGGGGAGAACTTGCGGCGCGACCCGTGCAGCGTCTCGAACGCCGCTTGCAGGCCGCCGCGCGAGAGCACGTCGAGCTCGACCACGGTCGGGTTCGGCGTCATCACGGCCGAGATGGCGGTGAAGCGGTCGACCCCCTGGCAGTCCGCCTCGCTGACCACGCCGACCGGTCGCCCGTCGACCACGACGACGACGGCGCCGTGCGAGC
The DNA here is from genome assembly GCF_004168625.1 of Pengzhenrongella frigida. Taxonomy (GTDB): domain Bacteria; phylum Actinomycetota; class Actinomycetes; order Actinomycetales; family Cellulomonadaceae; genus Pengzhenrongella; species Pengzhenrongella frigida. The sequence goes on from NZ_SDWW01000034.1 coordinate 4,233, forward strand.
GCTTGCCGATGAGCGTCAGGGCGGTGTGCACGGTGTCGGTGGGGGAGACCACGACGGCGCTCTCGATCACCGTGTGTCGCGCCTTGACCGACGCCACGACGTCGGCGACGACGTCGGTCGGCACGTCCTGGGGGATGACGGCGATCCCGCCGCGTCGGGCGACCGTCTCGGCCATCCGTCGGCCGGACACCGCCGTCATGTTGGCCACCACGATCGGGATCGTGGTGCCCGTCGCGTCGGCCGCGGCAAGGTCCACGTCGAAGCGGGAGGCGACCTCGCTGGCGGAGGGCACCAGGAAGACGTCGCCGTAGGTCAGGTCACAGGACGGCACGTGGCCGGGGAGAAACTGCATGGGGCGAGTTTACGGTTCCGGCGATTCCGCCAGGGATCGGGTGAGGCTTCACTTAGCGCGGATCTGGCCCGCAAACTACAGTGGAGTCCCGCTCTCGGGCGTCGGCACCTCGCATCTGCCTTGCCATCTGCCCGTCGCCGCTGCCATCTGTAGGAAGAAGACACGTCATGGGCCTGCTCGCCCGTATCCAGTCGCCGGCTGACCTCAGACGGTTGAGCGGCCGACAGGTCGACGAGCTGGCCGCCGAGATCCGTGAGTTCCTCGTCCAGTCCGTCTCGCGCACGGGCGGTCATCTGGGGCCGAACCTCGGGGTCGTGGAGCTCACGCTCGCACTGCACCGCGTCTTCGAGTCACCGCGCGACTCGATCGTCTTCGACACCGGCCACCAGTCCTACGTGCACAAGCTCGTCACCGGTCGGCAGAACTTCGGTGACCTGCGCAAGCGCGGGGGGCTGTCGGGCTACCCGAGCCGGTCCGAGTCCGTGCACGACATCGTCGAGAACTCGCACGCCTCGACGGCGCTGAGCTGGGCCGACGGCATCGCGAAGGCCAACCAGGTCCAGGGCCGGACGGACCGGCACGTCGTCGCGGTGATCGGCGACGGTGCGCTCACCGGCGGCATGGCATGGGAAGCGCTCAACAACATCGCCGGCGGTCCCGACCGCCGCGTGGTCATCGTGGTGAACGACAACGGCCGGTCGTACGCGCCGACGATCGGCGGCCTCGCCCACCACCTCGACACGCTGCGCACGACCCGCGGGTACGAGAACTTCCTGTCCTGGGGCAAGCGCACGCTGCCGCGCCTGGGTGTCCCCGGTCAGATGGCGTACGACGCCCTGCACGGCCTGAAGAAGGGCATCAAGGACGTCGTCGCGCCGCAGGGCATGTTCGAGGACCTCGGGCTCAAGTACGTCGGCCCGGTGGACGGGCACGACACGGCCGCCGTCGAGCACGCGCTGCGTCGCGCCAAGGCCTACGGCGGACCCGTCATCGTGCACGTCATCACCGAGAAGGGCCGGGGCTACAGCCCGGCCGAGCAGGACTCGCTGGACCGGTTCCACGCCGTCGGGCAGATCCACCCGGAGACCGGGCTGCCGGTCGCGCCGTCCCGGTTCGGCTGGACCAAGGTCTTCGCCGACGAGATGGTCCAGATCGGTCGACGTCGGCCCGACGTCGTGGCGATCACCGCCGCGATGCTCGCGCCGGTCGGCCTCGCGCCGTTCGCCGCGGAGTTCCCCGGCCGGACGTTCGACGTCGGGATCGCCGAGCAGCACGCGGCGACCTCGGCCGCGGGCATGGCCTTCGCCGGGCTGCACCCGGTCGTGGCCGTCTACGCCACGTTCCTCAACCGTGCGTTCGACCAGGTGCTGATGGACGTCGCGCTGCACCACGCGGGCGTCACGTTCGTGCTGGACCGCGCGGGCATCACGGGGGACGACGGCGCCAGCCACAACGGCATGTGGGACATGGCGATGCTCACCTCCGTGCCGGGGCTGCACCTCGCGGCGCCGCGCGACGAGCCGACGCTGCGATCGGCGCTGCGCGCGGCCGTCGACATCGACGACGCCCCGAGCGTGGTGCGCTACCCCAAGGGGGCCGTCGTCGAGCCCATCACGGCGATCGACACGATCGACGGGGTGGACCTGCTGGCGCGCCACGAGGTCGGCACGGGCCGGGAGGTCCTCGTCGTCGGCGTCGGGGCGCTGGTCCCGACGGCTCTCGCGGTCGCCGAGCTGCTCGCCGCGCACGGTCTGCGCGTCACCGTGGCCGATCCCTGCTGGGTCCTGCCGATCCCGGCCGCGCTCGTGAAGCTCGCCGGCGAGCACGACCATGTCGTGACGATCGAGGACGGGCTGGCGGCGGGCGGTGTCGGCTCGATGCTGGCCCAGCGCTCGACCGAGGCGGGGGTGCGCACGCCGGTCCAGTCGATCGGCATCCCGCTCGGGTTCCTGGAGCACTCGAGCCGCGACCAGATCGTCGGCGACCTTCGGCTGCGACCGGAGGACATCACGCGTGACGTCCTGACGGCGCTCGCGGCGGCCAACCCCGCCGGACGCTGAAGGCACGGCGGCGCGGCCGCGGCGCCCGGCTCTACGCGGTTCCCGCGCGCGCATTTTCGCGGTATCCGCGCGCGTACCGGCCGCGTAGCATCGTCACGTCCCCGATTGCCGCGTGCGTGGCGCAGGTGTGACGCAGATCGCAGGTCTGTTTGCGGTGTTTTGGCTCCACCGAGGCCCTTGGTCCCATGTCATCCCATGACTTTCCTCGTAGCGTCGAAGTATTAGGAAGCAACCCTGAGGAGCACACCTGATGACGACCACCGCAGTCCCCCAGCCGGCCACCGCCGACGGCACCCCCGGAGCCTGGAAGGGCTTCATCGCGGGACCGTGGAGCGATGGCATTGATGTCCGCGACTTCATCCAGAAGAACTACCTTCCCTACGCGGGAGACGCGACCTTCCTCGCGGGCGCGACGGAGCGCACCACGGGCATCTGGGCGAAGATCGCCGCGATGTTCCCGGCCGAGCGCGAGCGGGGCGTCTACGACGTCGACCCCCTCACCCCGTCGAGCATCACCTCGCACGCCGCGGGCTACATCGACCAGGCCAACGAGCTGATCGTCGGCCTGCAGACCGATGCGCCGCTGAAGCGCGCGATCATGCCGTACGGCGGCTGGAAGATGGTCGAGAAGTCCCTCAAGACCTACGGCTACCCGGTCGACCCGCAGCTGTCGAAGATCTTCACCGAGTACCGCAAGACCCACAACGCCGGTGTCTTCGACGTGTACCCGCCCAACGTGCGCGCCGCTCGCAGCTCGCACATCATCACCGGCCTGCCGGACGCGTACGGCCGCGGCCGCATCATCGGTGACTACCGTCGCGTCGCCCTGTACGGCATCGACGCCCTGATCGCCGCGAAGAAGGTCGAGCGTCACCAGCTCGACATGGAGCGCTCGGTCGAGGACATCATCCGCGACCGCGAGGAGAACGCGGAGCAGATCCGCGCGCTCGGCGACCTCAAGAAGATGGCGGCGTCCTACGGCTGCGACATCTCGGGTCCCGCCACGAACGGCGCCGAGGCTGTGCAGTGGGTCTACTTCGGTTACCTGGGTGCGGTCAAGGACCAGAACGGCGCGGCGATGTCGCTGGGCCGCGTGTCGACCTTCCTCGACGTGTACCTGCAGCGCGACCTGGAGGCGGGCACGCTCACCGAGTCGGCCGCCCAGGAGCTCATCGATGACCTGGTCATCAAGCTGCGCATCGTGCGCTTCCTGCGCACCACCGAGTACGACGAGATCTTCGCGGGCGACCCGGTCTGGGTCACCGAGGCGATCGGTGGCATCGGCGAGGACGGGCGCGCGCTCGTCACGAAGAACTCCTTCCGGTTCCTGCAGACGCTCTACAACCTGGGCCCGGCTCCCGAGCCGAACCTGACCGTGCTGTGGAGCAGCCGCCTGCCCGAGGGCTTCAAGCGGTTCTGTGCGCAGGTGTCGATCGACACCTCCGCGATCCAGTACGAGTCCGACGAGCTCATCCGTCCGGCCTGGGGCGACGACGCGTCGATCGCCTGCTGCGTCTCCGCCATGCGGACCGGCAAGCAGATGCAGTTCTTCGGCGCTCGCGTCAACCTCGCCAAGACGATGCTCTACGCGCTCAACGGCGGTCGTGACGAGGTCTCGGGCAAGCAGATCGCCCCGGCCACCGTGCCCGTCGCCGGTGACACGCTGGACTACGCCGACGTGATGGCCAAGTTCGACACCGAGATGGACTGGCTCGCCGAGACGTACATCGACGCGCTGAACTGCGTGCACTACATGCACGACAAGTACGCGTACGAGCGTCTCGAGATGGCCCTGCACGACGGGAACATCCTGCGGACGATGGCGTGCGGCATCGCCGGCCTGAGCGTCGTGGCCGACTCGCTGTCCGCGATCAAGTACGCCAAGGTGCACCCGGTTCGCGACGAGTCCGGTCTCATCACGGACTACACCGTCGAGGGCGACTTCCCGATGTACGGCAACGATGACGACCGTGCCGACACGATCGCGATGGACCTGGTCGCGACGTTCATGGCGAAGATCCGTCGCCAGCAGACGTACCGCAACTCGCTGCACACCCAGTCGGTGCTGACGATCACGTCCAACGTGGTCTACGGCAAGGCCACGGGCAACACGCCCGACGGTCGCCGCAAGGGCGAGCCGTTCGCACCGGGTGCCAACCCGATGAACGGGCGCGACACCCACGGCATGCTCGCCAGCGCCCTCAGCGTTGCCAAGCTCCCGTACTCCGAGTCGGCTGACGGCATCTCGCTCACGTCGACCGTCGTTCCCTCGGGCCTGGGTCGCAACCTCGACGAGCAGGTCTCCAACCTGGTCGGGCTGCTCGACGGCTACAACGTCTCCAGCGGATACCACCTCAACGTCAACGTGCTCAACCGCGAGACGCTCGAGGACGCCATGGAGCACCCGGAGAACTACCCGCAGCTCACCATCCGGGTTTCCGGGTACGCGGTGAACTTCGTCCGGCTCACGCGTGACCAGCAGCTCGACGTGCTGTCGCGTACGTTCCACGGCAGCCTGTAACACCAGCTGACCGGCACTGCCGCGGGCCCGGGGACGAGAAATCGTCGTCGGGCCCGCGGCACACCACGAGCGATTCAGGATGGGATCACCTTCATGAGCAGCACGGCAGCTCCAACCGAGCACCCCACCGGCGCGCCCGTGGTCCAGCTCGGCGTCCCCCTCGTGGGCGGTTCCCACCACCGCGCCTCCGCCGGCACCGCCGGGCTCGACGCGAGCGACGCGGGCCGGTCCGAGCGGTTCTCCCAGGTGCGCACCGGCGAGCTCGGTTCGCTGCACTCGTGGGAGCTCGTCACGGCCGTCGACGGCCCCGGCACGCGCATGACCACCTTCCTCTCGGGCTGCCCGCTGCGCTGCCTGTACTGCCACAACCCCGACACGATGGAGATGCGCCGCGGCGAGCCCATCGAGGCCGAGGAGCTGCTCGCGCGGATCGCGCGCTACAAGAAGATCTTCGACGTCACCGGCGGCGGGATCACGATCTCCGGCGGCGAGCCGCTCATGCAGCCCGCGTTCGTCGCGCGGATCCTGCGCGGCGCCAAGGAGCTCGGGATCCACACCGCGATCGACACCTCGGGGTACCTGGGTGCGCACTGCACCGACGAGATGCTCGAGGACGTCGACCTCGTGCTGCTCGACGTGAAGTCCGGCGACCCGGAGACCTACAAGCGGGTGACCGGCCAGGCGCTGCAGCCCACGTTGGACTTCGGCCGGCGGCTCGCCGCCCACGGGATCGAGATCTGGATCCGGTTCGTGCTCGTCCCCGGGCTCACCGACGACCCCGCGAACGTGGAAGCCGTCGCGGAGTTCGCCGCGTCACTGCCGACCGTGAGCCGGCTCGAGGTGCTGCCGTTCCACCAGATGGGTCGGGACAAGTGGGAGACGCTCGGGATGAAGTACGAGCTCGACGACACCCCGGCGCCGAGCCTGGAGCTGGTCGAGCGCGTGCGCGGCCAGTTCCGCGCCAAGGGCCTCACCGTCTTCTGATCCCCACCCGCCTGCTCCCAACCCGCCTGCTCCCACCCGCCTGACCCGGAAAAGCGCGCGAGTGCGGGGTTTCGGCTGCTCAGCAGGGTCGGCCAGCAGCAGATTCCGCGCACTCGCGCGCCGGAACGGTCGGGTCAGGGGGTCGGGACGTTGGCGACGCCGTCGGGCAGGAGGCGTCGGCCCAGCAGCTTCTGGGAGTAGCCGGTGCGATCGAGGTACGGCGAGATGCCGCCGAGGTACAGCGGCCAGTTGGCGCCCATGATCATGCACAGGTCGATCTGGTCGGCGGAGGCGACGACGCCCTCGTCGAGCATGAGGCCGATCTCCTCGGTCAGACCGGTCAGGACGGCGTCGAGCACCCCGGCCTCGTCGAGCGCGGCAGGTCCGCCGGGCTCGCCGAACACGTCCTGGATCGCGGGGTCGGCCGACAGCTCGGCGCCGTGACCGTCCGGAGCGCCGGCGACGCGGCGCCCCTCGGCCAGGAGCCGCTCGAGCCCGGGGGACAGCGGAAAGCGGTCGCCGAGGTTCGTGTGCAGCAGGTCGAGCACGTGCAGGGCGACCTGCGGGCCGACGAGCTGGATGAGCGCGAACGGGGACATCGGGATCCCGAGCGGGCGCAGGGCGACGTCGGCCACCGTGACCGGGGTGCCGTTCTCGACGGTCCCCACGACCTCGGCGAGCATCCGCAGCAGGAGCCGGTTCACGACGAACCCCGGGTGGTCCTCGACCCCGACGGCGGTCTTGCGCAGCTTCTTCGCCACGGCGAACGCGGTCGCGACGGCCTGGTCGCTCGAGGAGGCCGTGCGCACGACCTCGACCAGCGGCATCTGGGCGACCGGGTTGAAGAAGTGCAGCCCGACGACGCGCTCGGGGTGGCGCAGGTGCTTCGCCATCTCGGTGACCGACAGGGCCGAGGTGTTGGTCGCGAGGATCGCGTCGGTCGCGATCACGTCCTCGAGCTCCGCGAACACCCGCTGCTTGAGCTCGAGGACCTCGGTGACGGCCTCGATCACGAGGTCCGCCTCGGCCAGCGAGCGCAGGTCGGTGCTCACGGAGATCGACCCGAGGATCCGGTTCGTCTCGTCCGCGGCGATGCCCTTCTTCGTGAGCATGCCGACGATCGCGCGAATGCCGTCGAGCCCGGCGGCGACCCGCTCGTCGTTGATCTCGCGCATCACCACGGGCACCCGGAGCCGCTGGGCGATGAGGACCGCGAGCTGACCGGCCATCAGCCCGGCGCCGACGATGCCGACCGTGCGCACCGGCCGGGCGAGCTCCTCGGCCGGCGCACCGGCCGGCTTGCGCGACCGGCGGGTGGTCAGGTCGAACGCGTACAGGCTCGCGCGCAGACCGTCGGACATGATCAGGTCGGTGAGCGCGTCCTCCTCGGCGGCGAAGGCCGTGTCCCGGTCGGACGTGCGGGCCGCGCTGACCAGGTCGAGCGCGCGGTACGGGGCCGGCCGGGAGCCGTGCAGGCGCTGGTCGAGCAGGTCCCGGGTCGACGCGACGATCGCGTCCCACTCGCTCGCGCTCTCGAGCTCGGGCCGGTGGACCGTCACCCGGCCGGCGAGCACGTCCGCCGTCCAGACGATGGACTGCTCGAGGAAGTCGGCGGGGTGGAACAGGGCGTCGGCGCACCCGAGCTCGAGGACCGCGGCCGCCTTGGTCATCCGGTTGCCGGCGAGCGGGCGGTTGATGATGAGGTCGAGCGCCCGGCGCACGCCGACGAGCTGGGGGAGCAGGAAGCAGCCGCCCCATCCGGGGACCAGGCCCAGGAAGGTCTCGGGCAGGCCGACCGCCTGCACGTCGCCGGCGATCGTCCGGTAGGTGCAGTTCAGGGCGACCTCGAAGCCGCCGCCGAGGGCGACCCCGTTGATGTAGGCGAACGTCGGCACGGCCATCTCGCCGAGCAGACGGAAGGCAGCATGCCCGACCTCGCCGAGCTCGCGTGCCTCGGACTGCGACACCATGAGCGATGCGGCCGTCAGGTCGGCGCCCGCGGCCAGGTAGTTCGGCTTGCCGGTGACGCCGACCGCGACGATCTCGCCGTCGGCCGCGCGCCGGTGCAGGGTGAGGAGGGCCGTCCGGAGCTCGCGCAGCCCGATCAGCCCGAGCGTGGTCGGCACGGCGGGGTCCAGGCCGTTGTCGAGCGTGACGAGCGCGAGGGTCCCCGCGCCGTCGGGCAGGGTGACGTCGCGGACCAGCGCGTGGGTGACCCGCTCGGGTCGGGCTCCGCCCGGGTGCCCGGCCGCGGGACGGTCGGTGGGAGGGGTCGTCGTGGCGGTATCGGTCATGACTGCGCTCCAGAGAGGGTGCGGGTGGCGGCATCGACGGCGGCCGGCGGGTAGCCGTCGTAGTCGGCGTGGTGGGGGTTCTCCCAGATGACGGTGCCGCCCTGACCGAGTCCGACGCACATCGTGGTGAGGCCGAAGCGGATGTCCGGGCGCTCGGCGAACTGCCGGGCGAGCTGGGTCATCAGCCGGATGCCCGAGCTCGCGAGCGGGTGCCCGACGGCGATCGCGCCGCCGTAGGGGTTGACCCGGGGGTCCTCGTCGTCGATGCCGAACGCGTCGAGGAAGGACAGCACCTGGACCGCGAACGCCTCGTTGATCTCGAACAGCCCGATGTCGGCAGCGGTGAGCCCGGCGCTCGCCAGCGCGCGGTGCGTCGCGGGGACGGGCCCCAGGCCCATGACGTCCGGTGCGACGCCGGCGTACGCGAACGAGACCATCCGCATCCGGGCGCCGAGCCCGAGCTCGGCGGCGGTGTCCTCGGCCGCGAGCAGGCAGGCGGCGGCGCCGTCGGTGAGCGGTGCCGACGAGGCCGCCGTCACCCGGCCCCCGGGCCGGAACGGCGTGCGCAGGTTCTGGATGGACTCGAACGTGGTGCCGGGCCGGGGAAGCTCGTCGGCGGTGGCCAGCCCCCAGCCGAGGTTCGGGTCGCGCAGGGCCACCGGGACGAGGTCGCCGGTGATCTGGCCGGCCGCGAGGGCGGCGGCGTACTTGGCCTGGCTGGCCACGCCGAACGCATCTGCGCGGGCGCGGGTCAGGGTGGGGAAGCGGTCGTGCAGGTTCTCTGCGGTCCGCCCCATGTCGAGGGCGTCCGTGGTCACCAGTCGTTCCGTGAAGAACCGCGGGTTCGGGTCGGCGCCCGCCCCCATCGGGTGGCGGCCCATGTGCTCGACGCCACCGGCGAGCACGACGTCCTGCGCGCCGACCGCGATGCCCGAGGCGGTGGTCGTGACGGCGGTCATGCCGCCGGCGCACATCCGGTCGATCGCGAAGCCGGGCACGGAGCGGGGCAGCCCGGACAGGAGGCCGACCGTCCGGCCCAGGGTCAGGCCCTGGTCACCCGTCTGGGTCGTCGCGGCGATCGCGACCTCGTCGATGCGGTCGAGCGGCAGCTGGGGGTGTCGGCGAAGCACCTCACGGATCGCCTTCACCGCGAGGTCGTCCGCCCGGGTGTGGGCGTACAGACCGTCCGCCTTTGCTCGGCCGAAGGGGGTACGGACCCCGTCGACGAACACGACGGAACGCAGGGTGCGGCCTAGAGGGGTGCTCGTCATTGAGTCTCCTGGAGTGGACGGCGGTGTCCTGGTGCGCCGGTGCGGCGCCTCATGTCGGGGGACATCTCGCCCTCCGCACGAGCGATGTTACTTGAGAGTAACGAAACCGTCGGCGAGTTCGGCGGACAGAAGCTCGACCTGCCAGGGACGCGCACCCCCGGCGGTGAGCACCGCGGTGATCGCGGCCGTGTCGAGCGTGGCCGGCGGGCTCCAGCACAGGCGCCGGAGCAGATCGGGCTGCAAGAGGTTCTCCACCGGGATGTGGTGCTGCACCGACAGTGCGGTCACCACGCCGCGGGCGGCGGCGAGGCGGGCGGCCGCGGCGGGGTCGCGGTCGGCCCAGGCACGCGGCGGCGGTGGTGCATCGGTGCGGGGTCCGCGCACCGAGGGGAGCTCGCCCTCGGGGGTGGTCAGTCCGCGGTCGATGGCCTGCTGCCACAGGGCGGCGCGACGTCGGGCGCCCTTGCCGGAGAACGCGGCGAGCGCGGTGAGCTGGTCGACGGTGCGGGGCATCGCCTGGGCGGCGGCCACGATCGCATAGTCCGGCAGGACCCGGCCGGGGGAGATGTCGCGGTGCCGGGCGTTCTCGTCGCGCGTGGTCCACAGCTCGCGGACGACGGCGAGCCGGCGGGCGTCCCGGATCACGTGCAGGCCCGAGACGCGCCGCCAGGGGTCGATCCGCGGCGGCGCCGGCGGAGCGGTCCGCAGGGCCTCGAACTCCTGCGCGGCCCATTCGGCCTTGCCCGCCTCCGCGAGCCGGTCGGCCATGACCTCGCGGAGCTCGACGAGCACCTCGACATCGAGGGCCGCGTACCGCAGCCAGTCCTCCGGCAGGGGACGGGTCGACCAGTCGACCGCCGAGTGCTCCTTCGCGAGCCCGAGGCCGAGCAGCTCGGCCACGACGGCACCGAGCCCGACCCGGTCGAGGCCGAGCAGGCGAGCACCGACCTCGGTGTCGAACACGCGGCTGGGGAACAGACCCTGCTCGGAGAGTCCGGGCAGATCCTGAGACGACGCGTGCAGCACCCATTCGACGCCCACGAGGGCCTCGGACAGGCTGGACAGATCAGGCAGCGCGATCGGGTCGATGAGGGCGGTACCCGCACCCTCGCGTCGCAGCTGGACGAGGTAGGTCGCCTGGCCGTACCGGTAGCCGGAGGCCCGTTCCGCGTCGACGGCCACGGGCCCGGTGCCGGCAGCGAACGCGGCGACGACCTGGGCCAGGGCCTCGAGGGTCACGGTGACCGGCGGGATCCCGTCCGCGGGCTCGACCAGGGGGACGACCTCGAGCGCGGCCGGCGCCTCGATCGGCTCGGTGGTCGCGGCGTCATCGACCTCAGCCGCGGCGGGAGCGACGGCGGGGGGTGCAGCGGGCTCGATGCCGGCCGAGGTGTCGGACGGGGCTCGGGCCACGTCACCGGTCCCGACCGGCGCGTCGAGGGGTCCGACCGGGTAGGCCGGTGTCTCGAGATCCATGGGGTCAACGGTAAGCCGTTGAACGGCGGGGTCGGCACAGCGCGCGCCGAGGGGGCGGTACGAGGTCCAGATCACACCCGAGCGGACACCGGGGCGAAACCGGTCAGGGCATCAGGCCCGAGCGGATGACCGTCGCGACGAGCTCGGCCCGGTCGCCGGTGCCGAGCTTGCGGGAGATCCGGGCCAGGTGGCTCTTGACGGTCAGGGCCGAGAGCCCGAGGTCTTCGCCGATGTTCCGGTTGCTCCGACCGTCCGCGACGAGCTTGAGCACGCCGAGCTCGCGGGCGGTCAGCTCCGGGTGCGCGGGGGCCGGCTCCGCGACGGGGACGGGCGCCGGTGCCGGAGCGACGGGTCGCGGGGCTCCGGGGACGAGCTGCATGCGGCGCGGGTCGGCGGCGACGGCGCCACGGAGGCCGCCGGACAGGAGCTGGACGAGCTCGCGGCGGGCCGCGCGGCGGGCGAGGAGGACGACCCGGGTCGTCCCGCGGCGGCCGAGGTTGCGCACGAGTGCGGTGCCCTCACCCTCGCCGAGCTCGTTGACGACGATGCACATCTGTCCCGTGGGGACCGGGCGACGGACGGGGCTGCCGGGCGCTCGAACAGGACCGACCGGCGCGACCGCGCGGTGAAGCGTCGACGTGGTGCGCAAGGACTCGATGCTCACAACGACTCTCCGGCTGACGGGGATGGTGTACTCCAGTCATATCGGCCCCGGGTGGGAAGACCTTGAGTCGGAACCGAATTTCATCCTCGATCGCGACCCCGGAGTGGCGTCAGCGGCGCGAGCCCATGGCGGTGACGCCCGGCGGCAGCGGGGGCAGTCCGGCCGCCTGGCACAGGAGTACGGACCAGGCCCGCAGGTGCGGACCGAGGTCGCCGTCGGGCGCCGTCCAGGACGCCCGGATCTCGACCTCGATCTCGTCGGGACGGTCGGCGAGGGAGCCGAAGCTCTTCGAGAGGATCCGCGTGACCGTCCCCCCGGCGGCGCGGGGGTGCACACCGGCGTCGGCGAGGGCGTCGGCGAACCAGGTCCAGGCGACCTCCGCGAGCAGGTCTTCGGCCCCCAGCTCAGCCTCGAGCCGCGCGCGGACGAGGGTCACCAGCCGGAACGTCCCGTCCCACGCCTCCTGGCCGGCGGGATCGTGCAGGACGACGAACCGGCCCGACGCGAGCTCGTCGTCGGTGTGCGGATCGACGACCTCGGCGGTGAGCGCCACGCTGAACGGTGCGACCCGTCCCGGTCCGGGCACCTCCTCGAGGTGGACCTCCGTGCGCACCCGGGTCGCGCGCAGCGAATGCAGCGCCCGCGCGAACTCCGCGGGAACCTGCGCCGGACCAGAGTTGATCACGAGTGTGAGCGTAGGCGCGCGGGCACCCATGGCCCAGGCTTTGGGCTCCCGAGGGGTTCACGGCGTGTCGCCGTTAGGCTGGCCGCTCAGCTTGCCCCGCGACGAAGGAGCTCCCCGCATGTCCGCAACTGCGCAGATCGGTGTCACTGGCCTGGCCGTGATGGGTCGGAACTTGGCTCGGAACTTCGCTCGGCGTGGGTACACGGTGGCGGTGCACAACCGGTCGTATGCGAAGACGGCGTCGTTGGTCGCCGACCACGGCACCGAGGGCACGTTCGTGGCGTCGGAGTCGATGGCGGACTTCGTGGCGTCGCTGGCGGTGCCGCGCAAGGTCGTGATCATGGTCAAGGCCGGGGGGCCGACCGACGCGGTGATCGCCGAGCTGGTCCCGCTGCTGGCCGCGGGCGACATCGTGATCGACGCGGGCAACGCGCACTTCCCGGACACGATCCGCCGCGAGGCCGAGCTGGCCGCGCACGGGCTGCACTTCGTGGGCACGGGGGTCTCGGGCGGTGAGGAGGGTGCGCTGAACGGCCCGTCGATCATGCCCGGCGGCTCGCCGGAGTCCTACGCGGTCCTGGGCCCGATCCTCGAGAGCATCGCGGCGCAGGTCGACGGGGTGCCGTGCTGCACGTACGTGGGCGCCAACGGGGCCGGGCACTTCGTGAAGATGGTGCACAACGGCATCGAGTACGCCGACATGCAGCTCATCGCCGAGGCGTACGACCTGCTGCGCCTGGGCCTGGGCGCCACCGCGGCGCAGATCAGTGAGATCTTCGCGCAGTGGAACACCGGGGACCTGGAGTCGTTCCTGATCGAGATCTCCGCCGACGTGCTGGCCCACACCGACCCGGTCACCGGCGCGGCGTTCGTCGACGTCGTGCTGGACCAGGCCGAGCAGAAGGGCACCGGGCGCTGGACGGTGCAGAACGCGTTGGACCTGGGCGTGCCGATCACCGGCATCGCCGAGGCCACCTTCGCCCGCGCCCTGTCGGGGTCGGTGCCGCAGCGCGCCGCCGCGGTCGGGGTGCTGCCCGCGCACGCCGCGGCGTGGGACATCGCGCCCGAGGACCGGGCCGCGTTCATCGAGGACGTGCGCCTGGCGCTGTACGCGTCGAAGGTCGTGGCGTACTCGCAGGGCTTCGACCAGATCGCCGCGGCGTCGGCCGAGTTCGGCTGGGACGTCGACCGCGGTGCGATGGCGCGGATCTGGCGGGGCGGGTGCATCATCCGGGCCCGGTTCCTGAACCGGATCACCGAGGCCTACGAGCGCGACGCGCACCTGCCGCTGCTGCTCGCCGACGCGTACTTCACCGGGGTGATGGACGACGGCGTCGGGGCGTGGCGCCGGATCGTGGCCGCGGCCGCGCTGCACGGGGTGCCCACCCCCGGGTTCTCCTCGTCGCTGTCGTACTACGACGGGGTGCGGGCCGAGCGGCTGCCCGCGGCCCTGATCCAGGCCCAGCGGGACTTCTTCGGCGCGCACACCTACCGGCGCGTGGACCGCGCGGGCACCTTCCACACCGAATGGACCGGCGACCGCAGCGAGACCGCCCTGTGAGCGCGGCCGTCCCTGCGCCCGACGCCACCGACGCGGCCGCGACAGAGCGCGGCACCGCGCCGCTGCTGCCGGTCATCCTCGGCGCTGACATCGGCGTGTACGCCCTTGCCCGGTCCTTCCACGAGGCGTACGGCGTGCGCTCGATCGTGGTCAGCGGTGCGGCGCTGGGACCGGTCGCGCGGTCCCAGATCATCGACAACGTGCTGCTCGGGCCCGACGCGACGCCCGAGCACATGGTCGATCGCCTGGTCGAGCTCGCGGCGGAGCACCCCGGTCGTCGTCTGGTGCTCCTGGCCAACTCGGACTGGCTCGTGCGCGTCGTGGTACGTCACCGCGCGCGCCTCGAGCCGCACTACATCGTGCCGTTCCTCTCGGGCGACCTGCTCGACCGGATCTCGGACAAGGCGACCTTCGCCGAGATCTGCGCGGACCTGGGCATCGACGTGCCCCGCACGATCGTGCAGGACTTCGCCGGGGCGGGCGAGGCGGGCTGGCAGCCGGTGGCGGTCGACCTCGACTACCCGCTCATCGCCAAGGCGGCGAGCAGTGCCGACTACCAGGACGTGCACTTCGACGGCAAGAAGAAGGTCTTCGAGATCGCGTCGCCCGCCGAGCTCGACGCCCTGTGGGTGTCGTTGGCGGCGGCCGGCTTCCGGGGGCGGTTCGTGGTGCAGGACCTCGTCCCCGGGGACGACACGCACATGCGGTCCATCACGGCGTACGTCGACAGCCGCGGCGCGATCACGCTGCTGTGCTCGGCGCACGTGCTGATCGAGGAGCACACCCCGTCGGGGCTGGGCAACCCCGCGGCGATGATCACGCAGCGGATCGACCCGATGCTCGAGCAGGCGCGGACGTTCCTCACCGCGACGGGCTACATCGGGTTCGCGAACTTCGACGTGAAGGTCGACCCTCGCGACGGGACCTACCGGTTCTTCGAGGTCAACCCTCGGATCGGGCGCAACAACTACTACCTGACCGCGGCGGGCGCGAACCCCATGCGGTTCCTGGTCGGCGACCGGGTCGACGGCCTCGCGGTCGAGCCCGTCGTGGTCGACCGGCAGGTGCTGTACTCGATCCTGCCGCACCGCCTGCTGCTGCGGTACGTGCTCGACCCCGCGCTCAACGCGCGGGTGCGTGCCCTGGTCAAGGCGGGCGACGTCGTGCACCCGCTGCGCTACCGCGGGGACCGGTCGTTGCGCCGTCGGGCGTACGTGGCGGCGGCGCTGGTCAATCAGGTCCGCAAGTTCCGGACCTACTACCCCCGGCCGACGTCGACCGGGTTCTGAACCCGGGCCGGGTGCCGGCTCAGCCCCGGATCAGCCCAGCTCGCTGGTGCCCGAGTACAGGTGCAGGACGGGGACCTGCAGCGTCTCGCGGGCCCGCGAGGCCCAGTCGCGGTGGAAGGTGTCCTCCACGGCGTGCGGGTAGGTGACCACGACGATCTCGCGCACGATCCCGGCGGCGACCTCGGCACGCAGGGCCGGCAGCGGGTCGTCCTCGACGATCAGGCCCTCGGCCGTCGCCCCGGCCGCGGTGAACGCCGCGACGCTCGCCGCGAGCTGCTCGGCGGCCTCGGCCTTGGCCTCGGTGGGCTTCGGCTCGCGCCGCAGGACGTCGGAGAGCGCCTCACGCAGCTCGCCGAGGCCGAGGTGGTCGACGAACGACACGAGCATGTTGCGCTCGGTGTCGGCCGGGACGAGCACCCGGTAGATCAGCGCGGGGTCGCCGTGCAGCTCCAGCACGTGCGCGACGTCGGCGTCGAGCAGGGTGTCCTCGGTCAGCACGACGATCGTGCTGGCGTCGGCCGGCGGCTGCGGGACGGTGGAGTTCGGGTCGGCGGGCGCGCTCGTGGGGTCGGTCACCTGACGAGCCTAGAGGAGCCACCGACCGAGCAGAACCGCGTCGGCGTGCAAGAGGTGGGCCGGGGTCGCGGCGAGGGCGGGGACGAACCACGGGGCCCCGTCGACGACCCGCGGCGCGGGACCACCGACGACCAGGGGGCTCCACGTCAGGCAGAGCTCGTCGACCAGCCCGGCCGTCAGCAGCTGGCCCAGCAGGCGGGGGCCGCCCTCGGCGAGCACCCGCACCAGGCCGCGGTCGGCGAGCGCCGCGAGCGCGGCGGGCAGGTCCACCCGGCCAGTGCCCGCGACGATCACCCGGTCGGCGCCGATCCGGGCCCGGAGGGCCTCGAGGTCGGGCCGGTCGGTGATGGTGACCACCAGCGGCGGGTGGTCCGAGTCGAGCAGGGCGGCCGGGAGCTCCCCGGTGCCGCTGACCACGGCGAGCTCCAGCGCGGCGCGCTGGCCTCGCGCCGCCCGGGACGCGGCGAGCTGCGCGGGCACGTCGATCGAGCCGTAGCCCTCGGCCCGGGCGGTCCCCGCGCCGATGAGGACGACGTCGGCAGCGGCGCGCAGCACGCCGAACACCCGCAGGTCCGCGTCGCCGTTGATCGTCCCGGAGCGGCGGTCCGCGCCGGTGGCGGCCCCGTCGAGGCTGGAGATCATGTTCACCCGCAGCCACACGGCCTTGCCTGAGGACGCAGCAGGGCCCGACGACGCGGCCGTGCCCGACGACGCCGGCGGGTGGGGGTAGAGCGCGATCAGCGCGCGTTCGCCGGGGTCGGCCGGCAGGTGCTCGCCGGCACGGGCGAGCGGGAGCAGGACGTCGAGCCCGGGCGGCTGGTGATCGGACATGGCCCCAGGTTAGGTCCGACCGGGGGTGGCCCGGGCGCGGGGGAGCCGGGCTTAGGCTCGCTGATCGTGACCCTCACCGACGTCGGCAGCCCCGCTCCTGCCAGTCTCGCGGAGCGGCGACCGCGGGTCCCCACCGCCCGGCTGCTGGGTGAGCTGGTTCCGCCGCGCCACTTCGCCGGGGAGTCGTTCGACACCTACCGGCCGGATCCGGCCTTCGACAGCCAGCTGGCCGCCGTCACGCGGCTGCGCGTCGTGGCCGAGGTGATCAGCGTCGCGGCCGGTGGTTCCTGGCGCACCCGCCGGCGTCGGGCGGCGCCGCCGGCCGTGTACCTGGACGGCGGGTTCGGGGTCGGCAAGACCCACCTGCTGGCCGCCATGGCGCACGCCGTCGGCCCGGCCGACGCCGCCTTCGGGACCTTCGTGGAGTACACGAACCTCGTGGGGGCCCTCGGGTTCGCCGCGACCGTCGAGGCGCTGGCGACCAACCGGCTGGTCGCCATCGACGAGTTCGAGCTGGACGACCCGGGGGACACCGTGCTGATGTCGCGGCTCCTGCGGGAGCTCGCGGACCGCGGGGTCGCGCTGGCGGCGTCCTCGAACACGCTGCCGGACTCGCTCGGCGAGGGCCGGTTCGCCGCGGAGGACTTCCTGCGCGAGATCCAGGCGATGGCGGCCCGCTTCGAGGTGCTCCGCATCGACGGTGAGGACTACCGCCACCGCGCGACGGTCACCGACGCGAGCCCGTTGCCCGACGCCGTCGTGCGCGCGGCCGTGCTGGGCGACCCGGCGGCGACGCTCGACGACTTCGCGACCTTGCTCGGCCACCTCGCGGCGGTGCACCCCAGCCGGTACGGCGCCCTGCTCGACGACGTCTCGCTCGTCGGGTTGACCGGGGTGGCCCCGGTCACCGACCAGAACGCCGCGCTGCGGCTGGTCGTGCTGGTCGACCGGCTCTACGACCGCGACGTGCCGGTCCTGCTCGGCGGCACCGGGGAGCACGGGCTGTTCACCCCGGCCATGCTGCAGGGCGGCTACCGCAAGAAGTACTACCGCGCCCTGTCGCGGCTCGGCGCGCTCGCCGAGCAGGGGCGGGCGGGGACCCGGCCCACGTCGGCGGCGTAGCGGACGGTCACGCGTACCGGGCAGGGCCGGGTCAGAGCACCTGGGCGTCCAGCCGGTCCTTCTCGGCCTCGACGTCGAACGTGACCGGGGGCCAGCGGGGGTCGAGATCGCGCAGCGCCTGGGTCAACAGCTCGGCGACGGCGAGCCGGGCGTACCACTTGCGGTCGGCCGGGATCACGAACCACGGCGCACGATCGGTGTTGGTCCGGTCGAACACCGCCTGGTAGGCCTCGGTGTACCGGGGCCAGAGCACGCGCTCGTCCAGATCACCGGGCTTGTACTTCCAGCGTTTGTCTTCGCGGTCCAGCCGCTCGCGCAACCGGGCCCGCTGCTCGTCCGGGGAGATGACCAGGGCGACCTTCACCACCGTCGTGCCGGAGTCGACCACGTCCTTCTCGAAGTCGTTGATCTCCTCGTAGCGCGCACCCCAGACGGTCGGCGGGACGAGGTCGTGCACGCGCACCACGAGCACGTCCTCGTAGTGCGAGCGGTCGAAGACGCCGATCCGGCCGGGCTCGGGGAGCGCCTGCCCGATCCGCCACAGGTAGTGGTGCGCGCGTTCCTGCTCGGTCGGCACCCCGAACGCCCGGTGCGTGACGCCCTGCGGCTCGACGTAGCCGATGACGTGCCGCACGATCCCGCCCTTGCCGGAGGTGTCCATGCCCTGCAGCACGAGCAGGACCGAGCGGCTGCCCCCGGTCCGGCTCTGCGCGAAGAGGCGTTCCTGGAGCTCGGCGAGCTCGAGGCCGACCTCGGCCAGCCGGGCCTCGGCGTCCTCCGAGTCGCCCTTCCAGCCCGGGGTCGACGACGGGTCGAGGTCCGCCAGGCGGAAGCCCCGGTCCGGCCGAAGCGCCTCGCGTGCGGGCCTGGTCCAACCGTCCTTGGCCATGGTTCCTCCCCGGGTTGCTCTTTGGTCGAGCCTATTGTTCGGGCGGTCCCTGGTGCCCGACGACGGCGACCGAGCGCCCGGGCAGGACGGCGTCGCCGTTCGCGAGGAACGCCGCACCCCAGTTCGCGAGCACCTGGCCGGTCCCCGACAGCTCGAGCGGGACCCGCCGTTCCTCCGCGGACAGGTTCACCACGACCCGGACGTCGCCGCGGTGCACCACGATCCAGGACGCGTCCGCCGGGGTGGCCCAGCCGGCGGTGGTGTCCCACCGCACGCTCGTCCGGCGGCGGTCGCCGCTGCCGAGGTCGGCCACGGTCCGGCGCAGCGTGATCAGCTCGCGGTACCAGTCGAGCAGGCGGGCGCTCGCGGGCCGGGCCGGCTCGTCCCAGTCCAGCCGGCTGGCCGCGAGGGTCGCCGGGGACTGCGGGTCGGGCACGTCCAGCGTGCCGTCGATCGCGACGCTCGGGTACAGCTCCGCCCAGCCGTGCGTGGCGAACTCGGCGCGGCGCCCGACCCGGACCGCCTCGGCCAGATCGGGGTCGGAGTGGTCGGTGAAGTAGAGCCAGGGCGTGCGGGCGCCCCACTCCTCGCCCATGAAGATCATCGGGGTGTACGGCGAGGTCAGCACGAGGGCGGCCGAGGCGGCGAGCGCACCCGCGTCGAGGTGGTCGGAGGGCCGGTCGCCGAGGGCGCGGTTGCCGACCTGGTCGTGGTCGGAGCCGAACACGACGAACCGGTGCCCGTCCAGGTCCGCGGGCACCGGCGCGCCCCAGGGCTTGCCCCGGAACCCGGACCAGCCGCCGTCGGGCACGAAGACGCGGGTGAGGGCCGCGGTCAGCGCCGCAGGGGTCCCGGTGTCGGCGAAGTAGCCCTGACGCTCGCCGGTGAGCAGCGCGTGGATGGCATGGTGGACGTCGTCGGCCCACTGGGCGGTCATGCCCAGGCCCGAACTGGCGACCGGGGTCACCGTCGCCGGGTCGTTGCGGTCCGACTCCGCGATGAGCGACAGCGGCCGCCCGACGGCGCGCGAGAGCTCGGCGACCTCGTCCGAGAGCTGCGCCAGGAGGTGCCGGGGCGAGTCGTCGACCAGCGCGTGCACGGCGTCCAGCCGCAGCGCGTCGAGATGGAAGTCGCGCAGCCACCGCAGCGCGTTGTCGCAGATCCACCGCCGGACCTCGTCCGCGCCGGGGCCGTCGAGGTTGACCGCGCGACCCCACGGGGTGTGGTGCGTCTCGGTGAAGTACGGGCCGAACGTGTCGAGGTAGTTCCCGGAGGGCCCGAGGTGGTTGTAGACCACGTCCAGGCAGACCGCGAGCCCGCGCACGTGCGCGGCGGCGACGAAGCGCTGCAGCGCGGCCGGACCGCCGTACGGCTCATGCACCGCGTACAGGTCGACGCCGTCGTACCCCCAGCCGTGCGTGCCCTCGAAGGCGGCCAGCGGCATGAGCTCGATCAGGTCGATCCCGAGGGTGGCGAGGTGGTCGAGCCGTTCGATGGCGGCGTCGAGGGTGCCGGCCGGGGTGAACGTCCCGACGTGCAGCTCGTAGATGACCGAGTCGCGGACGTCCCGGCCGGCCCAGACGGTGTCCGGCCAGGCGAAGGCGGCGGTGTCGAAGACCCGGCTGGCCGCGTGCACGCCGGCCGGCTGCCAGGCGGATCGGGGGTCGGGACGCGGCGGGCCGCCGTCGACCGCGAACGCGTAGTCCGTGCCGTGGGCGAGCCCGGGGGCGTCGTCGGGCAGGTGCCACCGGCCGCCGTCGCCGCGCACGAGCGCGACCGGTGCGCTGGTCGGCCCGGACGGGGCCGGGCCCAGGTCGAGGTCGACCGAGACCGCGTCGGGGGCCCAGACGAACGGGCGGAAGGCCGTCACAGTCCGGCTCGCACGAGGAGCGCCACCGGGAGCCGCTCGAGGAGCGGGGCGATGGGTTGCACGCCGCCGGTGACGACGCGGTCCGAGAGCACGTCGACCCAGTCACCCTCCGGCAGTGCGATGGTGTGCCCGGCCCAGCCGCGCAGCCGGTCGAGGCCGACGGCGAGCCGGGTGGCGAGCGTGACGACCTGCGGGGCGCCGTCCACGGTGCGTGCGAACGCGAACGCGTGGCCGGTCGAGGTCGCGAGCGGGGTGTACCCCGCGTGCGTCCCGATGAACGCCTCGGGCAGGTCCCGGCGCAGGCGCAGGGCCCGCGAGGTGACGAGCAGCTTCTCGTCGGCCAGGTCGCGCGGGGTCGTCCCGGTGTCGAGCCGGGCGAGCCGGGCGGCCAGCGCGTCGTGGTCGACCGGGCGACGGTTGTCCGGGTCGACCAGGGTGAGCGTGGGCACCTCCGTGCCCTGGTAGACGTCGGCCACGCCGGGGATGGTCAGCTGCACCAGCTTGGTGCCGAGGGTGGCCACCTGGACCCCGACCGCCGTGCGTGCGACCCAGTCGCCGAACAGCTCGGCCACCTTCGGGTCGGCGAGGGCGCGCGTCGCCACCTCGATCAGCGCCGCCTCGTAGGCCTCGTCGGGCGCGGTCCAGCGGGTCCGGTCCTTGGACTCCCGGGCCGCCTTGATGAGGTACTCGGTGACCCGGCCGGTGGCGATCGGGCCGTCCTCGGACCAGGTGCCCGCGAGGGTCTGCCAGAGCAGGTTCTCGGTCCGCCCGTCGAGCAGGGCGGTGCGGTAGCCCGCGCTCGCGGCCCGCAGGTCGTCGACCAGCACCGCCCACTCGGTGGACAGCTCGGTGAGCACCCCGAGGCGGTTGCGGGTGTCCTCGCCGCGCTTGGTGTCGTGCGTGGACAGCGTGGTCATGCCGACCGGCGTCTGCCACTGGGCGCGCGCGGCCCAGGCGTGCAGCTCCTCGAGCCGGAACGAGAACCGGCTCGGCTCGCCGCCGACCTCGCACAGCCCGACCTCGTGCGTCCAGCGGTAGAACGCGGTGTCCTCGACCCCCTTGGCCATGACGGCCCCGCAGGTCTGCTGGAACCGGACCACGAGCTCGTCCCGGCGGGCACCGCGGGTGCGCCCGGCGCTGCCGGCCTCGCGGCCCATCAGCAGGTCCACGAGCACATCCATGGTGGCGGACCGCTCCGGTGTCAGCCGCGCCCGGGCGATCTCGGCCGCCGCGCCCAGGGCCTCGGCGCTCGCAGGGTGCATCGCCTCGCCGGGCACGACGTAGGCGCGGTACCGGTCGAAGGCGACCAGCAGCTCGATCAGGCAGTCCTGGAGGGCTCGCCAGGTGTGGTCCCGCAGCCGCAGGTCGTCCCGGCAGATGCTGGCGGCGAGCTCGGTGAGCCGGTGGACCTCGGCGTACAGGGCGCCGTCGACGATCTCGCGCTTGGCCTGGTCGATGATGCGGGGCAGATCGGCCGGGCTGTCTCCGGTGATCCGGTGCATGAGGGCGCCCAGGGTCGTGGCGCCGCCCGGGTCCGTGAACGTCGACTGCAGCCGCCACAGGCCTTCGTAGCCGGTGGTGCCGACGGTGACCCAGTCGGCGGGGAGCTCCTCGTCGCCGGCCAGGATCTTCTCGACGGCGACCCAGGCGCCGTCGGTCGCGTCCGCGAGGCGCGAGAGGTATCCGCCCGGGTCGGCCAGGCCGTCGGGGTGGTCGATGCGCAGGCCGTCGATGATGCCGGCGGCAAGGAGCTCGAGGACCAGGGCGTGGGACGCGTCGAAGACCTCGGGGTCCTCCACGCGGATGGCCGCGAGCGTGCCGACGTCGAAGAACCGCCGGTAGTTGAGCTCCTCGTCCGCGACCCGCCAGTAGGCCAGGCGGTAGTGCTGGCGGTCGACGAGCTCGCCCAGCGGGAGGGCGGCCGTGCCGGTCCGGACCGGGAAGACGTGCTCGTGGTAGCGGAGCACGTCGATCTCGCCGGCGTCCTCGTGCCCCGGGATGACCGCGCGGTCCAGGACGAGCTCGCCGGAAGCGAGCACGGCCCCGATCCGGTCGCCCAGGACCGGCATGAGCAGCGCACCCTCGCCCGCCGACCAGTCGACGTCGAACCACGCGGCGTACTCGGACTCGGGACCGTCGCTCAGCACCGACCACAGCGCGCGGTTGTGCCAGACCGGGGTCGGCACGGCCATGTGGTTGGGCACGATGTCGAGGATGAGCCCGAGCCCGCGCCCGTGGGCCGCGGCGGCGAGCCGGTCGAGGGCCGCCCGCCCGCCCAGCAGCGGCGCGATCTCGGTGTGGTCGACGACGTCGTAGCCGTGCGTCGAGCCGGGCGCGGCGGTCAGCACGGGGGAGAGGTAGACGTGCGTGACGCCCAGGTCCGCGAGGTACGGGACGAGCGCGGCGGCGTCGTCCAGGGTGAGGTCGCTGCCGAGCTGCAGCCGGTAGGTCGAGACCGGGACCGGTCGGCCGGGGCCGGGCCGCCGCCGGGCCGAGCCGGCCTGGGTGCCCTCCGGCGCGTCGCTCACGCCACCTCCGTCGGGTCGGTGCCGGCCGCGTCGTCGGCCTTGGGCTTGGCCTTCTTCGTCGCGCGGCGCCGCGGTGCCTTGGCGGCCGTCGTCGGCGGTTCGGTCGGCGGGCTCACGGCGGCGGCCTCGGCCTCGGCTGCTGCCGCGCCCGCCGCTGCGGCACCGGCGCCCGCGGCCTCAGCCAGGGCGGTGGCCTCGGACACGGTGGCCGCCGCCGCCTCGACGCCGGCGGCACCGGCCAGCCGGGTCAGCACCACGGTGCTGCGCGCGGCCACCTGGACCGGTGAGTTCGTGGTGACCGTCTGCCCGTTCTCCAGGCTGTGGCCACTGTCCAGGACACAGGTCCAGGTGGCGCCGAAGGAGGGCGGCGGCACGACGAACGTCAGCTCCCGGTCGCTCGCGTTGAACATGACCAGGAAGCTGTCGTCGACGATCTCCTCGCCCCGCAGGTCGGGCTCGCTGATCGCGTCGCCGTTGAGGAAGACCATGACGGCGCGGGCGTGGAACAGCTGCCAGGCCTCCTGCTGCATGGGCTCGCCCGAGGGCTCGAGCCAGGCGATGTCGCGCAGGTCGGACTCGTCGTGCCGATCGGGCTGGCCGGCGAAGAACCGGCGGCGGCGGAGCACCGGGTGGTCCCGGCGCAGGTGGACCACGCGGCGGGTGAAGTCGAGGAGCTCCTGCTGGGCGGGGCTGAGGTCCCAGTGCACCCAGGAGAGCTCGTTGTCCTGGGCGTACACGTTGTTGTTGCCCTGCTGGGTGCGGCCGAGCTCGTCGCCGTGGGCGAGCATCGGCACGCCCTGGGAGAGCAGCAGCGTGGTGAGGAAGTTGCGCTGCTGGCGGGCGCGCAGCGCGTTGATCGTGGGGTCGTCGGTGGGGCCCTCGGCGCCGCAGTTCCAGGAGCGGTTGTGGCTCTCGCCGTCGGCCCCGCCCTCCCCGTTGGCGTCGTTGTGCTTCTCGTTGTACGACACCTGGTCGGCGAGCGTGAACCCGTCGTGCGCGGTGATGAAGTTGACCGACGCGATGGGCTTGCGGCCGGTGTGCTCGTACAGGTCGGACGAGCCGGTGACCCGGCTGGCGAACTTGCCCAGCGTGGACGGCTCGCCACGCCAGAAGTCCCGGACGGTGTCGCGGTAGTCGCCGTTCCACTCGCTCCACAGGGGCGGGAAGCCGCCGACCTGGTAGCCGCCGTCGCCCAGGTCCCACGGCTCCGCGATCAGCTTGACCTGGCTGATGACCGGGTCCTGCTGGACCATGTCGAAGAACGCCGAGAGCCGGTCGACCTCGTGGAACTGGCGGGCCAGCGTCGAGGCGAGGTCGAACCGGAAGCCGTCCACGTGCATCTCGGTGACCCAGTACCGCAGCGAGTCCATGATCAGCTGGAGCACGTGCGGGTGGCGCATCAGCAGCGAGTTGCCGGTGCCGGTGGTGTCGAAGTAGTGGGCCTTGTCGGTGTCGACGAGCCGGTAGTACGCGGCGTTGTCGATGCCACGCATCGACAGCGTCGGGCCGAGGTGGTTGCCCTCGGCGGTGTGGTTGTAGACCACATCGAGGATGACCTCGATGTTCGCCTCGTGCAGGGTCTTGACCATCGACTTGAACTCCTGCACCTGCTGGCCGGGCTGCGCGGACGCGGCGAAGCCGTTGTGCGGGGCGAAGAACCCGATCGTGTTGTAGCCCCAGTAGTTCGACAGGCCCTTGTCGACGAGGTGCGGGTCGTTGACGAACTGGTGCACGGGCATGAGCTCGATCGCGGTGATCCCGAGCTTGGTGAGGTGCTCGATGATCGCCGGGTGGGCCATGCCGGCGTAGGTGCCGCGCAGCCGTTCGGGGACGTCGGGGTGCAGCTGGGTCAGGCCCTTGACGTGAGCCTCGTAGATGACGCTCACGTGGTAGTCGTGCTGCGGCGGGTGGTCGTAGCCCCAGTCGAAGTAGGGGTTGACCACGACCGACGTCATGGTGTGCCCGGCGGAGTCGTCGTCGTTGCGCTCGTCCGGGGCGTCGAACCGGTAGGAGAACAGCGACTCGTCGCCGTCGATCTGACCGTCGATCGCCTTCGCGTACGGGTCGAGCAGGAGCTTGTTCGGGTTGCAGCGGTTCCCGTTGGGCAGGTCGTACGGGCCCCAGACGCGGTAGCCGTAGCGCTGACCGGGGGCCAGCTCGGGCAGGTAGCAGTGCCACACGAACGCGTCGACCTCGCGCAGCTCGATGCGGGTCTCGGCACCGTCCTCGGCGATCAGGCAGAGCTCGACCTTGTCGGCCGCCTCGGAGAAGAGGGCGAAGTTCGTGCCCGCGCCGTCGTACGTCGCGCCGAGCGGGTAAGGGTGTCCAGGCCAGATCTGCATGGGCACACAATGCCAGGCGCGGGGCTGGGATGCGGTGCGCGGTGCCCGACCGGCCTCGGTCCCGAGCGCGGGAGCTAGCATGTCAACCCGACAGATCCACCGATGCAGTGGCGAACGGATGAGGGAGCTGGGGTCGTGGCGGTGCAGCAGCGGAACACGCGTCAGCGCGCCGCGATCATCGAGCTCCTCGATGACGTCGAGGAGTTCCGCAGCGCGCAGCAGCTGCACGACCTGCTGACCGCGAAGGGCTCGACGGTCGGGCTCGCGACCGTCTACCGCGCGATGCAGGCGCTCAGCGAGACCGGCGACGTCGACGTCCTGCGCTCGGGCGAGGGCGAGGCGCTCTACCGCCGCTGCGACAAGCGCGCCCATCACCATCACCTGGTCTGCCGCTCGTGCGGCACGGCGGTCGAGATCGACGGGCCGAGCGTGGAGGCCTGGGCGACGAAGGTCGGCGCTGCGCACGGGTTCACCGAGATCGAGCACACCATGGAGCTGTTCGGGCTGTGCGCGGCCTGCCGGGCCCGGATCGCGGCCGAGAACAGCTAGCTCGCGTCACCCTCGCCCGCGTCACCCTCGCCCACGCGCGCGCCGAGGCTCCGGGCGAGCACGTCGGCCGCCGTGATCGGCAGACCGCACACACCGTCGCGACAGACGTAGGCCGCCGGTCGGCCCGCCACCAGCGGTCGGTCGACCAGGATCGCGGGGAGCGGGGCGCTGTCGTCGGGGTCGCCGACGGCGACGACCGCCCCGGGCGCCGTGCCTCGCAGCGCCGAGCGGTGCAGCGCCCGGGTCGCCTCGTGGGTCCAGGGGCCGACGACGGCGATCGTGCGCGGCCCGTCCGCGATCGCCTCGGCGATCGCGAGCCCCCAACCGGCCGCGCGCGGGTACTGCTCGGCCAGGCCGAGGATCTCGGTGAGCGCCTGCTCGGCGGCGATCCGGTGCGGGGTCGATCCCGTCAGCGCGGCCGAGGTCACCAGGGCGCCGGCCGCCGCGGCCGCACCCGACGGGGCCGGGCCGTCCGCCGGATCGCGCGGTCGGCGGATCCGCGCCAGCACCGGGTCGGTCTCGTCGGCCGCGGTGTCGAAGAACCCGCGGTCCTCGTCCCGGAACTCGGTGAGCACGGTGTCGAGCAGCTCGCCGGCAAGGGTGCGCCACCGGTCGTCCGACGTGACGGCCGCCAGGGCGAGCAGGCCCTCGGCCACGTCGGCGTAGTCCTCCAGCACCGCGGCCGACGTGCCCGCGCGACCGGCCCGGGAGGTGCGGACCAGCCGCGGCCGGGCAGACCCCGGCCGCGGGCCGGGCGCGGCGGGTCGCAGGTGCACCCGCACGAGCAGCTCCGCGGCCGTCGTCGCCGCCGCGACCCACTCGGGCCGGTCCAGGAGGGCGCCGGCCTCGGCCAGCGCCGCGATCACCAGGCCGTTCCACCCCGCCACGACCTTGTCGTCACGCGCGGGCCGCACCCGCCGGTCGCGGGCGGTGCTCAGGCGCTCGCGGACGGACCCGTACCGCCCGCCGTCGACGGGGTCCGGATCGGACAGCAGCTGCAGCACCGACGAGCCCCGCTCGAACGTGCCGACCGGCGTGACCGACCACAGCCCCGCGGCCCACGGGCCGTCGTCGGGCCCGAGGATCTCCCGGAGCTGGGCCGGGGTCCACACGTAGTAGGTCCCCTCGTGGCCCTCGCTGTCGGCGTCCAGCGAGGACGCGAAACCTCCCTCGGGGGTGCCGAGGTCGCGGATCAGCCACCCGGCCGTCTCCTCGACCACGCGCCGGGCCAGCGGCGAGCCGGTCGCCCGCCACCAGTGCGCGTAGACGCGTAGCAGCAGCGCGTTGTCGTACAACATCTTCTCGAAGTGCGGCACGACCCACCGCTCGTCGACCGAGTAGCGCGCGAACCCGCCACCGAGCTGGTCGTAGATCCCCCCGCGGGCCATCGCCTCGAGCGTGTGCTCCGCCATCGCGAGCGGGCGGGCATCCCCGGTCCGTGCCGCGCGGCGCAGCAGCCACTCGAGCACCATCGACGGCGGGAACTTCGGCGCCCGGCCGAACCCCCCGTGCGCGGGATCGAACTGGCGCGCGAGGAGGCTCAGCGCCGCGCCCAGCTGGAGCTCGAGCTCCGTGGGAGCCGGGAAGCCGCCCGCCGGCCCGGCGACGGGACGCTCCGCGAGCACGGCGCGCAGCTCGTCGGAGCTGTCCACGAGCTCGTCCCGCCGACCGTGCCACGCAGCGGTGATCGCCTCGAGGACCTGCCGGAACGACGCCTGCCCGCTCATCGGTTCGGCCGGGAAGTACGTCCCGCAGAAGAACGGCTCGCCGGTCGGCAGGGCGAACACGGTCATCGGCCACCCGCCTGACCCGGTCATGGCCTGCGTCGCGGCGAGGTAGACCGCATCGACGTCGGGGCGTTCCTCGCGGTCGACCTTGACGTTGACGAAGTGGCTGTTGAGGTACGCGGCGGTCGCGTCGTCCTCGAACGACTCGTGCGCCATCACATGGCACCAGTGGCACGCGGCGTAGCCGACGGAGATCATCAGCGGTCGGTCCAGCCGTCGCGCCTCGGCGAACGCGTCGTCGCCCCACTCGAACCAGTCGACCGGGTTGTGAGCGTGCTGGAGCAGGTACGGACTCGTGGACGCGGCCAGGCGGTTCGCCATCACGTTGCCTTTCGATCACTGGGTTGAGTGACGCGGTCTGTCCGGTTGGGGCCTTGAACAGCGTAGGCGGCGGCTCGCACGGGCCTGCTCAGCACAGGGCATCCGAGTCTTCGGCGGGCTGCCCCGGCGGATCGTGTAGACGTGAAGTAGATTGCCTGCATGAGTGAAACGACCACGGTCCGTGTCCGCACCTCGACCCGTGACGAGCTCAATGCGCTCAGCGCTGAGCGGCGCGAGAGCGTTGACGACCTCGTCCGCGAGGGCATTGCCCTGATCCGCAGGGAAACCTGGCGCCGGCAGGCCGAGATCGACGCACGCCGGGCGGCTGCCGACCCCGCGGATCGGGCGGAGGTCGCCTCGTTGCTGCGCGACCTCACCGGCGAATGAGAGGCGACGTCTTCGTCCTGAAGGCAGCCTCAACCAAGGGGCACGAACAGCGCGGACCGCGGTTCGCCGTCGTCGTGCAGTCGTCCAGGCTCGAACACTTGAGCACCTGGCTGGTCGTGCCCACCAGCACCCGTGCGCAGCGGTACATCTTCAGGCCGGCGGTGACCATCCCGCACCATGGCGAGACGGTGGCCGTCTGCGACGCGATGACGGCAGTGGATCCGCAGGCGCGACTGGGGGAGTACGTCGGCTACCTGCCGCTGGACCAGATGCAGCAGATCGACAGGGCCGTGCTCGCGCTCCTCGACCTGGACTGACGCCTGTGAGCCCGCTGGACCAGACGCGGGCTAGACCAGCGCGCCGACGGGGGAGGCCAACGCCACGAACGGCGAGCCGGCGAGGACGGTCGCGTCGGGGCACTCCTGCCAGCGGCTCTGCGACAGGATCGCGAGGGTGAGCAGGCCGAGCGGGATGTTGGTCGACACGGACACGCCCACCCACAGGGACCCGGTGAGCACCGCGTAGGTCATCCAGATCAATCCGCTCAGCACCAGCAGCAGCTGGCCCAGGCGCGAGATCCCCGCGAGCTGCGCGGGGTCGTTCCGAAACTTCCACACCCGGGCGGCCTGCGGCCACCACAGGATCAGCGACATCATCGACGCCGCACATCCGAGAATCTCCGTGCCCACGACGTGCTTCTCCACATCTCGCTCGCCTCGCCGGGCGTCGGCGCGAGTCGGCGCCCGGCGGGCTCTCAGGCCGTCGTGCGCACCCGCCGGCGGGTCATCCGGGGCTTCACTGAACGGGACCACGAGCGTGCTCCCGCTGACCTACATCGGCTCGGGCAGGGCGTACTTGAGCGCCCGCCGCGACGGAGTTTGATCGGACCGCTCGCCGTCGTCGGTCGGCCGGTCACTCGCGTGATCGAGGCGGCCGCGCGGGCTTGGCGGTGGCCCGGCTGGACGCCAGGATCTCGTCGGGGTTCGCCTTGTAGGCGGCGTACTTCGTGACGGCCTCATCGACGTACGCACCGACCGCGACCGGGTCGACGTCGTCGTCGAAGCCCAGGTCCCAGGTCTTGAGCACGGAGCTGCCCGCGCGCAGCACGGCACGGGGATCGTCGAGCAGCACGCCGTACAGGAACCGCAGGCCGACGCCCTTGCCGGTCACGTCGAGGGCGCAGACCCA
Source organism: Pengzhenrongella frigida (assembly GCF_004168625.1). GTDB lineage: Bacteria > Actinomycetota > Actinomycetes > Actinomycetales > Cellulomonadaceae > Pengzhenrongella > Pengzhenrongella frigida. Next base: position 33,780 of record NZ_SDWW01000034.1, read on the forward strand.
GGTGCGCCAGTCGCCGTGCAGGGAGTACATCAGCATCTTGTACTTGAGCGCGGCCTCGAGCTCCGGGTGCGTGGTCCGGATCACGTCGTCGAGCGCGGTGACGACGGGCACGGCCCGGGCGTCGACCCCGGCCAGGTAGGTCTGCAGCACCGCGTCGCTCATGGTTGGTCCCTTCGGTCGTGGCCGGTGACTCGTCCCGGCATCGGGGGCATTCCACGGTATCGGTGCGGACGGACCGTGGCGCGGGCACCCGCCGCCGCCCGCCTATCGTCAGGGCATGGAGAGCGTTCGCACGATCGAGCAGTGGCCCGTCGACCATGCCGCGGCGGTCGTCGTGGCCGCCGACGGGTCGGTCCTGGGTGCGCACGGTGACCTGGACCGGGTCTTCGCGCTCGCGTCGGTGACGAAGCTGCTCACGGCCGTCGCCGTGCTCGTCGCGGTCGAGGAGGGGGCCCTCGCGCTGGCGGACGAGGCCGGGCCGCCGGGCGCGACGGTGCGGCACCTGCTGGCGCACGCGTCCGGTCTCGACTTCGCCCAGCGGACGGTCCGGGCGGCGCCCGGCGCGCGGCGGATCTACTCCAACGCCGGGTTCGAGGTGCTGGCCGAGACCGTCGAGCAGAGGTCCGGGATCCGCTTCGTCGACTACGTGCGCGAGGCGGTGCTGGCCCCGCTCGGGATGACGACGACGACATTGGGGTCACCTGCGGCCGGCGCGGCCTCGACCGCGGCCGACCTCGTGCGGTTCGTCGCCGAGCTGCAGCGCCCCACGCTGCTCGACCCGAGCACGATCGCCACCGCGACCGACGTCGCGTTCCCCGGGTTGTCCGGCGTGCTGCCCGGGTTCGGCCGGCAGGCCCCGAACGACTGGGGGCTGGGCTTCGAGATCCGCGGCGGCAAGCAGCCGCACTGGACCGGCTCCCTGAGCTCGCCGCGCACGTTCGGGCACTTCGGTCAGGCCGGGACGTTCGCGTGGGTGGACCCGGCGGCCGGGGTGGGCTGCATCGCGCTCGCGGATCGCGACTTCGGTCCGTGGGCCGCGCAGGCCTGGCCGGTGTTCACCGACGCGGTGCTCGCCGAGCTGCACAGCTGACCGGTCCGGTGGCGCGGGCCGCGTACCGCGACCGCGGTACCGCCTCTACTCGCCTGGGGCGACGACACCCGCCGTCGGGCACTGCGAGAATCGGTGCCATGGTGATCGTGACCCCGCAGCCCCTGGACGCCGACGCTCGGACCCGCCTCGTCGAAAGGCCGGTCCGCACCGACGCACCGGATCGACCCGGCGACCCCGGTTCGGTCGGCGCCCCCGGGCTGGTCACGATCCGCAAGGCGGGTGTGTCCGACATCCCGGCGATCGCGCGGATCACCCAGGAGGGTCCGCCGCCCGAGGACATCGAGCCCGAGATGATGTCGCGGGCCACGCGGGTGCTGCTGACGCTGGTCGCTCTCGAGCACGGGGCGCTGTGGGTCGAGCAGGCGGCCGACGGGTCGATCCTGCGTGCGGTCACCGCCATCCCGGCGTCGCAGCTGCCGCCGCGGCCGGCCGTCATGCGCGACCTGGCCCACGAGCTCGGGATGCTCACGCCGCCGCACCGCGGTGCTGCCGAGCTGGGCAAGGAGCTGCTCGCCGCGCTGACCGCCATCGCGCCGGGTTGGGTGCTGATCGAGATCTCCCGGGCCATCCCGAGCCGGACCGCCGACCCTGCGCTGCTCGGGGCCGCGCTCGCCTGGACCCGCGCGCAGCCGGTCCCCGGCCCCGCCCCGGTCATGGTGCTGGCTGACTCGTTCCTCGAGCGCGAGGCCGCGGTCGCGCTCGGGTTCGTCGAGCACCGGACCTGGGGGCACGGGTGGCCGTGGTGGCTCGGCGTCGCGCCGCCGATGACGCCTGCCCCGCCCGCGTGACCGCCTCGTCGCGGCGTCGGCCCTGGAAGGTGGACGACGACGGCGGGGTCGCGGTGCTGCCCTGGTTCGTCGGCCCCGACGGTCCGGGACGGGGTCGGCTCGTCGCCAACGTCGCGCTCAGCGCCGCCGTCCCCGTCCTGGCGCTCATCGACGTCGCGCAGAAGGAGCTCCCGGTGGGCGCGGCGGCGGGCGTCGTCGGGCTGTCGCTGATCGTCGGTGCGGCCGTCTACGTCCGGACCCGCTGGCCCGTCGCGCTGCTCGCTCTGGCGCTGGGCGCGGTGATCGTCACCGTGCTCGCCGACGTGCTCAGCCCACCGCTGGTCGCCGCGAGCGGGATCGCCGTCTTCACGGTGGCGTGCGTGCGCCCGCGCCGGGTGTCCGCGCCGTCCGCCCTCGTGGCGGCGCTCGTGCTGTTCGGGGCCGCCGGTGCGCGGACTCCCGGGCCGATGACCGAACCCCGGATGCTCATCGTGCTCGTGTGGACGGCGCTCGCGTTCGCGCTCGGGGTGGCCGTGCGCACCCAGCTCGCCTACGTCGACGCGCTCGCCGAACGCGCCCGGCGCGCGGAGGACACCCGCGAGCAGGAGGCGCGCGCCCGGATCGCGGAGGAGCGCCTGCGGATCGCGCGGGAGCTGCACGACGTCGTCGCGCACCACATCGCGGTGATCAACGTCCACGCGGGCCTGGCTCGCCGCGCCGCGGGGCGCGACGCCGCCGTCGTCGACACCTCGCTCGCCCACGTGCAGACCGCGGCGAGCACCGTGCTGGCCGAGCTCGGGGCGGTGCTGCAGGTGCTGCGCTCGAACGACCCGCTCGAGCCGGGCACCGAACCGGCGCCGGGGCTCGACCGCCTCGACGCCCTGCTGGCGACGTTCGCGGCGACCGGCTTCACGGTGCGCACCCGGGCGACCGGACGACCGCAGCCCCTGGACGGCGCGTGCGACCTCGCCGCCTTCCGGATCGTCCAGGAGTCGCTGACCAATGCGTCGAAGCACGGCGCGGGCGCCCGCGCCGACCTCAGCCTCACCTACGGGGCCGACGCGCTCACCCTCGCGGTGGGCAACCCGGTCGCGTCCGCGTCCGCACCCGCGCCGGGGACCCTGGTGGCACCGGGGCACGGGCTGATCGGCATGCGCGAGCGTGCCGCGTCATGCGGCGGCTCGCTGTCCGCCGCACCGGACGGCCACGGTGCGTTCCGGATGACGGCCGTCATCCCGTACCGCCCGACCGCCGCCGTTCCGACCGCTGCCGCTCCGACCGGCGCCGTACCTCCCGCTGCCGTCGGTGCGCCGTGATCCGGATCGTGATCGCGGACGACCAGCCCCTGATCCGGGCGGGCCTGCGGGGCATCCTCGAGCTCGAGAGCGACTTCGAGGTGGTCGGGGAGGCAGCGACGGGCCGGCAGGCGGTGCAGGTGGCGGGCGACCGGGCGGTCGACGTCGTCCTGATGGACATCCGCATGCCCGAGATGGACGGCATCGAGGCGACCGCCACGATCTGCGCCGACCCCCGGCTGGCCGGGGTCCGGGTGCTCGTGCTGACCACGTTCGAGAGCGACGAGCACGTCCTCGACGCGCTGCGGGCCGGGGCGAGCGGCTTCATGGGGAAGGGCGCCGAACCGCAGGGCTTCGTCGATGCCATCCGCGTGGTCGCTCGCGGGGATGCACTGCTCTCCCCGGTCGCGACCCGGTCGCTGATCGAGCGCGTCCTGGGGCTTCCGGGCGCCGCGCCGATCGCGGGCGCGAGCCGGGACCCCGATCGACCGGAGGTGGACCTGGCCGCGCTGACCGATCGTGAGCGCGAGATCCTGGCCCTGGTCGGCGAGGGGCGGTCGAACGATGGCATCGCCGACCACCTCGTCATCTCCGTCCACACGGTCAAGACCCACGTCAACCACGCGATGACCAAGCTCGACGCGCACGACCGCGCCCAGCTCGTGGTCCTCGCCTACGAGAGCGGCCTACTGCGGCGGCGGTAGCGCTCCCGCGGCGAAGACGGCGAAGACACTGCAGCGGGGCGATGCCGTGACCGGGCCGCGGCGCGCAGGCTGGATCCCATGAGGAACCTCCTGCACATCGCGGTGACGGCACGATGATCGTCGTCGAGCACGTCACGAAGAACTACGGCAAGAAGACCGCCGTCAACGACCTGAGCTTCACCGTCAGGCCTGGCGTGGTCACCGGCTTCCTCGGTCCCAACGGGGCCGGCAAGTCGACCACGATGCGCATGATCGTCGGGCTGGACCGGCCCGACACGGGCTCCGTGACCGTGGGCGGGAAGCCCTACCGCGACCACGTCGCCCCGCTGCACGAGGTCGGCGCCCTGCTCGAGGCCCGCGCCATCCACCCCGGGCGCTCCGCGTACAACCACCTGCTCGCCCTGGCGACCACGACCGGGATCCCGCGCCGGCGGATCACCGAGGTGCTCGACCTGGTGGGCCTGTCGACCGTCGGCCGCAAGCGTGCGGGGGCGTTCTCGCTCGGGATGGGCCAGCGGCTGGGCATCGCGGCGGCCCTGCTCGGGGACCCCGACGTCGTGATCCTGGACGAGCCGGTCAACGGGCTCGACCCCGAGGGGATCGTGTGGATCCGCAACCTGCTCAAGTCCCTCGCGGACGAGGGCCGCACGGTGTTCGTCTCGTCCCACCTGATCTCCGAGATCGCCCTGGTCGCCGAGCACCTCATCGTGGTCGGCCGGGGTGAGCTGATCGCCGACACCTCGGTGAGCGAGATGCAGCGCGCGGCGTCGGGCGTCGTGGTGCGGGTGCGCTCGCCGCGGGCGAGCGAGCTGGCGCGCCTCCTGCTCGACGACGGCGTCACGGTCGAGAGCTCCGGGGGGCCGAGCGAGCTGCGGGTCACGGGGCTCGAGGCCGCCGTCATCGGTGATCGTGCGCTCGCGGCCGGGCTACCCGTCCACGCGCTGATCCCGACGGAGGTCTCGCTCGAGCAGGCGTTCATGCAGCTCACGCACGACTCGGTCGAGTACGAGCCCACCGCACCCGCCCCCGAACCCGCCGGCACCCGACAGGAAGTGACGTCACGATGACCGCCACCGTTGTGCAGCCCCCGACCGTCCCGGCGCCCGTGTCGGCGCCCGCGACCGGCCTCCGGAGTCGCGCCGACACCGGCCGGCTCAAGGTGACCCTGCCGCGGGTGGTCGGGGCGGAGTGGTTCAAGTTCGCCAGCCTGCGCTCGTCGTGGATCACGATCGCGGTCGCACTCGCGGTCATCATCGGGTTCGGCGCGCTCGCGGCGGCGGTCGCGGCCGGCGACATCGAGCCCGCCCGCGGGGGTGGCCCGGGTGAAGGCGCCCTCGGGCTCGACCCGACCAGCCTCAGCCTTGCCGGGGCCGGGCTGGCGCAGATCATCCTCGGGATCCTCGGGGTCCTGGCGATCTCGGGGGAGTACTCGAGCGGCATGATCCGCGCCACGTTGGCGGCGGTTCCCCGCCGGGTCCCGGTGCTGACGGCCAAGGCGATCGTGATCGCGGTCGTCGCCATCGTGGTGGCCGTGCCCGGGACCTATGCCGCGTTCTTCGTCGGCCAGGCCATCTTCGGCGACGGCGCCAACGCCTCGCTGTCCGACGCCGGCGTGGGCCAGGCGGTGCTGGGCACGGGGGTCTACCTCGCGGCCATCGCCGTGCTCGGGCTCGCGCTCGGCGCGCTCCTGCGGCACGCCGCGGGTGCCATCGGGGCGCTGTTCACGCTGCTGCTCCTGGCCCCGAACCTCCTGCCGCTCCTGCTCCCCGACAGCTGGGCCGAGGCGCTCGTGCCGTACCTGCCCTCGAACGCGGGCGCGGCGTTCACCTCGGTGGCCCCGGCCGACGGTCTGCTCTCCGCGGGCGCCGGGATGGCCGTGCTCGCGGGCTGGATCGTCGTCCTGCTGGCCACCGCCGCGGTCCTGCTCCGGCGTCGCGACGCCTGACCCGCGAGCCTGACCGCACGCTGGCCCGACGCGGGCCAGGACCCGCCCGGCGCGAACTCCGGGCGGGTCGTCAGGGTGGCGTGGTCGGAGAATCGGGTGCGATGCGAGAGCATCATGGGCGAAACCCAGGAGGCACCCATGCGCGCCAGCGCACGAACCCGTCCCGAGAGCGTCCGAACCGTCCGCATCATGCTCGATCCCGGCAACGTGTGGCGCATCGGCTTCGTCGTGCTCGGGGTCGTCCTCGTGGCCCTGACGGTCCGATTCATCCTCGTGGGCGGCAGCACGCTGCTGTTCACCGTGCTGATGGCCTGGTTCGCGTCGCTCGCCATGGACCCGCTGGTGAGCTGGTTGGCGCGCCGGATGCGCCGGGGCGCCGCGACGGCGATCGTGATGCTCGGGATCGTCGTGTTCCTGGTCATCTTCGTGGCGCTGTTCGGTCAGCTCTTCGTCGAGCAGGTCGGCCAGCTCGTCGAGGCCATGCCGAACCTGATCGAGGGCACGGTCGACTGGGTCAACCGCACGCTGGGGACCGAGTACGAGCTGGCGGAGATCCTCGCCAACCTCAACCTGACGCCGGAGAAGGCCGCCGGCTATGCCGCGACGCTCGCCGGCGGGGTGCTCGCGATCCTCGGGTCCGTGGCCGGCGCGGTCGCGAGCCTGTTCATGTTCGTGCTGTTCGCGTTCTACCTGTCCGCGGACGGTCCGCGGCTGCGGCTGTGGATCGCCTCGCTCTTCCCGCAGCGGATCCAGGAGCTCACGGTCGCCGTCTGGGACACCACCGCGGAGAAGACGGGTCGGTACGTCAGCGTGCGCGTGCTGCTCGCGGTCATCAACGGCACCACCAGCGGCATCTTCTTCCTGATCATCGGGCTGCCGTCGTGGTTGGCGCTGGGCATCTGGACCGGGCTCGTCGCCCAGTTCGTGCCCGCGATCGGCACCTACATCTCCATCACCCTGCCCGTGATCGTCGGGCTGTTGAGCCCGAACCCCTGGCTCGGGGTCATCGTGCTCGGCTGGGCGATCGCCTACCAGCAGGTCGAGAACCTCACGATCGAGCCGCGGTTGAGCGCACGGGCCGTGAACGTGCACCCGGCGGTGAGCTTTGCCTCGGCGATCCTGGGCCTGGCGCTGTTCGGGATCGCCGGCGCGCTGCTCGCGATCCCGGTGGTGGCGATGCTGCTCACCCTGCTGGACATCTACCGCACGCGGTACGAGCTGCTCCCCGGGTTGAGCGACTCCGCCCAGGACGGGCGCTCGCCGCGCCCTGAGCCGGACGAGGCGCGCGGGTCGGACGTGACGGGCCCGGACGCGACCGGTCCGGACGCAGCGGGTCCCGGCACGGACTGAAGCGCCGAGGGTCGAAACCCTTGCTAACCTGACGCCACGCATAGGGGAGTATCCACTTCGCTGCAGACGTCAACACGCCGGGCTTCGATGCCCGGCCGGGTGCAGCGGTCAGCCGATTCGATGGGCTGACGGAGAGACCTATGGCGCCCACCCATCGAAAGCGAAACCTCTGTGGACGTCTCTGGCCTGGTCTGGACCCTGACGATCGTCGGCATCATCGGCCTGTTGCTGTTCGACTTCTTCTTCCACGTGCGCAAGGCGCACAGCCCGACGCTGAAGGAGGCCGGCCTCTGGTCGGCCCTGTACATCGGGATCGCCCTCGTGTTCGGGGTCGGCGTCTGGGTGTTCGGCGGTACCACCATGGGCACCGAGTACTTCGCCGGGTACGTGACGGAGAAGGCCCTGTCGGTCGACAACCTCTTCGTGTTCCTCATCATCATGTCCAGCTTCCGGGTCCCGCGGCAGGACCAGCAGAAGGTGCTGCTGTTCGGCATCGTCTTCTCGCTCATCGCGCGGAGCGGGTTCATCCTGCTCGGTGCGGCGCTGATCAACTCGTTCGCCTGGGTGTTCTACATCTTCGGGCTGATCCTGCTGGTCACGGCCGGCAACCTCCTGCGGCCCGAGAGCGAGGACAGCCACACCGCGGACAACCTGGTGATCCGCCTCGCCCGGAAGGTCTTCCGCACCTCCGAGCGGTTCGACGGCGACAAGCTGTTCACCCTGGAGAACGGCAAGCGGGTGATGACGCCGATGCTGCTCGTGATGGTCGCCATCGGCGGGACCGACATCCTGTTCGCGCTCGACTCCATCCCCGCGATCTTCGGGCTCACGCAGAACGTGTTCATCGTGTTCACCGCGACGGCGTTCTCGCTGCTGGGGCTGCGCCAGCTGTACTTCCTCATCGACGGGCTGCTCGACCGCCTCATCTACCTGTCCTACGGTCTGGCGGCCATCCTCGGCTTCATCGGCGTCAAGCTCGTGCTGCACGCCCTGCACGAGAACAACCTGCCGTTCATCAACGACGGTCAGCCGGTCCCGGTCATCGAGATCAGCACGAGCGTGTCGCTGTCGGTGATCATCGGGGTGCTCGTGGTGACCGTCATCGGCTCCCTGGTGAGCCCCCGGGGCAAGGCGCAGGCCGCGATCTCGGGCGCGCGTCGGCACGCGACGGAGTACCTCGACCTCGACTACGAGGCCGATCCCGCCCAGCGGGAGAAGATCTACGCGCGGCTGCTCGTGGACGAGGCCGCTACGAACGGTCTGCCCGCGAAGTACCGCGCCGAGATCAAGGATCCCGAGGAGCTCGCGGACCAGCTCCGTCTCGCCCACGAGGGGCACGACGCGTACCTGACCCGGTCGACCCAGCCCTGAGCCGGCGAGGAGCGGGCGCCGGATGGCGCCCGCTCCTCGCTCGGCTCGCGCTTCCCTCGCCCGTTCGCGCCGGCGGACGTCGTCGGGCCGGTAGCGCGACGCGACGTCAGGCGGGCAGCGCGACCGGCTCGACGCCCAGCTCGTCGAGCAGCGTGAGCACGCGGGCGCGGATCTCGTCGCGGATCGGGCGGACGGACTCGATGCCCTGGCCGGCCGGGTCGTCGAGCTTCCAGTCCTCGTAGCGCTTGCCGGGGAAGATCGGGCACACGTCGCCGCAGCCCATGGTGATCACGACGTCCGACGCCTTGACCGCCTCGGTGGTGAGGACCTTGGGGTGCTCGGTGCGCAGGTCGATGCCGACCTCGAGCATCGCAGCCACGGCGGCCGGGTTGATCTGGTCGGCGGGCATCGAGCCGGCCGAGCGGACCTCGACGGCACCGCCGGACAGGGCGGCGAGGAACCCGGCGGCCATCTGCGAGCGGCCGGCGTTGTGGACGCAGACGAACAGGGCGCTGGGGCGGGCGGGGGACTCGGTCACGGGGTGCTCCTGTGGTGGTCGGCGGGTGCGGGGGTCGTGAGGCGGAGGGCGAGATCGTCGACCCGGCGCGTGAGCTGGTCGAATGCCTGGTCGAACGCTTCGTCGCTGCCGACCCGGACCGGATCGGGGATCGACCAGTGCAGTCGGCCGGTCGCGCCGAGCTCCTCGTGGGCGGCGTCGCACACGGTCACGAGGAAGTCGTCGGTGCGGGCGACGTCGGGCAACGCGCGCGGGACGCTTCGACCCAGCGAGAGCCCGTGCCGCTGGGCGGCAGCGAGCGCGCCCGGGTGCACCTGGGGGGCGGGGTGGGTGCCGGCCGAGGCCACCGGGACCCCGCTGCGGCGGCTCCACAGTGCGACGGCGAGCTGCGACCGGGCGGAGTTGTGGGTGCACACGAACACGACCCGGGGGGCCGCCAACGACTCCGGCACCAGCTGGTCCAGCGCGGCGGGGACCAGGCGCAGGTAGGTGCGGCGGCGGTCGCCCTCCGATCGCATCCGGGTCACCAGGCCGACGCGCTGCAGGACCGCCAGGTGGTGCGCGAGCAGGTTCGACGGCAGGTTGACGACCGACTGCAGCTCCGACGGCGACGCGTCGCCCAGGCGCAGGGCCTCCACCACGGCAAGGCGTGCGGGGTCGCCCAGGGCGGCGTGGATGCCGGCGCGCGTGATGAGCGCTGCCGACTGATCAGTTCTCATTGAGTCAATATTCGTTGCCGGTGCCGCCCGCTGTCAAGCTGACCGGCTTGACCGGGCCTGACCGGTCTGGCGGCGCCGCGGTGGGGCGGTGGGGCGGTGGGCGTGGACCGCGCACGGTTCGTCGTGATTGTCTGGAGGCACGGGTTTTCGCAGCACAGCAGAGGCCGGGTGGGTCGATGGGCGTCACCGAGACGGGTGGTCCGGGGCCGATCCCTGCGACGGCCCCGACGCTGGATCTCCCGGCCGCGCTGATCGCCTTGCCCGACCCGGTGGCCATCCTCGGTGCGGTCCGTGACCCGGCGGGCGCGGTCGTGGAGCTGCGGTTCAGGTTCCTGAACGAGGCTTCGGCGCGGTTGGTCGGTCGGCCCGCCGCGCCGCTGATCGGGCGGGGGCTGCTCGAGGTCTTCCCCGCGGTCCGGGAGCGAGGGGCCTTCGACGCCTTGGTCGGCGCGCTGACCGCGACGGAGCCGGTGTCGTTCGAGGTGCCGCGGATCCGAGGGAGCCAGGTGGAGAGCGTGTTCTTCCTCACCGCGACGGCCTTCGATGACGGCGTGCTGGTCTCCGCGCGGGACGTCACCGCGCAGCGGCGGGCCGAGGAGGCGGTCGTGGATGCTGGTCGCAGGTACCGGTTGCTCGCCGAGAGCGCGGCAGACTTCGTCGCGGAGACGGCGTCCGACGGCCAGATCACCTGGGTCTCGCCGGCCGTCACCCGCACGCTGGGGTGGGCGCCGGCGGAGCTGATCGGCACGGCCGTCGCCGACCTGGTCCATCCGGAGGACCAGGCCGCCGCCGCCGCCCTGCGTGATGCGCCGGACGCGGGGGACCCGTTCACCGCCCCCAGCGGCGGCGTGGCGCTCCGGATGCGGATCAAGGGTGCGGGGTGGCGGTGGATGTCCGGCAGTTCGACCCCGATCCTCGATGAGTCCGGCGCGCCGGTCGGGGTGGTGGCGAGCCTGAAGGACGTCGACGAGCTGGTCCGTGCGCGCGAGGCTGCCCAGGCCGATCGGGCCCACCTGCGCGCGACGGTGGACTCCCTGCTGGACCCGCACATCCTGCTGGCGGCGATCCGCGACGAGGCCGGTCAGATCGTGGACTTCGTCTACGTCGACGCGAACCCGGCCGCCTGCGCCTACAACCGGTTGGAGTACACGGAGCTGGTCGGTTCCCGGCTGCTCTCGATCTTTGTGGGTCACGCGGGCACGGATCTGCTGCAGTCCTACCGAGGGGTCGTCGAGAGCGGCGAGCCCCTGCAGGTGGACGACGTCGGCTACGTCCACGAGATCCTGGGCACCGAGCGGCGCTACGACATCCGCGCCGCGCGCGTCGGCGACGGGCTGTCGCTGACCTGGCGGGACGTCACCGACCGGTCGGCGGCTGCTGAGGCCCTGGCCCGGTCGGAGGAGCGGTACCGGCTGCTCGCCGAGAATGCCTCGGACGTGGTGCTGCAGCTGACTCCGAGCGGGACCTTCGAGTGGGTGTCCGAGGCCGTGACCGACATCCTGGGATGGCGACCGACCGACGTCGTCGGGAGCGAGATCGCTGCGTTCCTCCATCCCGAGGATCAGGTGCGGTTCCGGCAGGTGTGGGCGGACACAGCGCCGGGAAGCACCGCGAGCGTGGAGATCCGGTTCCGCTGCGCCGACGGCAGCTACCGGTGGGTCGCGTGCCGCCTGCGCCTGAAGCGGACGCCCGACGGCGTGCCGATGGCGGTGGTGGGCGGCCTCGTCGACGTCGCGGACCGCAAGGCCGCCGAGGAGAAGCTGTCGTTCTCCGCCAGTCACGATCCGCTGACCGGGCTCGCCAACCGGGCCATGCTGCTCGAGGAGACCGGCCGTGCGCTTGCCGCCGGCCAGCGGTCGGGGCGGGCGACCGCCCTCCTGCTGCTGGATCTCGACCACTTCAAGAACGTCAACGACGCGATGGGGCACACGGTCGGGGACGAGCTGCTCCGGGCGGTGGCCGAGCGGATCACCAGGTCGGTGCGAGCGGTCGATCTCGTCGCCCGGCACGGGGGCGACGAGTTCGTGGTGCTGCAGCGGGACCTGGGTGACCCGGGAGCGGCCCAGCGCCTGGCCGAGCGCCTCGTGACCGGGGCCCGAAAGCCCCTCGTGGTCGGGGACACGGAGCTGTTCGCGACGGCTTCGGTGGGGGTCGCGGTGACGATCCCGGGGGTCGACCCGGTCCGTGAGGCGGGGGACCTCATCCGGGAGGCCGACACGGCCATGTACGCGGCCAAGGTGGCCGGACGCGACCGGGTCGCGCAGTTCAACGAGGACCTGCGGCGCACGGTCGACGCGCGGCTGCGCATCGAGAGCGAGCTGCGGCACGCGCTCGCCCGTGATGAGCTGGCGGTCTGGTACCAGCCGGAGATCGACCTGACCGACGGGACCGTCCGGGCCGCCGAGGCGCTTCTGCGGTGGCACCATCCCGACGGGAACCTGCGCGTGGCGGGCGAGTTCATCGACGTGGCCGAGGACAGCGGTCTGATCCTCGACATCGGGGCGTGGGTCCTCGGGCAGAGCTGCGCCGAAGCGGCGCACTGGGCTGCCGACCCTCAGCGCCGACGGCCGGTGCTGAGGGTCAACCTGTCCGCGCTGCAGCTGAGCGAACCCGGGATGCTCGACATCCTGGACGCGGCGCTCGACACCAGCGGGCTCGATCCGGACCTGCTGTGCATGGAGATCACCGAGACCGCCGTGCTGAGCCACAGCGCGACCGTCGAGGCCAACCTGCACGGGATCCGCGACCGCGGCGTGGACCTCGCGATCGACGACTTCGGGACCGGCTACGGCTCGCTGTCCTACCTGCGCCGCTACCCGATCGACCTCATGAAGATCGACCGGAGCTTCGTCGGCGGTATCGCGACGGACCTGAACGACCGGCGCCTGGTGGCCGGCGTCGTCGCGCTGGCGGAGCGCCTGGGCATCGCCGTGACCGCGGAGGGGGTGGAGACGGCCGCACAGGAGCGTGTCCTCGCCGCGATCGGCTGTGCGGGGGCCCAGGGCTTTTTGTATGCGCCCGCACTTCCCGGACCGGGGCTCGAGGAGTTCATGCGCGGGCACACCGGCTCCCGGGTGTGAGTCGGCTGCGTGATCGTCCGGCGGTGAGGGTCCGCCAGTCCTGGTCCCGGGCCGCGCGCGTCCGGGCCGGGGGGGCGGTACCCGCCGGGGTATCCTGACCGGAACCGAGGCGGAGGAAGCACCATGGAGCTCGACCCGAACGAGATGGGCAAGGTCATCAACCGCCTCAAGCGCGCGCAGGGCCAGCTGGCCGGCGTGCTGCGGATGCTGGAGGAGGGCCGAGACTGCGAGGACATCGTCGTGCAGCTCTCCGCCGTCAGCAAGGCCCTGGACCGGGCCGGGTTCGCGATCATCGCCACCGGCATGCGGCAGTGCCTGGTGCAGACCGACGGCCAGGACACCCTCGACGTCCAGAAGCTCGAGAAGCTGTTCCTGTCGCTCGCCTGACAGGGTTGTGACGCACGACACACTGATACCCCTAGGGGTATGCGACGTTGGTCCTGCGGAGCGGTGCCTCCCCCCTCGTACGGTCGTGAGAACGAACCCAACGTGAGGACGCACCACCATGAAGATCGTCGTCGTCGGCGGAGTAGCGGCAGGAATGTCGATCGCGGCGCGGGCCCGCCGGTTGGACGAGTTCGCCGAGATCGTGGTGTTCGAGCGGGGGCACCACGTCTCGTTCGCGAACTGCGGCCTGCCGTACCACATCGGTGGGGTGATCACGGAGCGCAGCCGGTTGATGCTCCAGACGCCGCAGAGCCTGAGCGAGTCGCTCGACCTCGACGTGCGCATCGGCGTCGAGGTGATCTCGATCGACCGCGAGGCGAAGACCGTGCGGGCGCGCGACGTCGACTCCGGCAAGGAGTACGACGAGCCGTACGACGCCCTCGCGCTCGCCCCGGGCGCCAACCCCGTGCGCCCGAACCTGCCCGGCATCGACCTCCCGCAGATCCAGGTGCTGCGCCGGATCGGCGACATGGACGCGATCAAGGCCATGGTCGACGGCGCCGCAGGCGCAATGGTCGACGGCGCCGCAGGCGCAATGGTCGACGGCGCCGCAGGCGCAATGGTCGACGGCGCCGCAGGCGCAAATGTCGACAGCAAGGACCGCGCGGGTGGCATCAAGCACGCCGTCGTGATCGGGGCGGGCTACATCGGCCTCGAGATGGCCGAGAACCTGCACGAGCGCGGCGTCGCGGTCGAGATCGTCGAGATGGCCGACCAGATCGTGCCGCCGCTGGACCGCGAGATGACGACGCCGATGGAGAACTATCTGCGGGCGCACGGGATCGCGCTGCACCTGAAGACCGCGGCCGCGGCGTTCGCGCGGGGCCGCGGCGACCAGGTCAAGGTCGAGCTCAAGAACAACACGTTCATCGACACGGACCTCGTGATCCTCGCCGCGGGCGTGCGTCCCAGCACCGAGCTCGCCGTGGCCGCCGGGCTCGAGCTCGGCCCGCGCGGCGGCATCCTCGTGGACAAGCACATGCGGACCTCTGACCCGGCCATCTTCGCGGCCGGCGACGCGGTCGAGGTCGAGCACACCGTGCTCCCCGGGACCTGGCTGATCCCGCTGGCCGGGCCGGCGAACCGCCAGGGGCGGGTCGCGGCCGAGAACATCTGCGGTCGGGACACCGTGTACGACTCCACCCAGGGCACGTCGGTCGTGAAGGTCTTCGAGATGGTCGCGGGCGGGACCGGTGCCACCGAGAAGCAGCTGATCGCGGCCGGGCTGCCGTTCTCGGCCGTGTCGACCCACCCGAACGGGCACGCCGGGTACTACCCGGGCACCGCCATGATGACCGTCAAGGTCCTGTACGCGCCGGACACGGGCCGGATCCTGGGCGCGCAGGTGGCGGGGTTCGACGGCGTCGACAAGCGGCTGGACGTGCTCGCCACCGCGCTGCGGGCCGGGATGACCGTGTACGACCTGGAGACCCTCGAGCTGTCCTACGCCCCGCCGTTCGGTGCGGCCAAGGACCCGGTCAACATGGTCGGGTTCGTCGCGTCCAACGTGCTGCGCGGCGACCTCGCGCTGTGGCGGGCGAGCGACTACCCCGAGGCGACCGAGGGCGCGCGGATCATCGACGTGCGCGGCCCGGACGAGTTCGACGTGTGGCACCTGCCGGGTGCGGAGAACGTTCCGCTCAAGGACCTGCGCGCTGCCCAGGAGAGCTGGGACCGCGCGACCCCGATCCGGCTGTACTGCTCGGTGGGTTTCCGCAGCTACCTCGCCTACCGGTCGCTGGCCCAGCGCGGGTTCCTCGACGTCAAGACCCTCTCGGGCGGGATGCGCACGTTCCGGGCGTTCCACGACGTCGCGCCGAGCGAGATCGACGCCCCGCTGCCGGTGACCTCGTACGCCGAGCACGTCCGCGCCGTCCCCGAGCCGGTGTCCACCGGCGTGTTCATCGACCTGGACTGCACCGGGCTCGCCTGCCCGGGGCCGATCATGAAGCTGCAGGAACGGATCGGCACCCTGGCCCCGGGCGACGAGATCCTCGCGCACGTGTCCGACGCCGGCTTCCGGCTCGACGCCCCGGCGTGGGCGGCGAAGAACGGTCACGAGATCCTCGCGCTGACCCCGGAGGGTCCGGGCTACGCCGCGCGCATCCGCAAGGGGCGCCCGGCCGGTGCGGCGACCGGTCCCGGGGGAGCGGTGGCCTTCTCCGGTGCGGCCGCGCGCCTCAAGGACAAGAAGTCGTTCGTGGTGTTCTCGGGCGAGCTCGACAAGGTGCTGGCGGCGTTCATCCTCGCCAACGGCGCGGTCGCGATGGGCGACGAGGTGTCGATGTTCTTCACGTTCTGGGGCCTGAACTCCCTGCGGCGGGACAACCCGCCGGCGCGCGAGCGGTCGAAGCTCGACCGCATGTTCGGGGCGGTGCTGCCGTCCGGGGCCGGGAACCTGAAGCTGTCCACGCTCAACATGCTCGGCGGGGGCACGCTGCTCATGAAGAAGGTCATGAAGGACAACAAGGTGCCGACCCTGCCCGAGCTGATCGCCTCGGCTCAGGCCGCCGGCGTCCGCCTGGTCGGCTGCACGATGACGATGGACCTGCTGGGCATCGCGCCGGAGGACCTCATCGACGGCGTGGAGCTCGGCGGGGTCGCGACGTTCCTCGGCGAGGCCAACGAGTCCAACGGGGCGTTCTTCATCTGACCAGCCGCTATCTGACCGGCTGCTGTCTGACCGGCGCCGTCGGCAGCTCGAACCAGTTCAGCCCCGGGTCGCTCTGGCCCGGGCAGCTGGTCGGACTGCCGACCGGCCGGGCTCCCGGTGCGGCCGGCGGGGTCGGCGTCGCCGCGGCGAGGATCCGGCGGGCCTCGGCCAGGTAGCCGGGCAGGGCCGTCACCGGTGCACGGCGATCGTCGCGCGGGTAGGTCATCGACCCGTCGGAGGCGTACCGGATGTCGCTCAGTCGCAGCGGTGGCTCGGCGGGACGGGTGGCGTGCCGCCAGAGCCCCGTCGCGGGTTCGAAGCCGTACTCGTCGAGCAGGCGCCAGCCGTCCGAGCCGAGCAGGTCCACGGCGTCGATCAGGTAGTCGGCGACCGCGTCGGTGAGGAAGTAGTTGAGGTTCACTCGCGCCCAGCCGGGCTTGAGCCCGCTGCAGCCCGCACCGATCGCCGTCTGGAAGGCGTCCGAGTGCCGGTCGTCGATGCCGAGCAGCTGGTGGCCGTACGGCCCGGCGCACGCGCAGCCGCCGCGGGCCTGGATCCCGAACAGGTCGTTGAGCACCGCGACGAGGAAGTTGTGGTGCAGCAGGCGGCCCGAGGGTGCCCGCACCGTGAACGACACGATGGCGAGCCGGTCGGCCCCGGTGTCGCCGAGGATCTCGATCGCGGGGTTGGTGCGCCACCGGGCCAGGGCGCGCTCGAGCAGCGTCTGCTCCCGCGCCCGGATCGCCGCCGTGCCGACCGCGGCCTTGAGCTGCATGACCAGGCCGGCGCGGATCGACTCGACGATGGCGGGCGTGCCGCCCTCCTCCCGGAGCTCGACGTCGGACAGGTAGGCGTGCAGGTGCGGGGTCACGAAGGCGACCGTGCCGCCACCGGGTACGACCGGGACCCGGTTGTGCGCGAGGTCCCGGCGCACGAGGAGCACCCCCGGGGTTCCGGGGCCGCCGATGAACTTGTGCGGGCTGAGGAAGACCGCGTCCTTGGCCGTGGCCGGATCGGCGTCGGTCCCGTCCGGCCCGGTCGGCCCGTCCATGTCGATGTCGACGTAGGGTGCGGCCGCCGCGAAGTCGAAGAACGCCAGCGCGCCGTGGCGGTGCAGCAGCGCGGCGACCGCGGCGGTGTCGGTGAGGATCCCGGTGACGTTGCTCGCGGCGGAGAAGGCCCCGATCTTGAGCGGTCGGTCCGCGTACCGCGTCAGCTCGGCCGCCAGCGACACCAGGTCGATGTGCCCGACGTCGTCGGCGCCGATCGCCACGACGTCCGCGATGGTCTCGCGCCAGGCGAGCTCGTTGGAGTGGTGCTCGTACGGGCCGACGAAGACGACCGGCCGCTGCTCCGGCGGGATCTGGGCGGAGAGGTGGAACCGGTCGTCGAGGTCGGCCGGCACCCGCAGCTGCAGGATCCCGACGAGCTTGTCGATCGCCGCGGTGCAGCCCGATCCGCAGAACACCACGGCGGTGTCCTCGTCGGCCCCGGCCGCTGCGCGGATGATCTGGCGGGCGTCCTCGCGTAGCCGACCGGTAGCCAGCCCGGTGGCGCTCGACTCGGTGTGGGTGTTCGCGTAGCGGGGAAGGACCTCGGCGCGGATGAAGTCCTCGAGGAACGCGAGCGAGCGCCCGGATGCGGTGTAGTCGGCGTAGGTGATCCGGCGAGGACCGTAGGGCCCGGCCAGGACGTGATCCTCGCCGACGACGGCGGCCGCGATCGCCGCGATCAGGGCGTCGGGGGAGTGCGGTTCACTGGGGAGCATCTCGGTCCAGACCGATCAGGGAGCGGCGGGGCGGTGGTCCTGGTCGGGACCGCATGGACGGCGCGCGGTCCGCCGGACGACCGGGCGCAGCCCTGATGATACGGACCCGGGGCGGCGGCACCGGAGGGCCTCGGTGGGCGAGCCCGTCCCTCGCCGCTTGCGCGACGGATACCCCTGGGGGTATGGTCGTGACTCTCGTCGACCTACCAGAGGAGTCACTCATGTGCAGTCCCGCCCGTTGTGCAAATTGCGGCAAGATCACCTGGTCCGGCTGCGGGATGCACGTCGACTCCGTGATGGAGAACGTCCAGCCGGCCCAGCGCTGCACCTGCCGCTGACCGGAGTGACCCCGCCGGGTGGCGCTGCTAGCCTGCAACGGCGGGCGACCTGGCCGGCAGGGTAGATCCGGGGGGACTGCGATGGTGCCCGACGACCGGCGTTTTCCCCGGCGCGTCTACCGCACGGGGTCCGAGCCGGACATCCGGTTCTCGCTCGCGAACGAGCGCACCTTCCTGGCCTGGATCCGGACGTCGCTCGCCTTCCTGGCGGCCGGGATCGCGCTGGAGGCGCTCGAGCTGCCGATCGATCCGGCTCTGCGCCTCGCCGCGGCCCTCATCTTCGTGGCGCTGAGTGTGCCAGCCTGAGTTGGCCCCACTTGGACCGGTTTTGATGCTCTGATTTGGCCCCACTCCCGACCCACCCGT
>NZ_SDWW01000035.1 GCF_004168625.1 Pengzhenrongella frigida
GCCCAGCTCCTGATCGACAACGACTTCTACCGCGAGGTCAACGAGATCACCCGCCGCCAGCCCCGCAGCTGACCGGGATCGCGTCGGGAGTTGACCGCCCGGCCACGTGCGAACGGTCGCCCGCTGCTGGCCTGCGCACTTCAGTAGGCTCCGGAGCCACCCAGGACGGCACGTCCGGTCTTCCACAGGATCATCAGGTCCATCGTGATCGACCAGTTGTCCACATACCGCAGGTCCAGGTGGATCGACTCCTCCCAACTCAGGGACGCACGGCCGCTGACCTGCCACAGCCCGGTGAGGCCCGGCCGCACATGGAGCCGACGAAGCACACGGTCGCGGTAGCCGTCGACCTCTTCCGGGAGCGGCGGCCGGGGACCGACCAGCGACATGTCCCCCGTGACCACGTTGAGCAGCTGGGGAAGCTCGTCGATCGAGTAGCGCCGCAGAACCTTCCCGACCCGGGTCACCCGCGGGTCGTCCAGCATCTTGAACATGAGGCCGTCGCGGTCGGAGTGCTCGAGCAGCGCAGTCCGCCGCGCTTCGGCGTCCACGTACATGCTCCGCAGCTTCCACATCGTGAACTTCGTGCCATCGACGCCGACCCGCTGCTGCTTGAAGAACGCGGGGCCTGGACTCGTGGCACGGACGGCCACTGCGGCGGCTGCGATCACGGGGGACGCCGCGAGCAAGATCAGCCCGCCGAGCACTCGGTCGAGGACGGACTTCGCGATCATCCGGCGCCGCGGGGAGGCCGTCTCGACCTCGAGCAGTGACAGCCCGGCGGTCGGACGCAGCGACACGCGCGGGCCGAGGACCTCGACCAGCCCCGGGGCAACCACGAGCTGTGCGCCGACGCGGCCCAGCGCCCACGACAGGCGGCGCAGCGGCTCGCCGGACAGTTCACCACCCGCGACGATCACCACCTCGGCGGCGTGGTCGTAGGCGACCTGCGGGATGTCGGCGAGCGCCCCAAGGGTGCGCAGGCCCACCTGGGGCGCCGTGTCAGTGACCGACGGGAGGCAGATGCCGATCACCTGGTAGCCGTGGTGCGGCGCCGCTCTGAGATTGCGCACGACGCCTTCGACCGACGCCGGGTCTCCGACGACGAGCGTGCGCGACATCGACTCACCAGCGGAGCGGCGCCTGTGCAGCGCCTGCCGCAGGAGGTGCCGCCCGACGAATGCGCCGAGCACCAGGAGGACGAGCTGGGACGCCACGAGGACCCGGGGAACTTCCAGCTCCAGGGCGACCGCGACCAAGGCGATCGCGGCGAGGGCCAGGCCACCAGCCCGCAGCACCGCCTGGAACTCTCCCGGACCGTCGCCGAGCACCCGGCGGTCGTAGCCCCGTGCGACAGCGACCATGCCCAGGAACGCGACGAGCACGCCCACCCCCCAGGCGACGCTGCTCAGGGAGAGGGCGGATGTCGCGGCCAAGGTCAGCCCGATGACCCCGATGCCCACCACGAGGTCCATGCTGGCAACCGACCGCGCGTACCCCACCGCCTGGTCACGCCAGCGGACGCCCGACTCCTCTGAGCCAGCCAGCGGACGCGGTCGGGCGACGAACGGCTGGGCTGATGCCCACGAGAGGTGCGTTCCGGACGCCGTGCGTCGACGGTCCGCTTCACCGGGATCGCCGAGTGACTCTCGATCATCAAGCAGCGTCATGGTGGTCCCATCGGGTGTTCGGCTTGTCTCAGCCCAACGCTAGGCGGGACTTCGTGCCGGTAGGGACCGGTATGCCCGATTTCACCCACTCGGCGGCGAATTCTTACACGAGTGGATCAACCGTCGGCAGGAGACAAGGCGAGCTTCGGGCCAGCATCGCCGACGACCGGGCTAGGCGTTCTTCGTGTGGACCGTGAGCTGAGCCTTTTCGAGGCCCTGGGTGACCACGAGCTCGGTCGCGTCGGCCGCGGCATCGATGAGCCAGGGCAGCTCCTTGCGCTCCGCCGCAGCGAAGTCCCTGAGCACGTAGTCGGCCGCTTCCATCCGACCGGGCGGACGCCCCACGCCGACGCGCACGCGGACGTAGTCCTTCGTGCCGAGCGCCTTGGTGATGTCCCGGAGCCCGTTGTGGCCACCCTCGCCGCCGCCCGTCTTCAGCCGGAGGTCCGCGAACGGGATGTCGATCTCGTCGTGCACGACGACGACGTGATCCGCGTCGACGCCGTAGTACTGCGCGAGGCCCGCAACCGGGCCGCCGGAGACGTTCATGTAGGTCGACGGCTTCGCCAGCACGACCCGCGGACCGGGCACACCACCCGGGAGCATCCCGAGGCGCGCCTCCGCGGTGGCAGCGCGTGCCCCGCCGATGGCGCGCGCGGAGAAGGTCTCTCCCGCGCGACGGGCGAGCTCGTCGAGCACCATCTGCCCGACGTTGTGCCGGTTGCCGGCGTAGTCGGGTCCGGGGTTGCCGAGCCCGACCACGAGCCAGAGCCCGTCAGACATCGTGCGTCCTTCCGTTGCGGACAGGGGGACCGAACGCCGCAGCGCCCGGCACCGAGGTGACGGTACCGGGCGCTGCAGGTCGGTCTACGACCGAGGTTCGAGCAGGATCACACTGCCGGGGCAGCCTCAGCGGCCGCAGCGGAGGCGGCGGCCTGGACGGCAGCAACCTCGGCGTCGGCAGCCTCGTCAGCGGCCGAGCTCTGCGGGACGGCGATGGTCACGACGATGCCCTCGGCGGACTCGGCGAGCGTGGTGCCCTCCGGAAGGACCAGGTCGGCGACGCGGATCTGCGTACCGGCCTCGAGGCCCTCGATCGACACCTCGATGGCGCTGGGGAGGTTGGTCGCGTCGGCCTCGACCGCGATGCGCTGCATCTCGACGAAGTGGATGGTGCCCGGGAACGCCTCGCCGACGATCTTGACGGGGACCTCGACGGAGACCTTCTCGCCCTTCGCGACGATGAGCAGGTCGATGTGCTCGATGACGTCCTTGACCGGGTCGCGCTGGATGTCCTTGGCGATGGCGAGGTGGGCCTTGCCATCGAAGTCGATCGAGAACAGCGCGTTGGTGCGCTTGAGCGCGAGCATCGTCAGGTGGCCCGGCAGGGACACGTGCAGCGGGGCCTCGCCGTGCCCGTACAGGACGGCGGGGATCAGGCCGGCACGGCGGGTGCGACGGGCTGCGCCCTTGCCGAAGTCGGTGCGGGCTTCGGCGCTGAGCTTGATCTCGGACATGGTGACTCCCAGAAGACGAGGTGCGTGAAACTCGGGTGCTTGCTGACTGCCTAGCTACAGTGCGCAGATGTATGGCCTCGACGCGGGGCGCAGGACGGGCACGCGGAGGCGACCGCCTTGTCGATCACGGGATCGAGCGGATCAGAGAATCCTGACCGTCCGACCTCCCTCGCCGAGGCAACCTGAGAAGTCTACCTGGCGAGGGGACCGGTGCGAAACACGGTCGCCGAGAGACGGCGTCGCGACGCCGATCAGAGGCCGGCTCAGGCCTGACCGTCGAAGAGCGAGGTCACCGACCCGTCGTCGAACACCTCGCGGATCGCGCGGGCGATCAGCGGGGCGATGGACAGCACGGTGAGCTTGGGGAACCGGTGCTCGTCGGGGATGGGCAGCGTGTCGGAGACGACGACCTCGGAGATGCGCGAGTTCTTCAACCGGTCGACGGCGGGCCCGGACAGCACCGCGTGCGTCGAGGCCACGATGACCTCACCCGCACCGTTGTCGAACAGCGCGTCGGCCGCCTGCACGATGGTGCCGCCGGTGTCGATCATGTCGTCGACGATCACGCACGTGCGGCCCTTGACCTGACCGACGAGCTCGTGGACCTTCGTCTGGTTCGGGACGGACGGGTCGCGCCGCTTGTGGATGATCGCGAGCGGGGCACCGAGACGGTCGGCCCACTGGTCGGCGAGGCGCACGCGCCCGGCGTCGGGCGAGACCACGGTGAGCTTGCTCGAGTCGACCCGGCCGCGCACGTAGTTGGCGAGCAGCGGAAGCGCCATCAGGTGGTCGACGGGGCCGTCGAAGAAGCCCTGGATCTGCGAGGTGTGCAGGTCCACGCTCATCAGCCGGTCGGCGCCGGCGGTCTTGAACAGGTCGGCCATCAGGCGGGCCGAGATCGGCTCGCGACCGCGGTGCTTCTTGTCCTGCCGGGCGTACCCGTAGAACGGCACGATCACGGTGATGGTCTTCGCGGACGCGCGCTTGAGCGCATCCACCATGATCAGCTGCTCCATGATCCAGACGTTGATCGGCGCCGCGTGGCTCTGCAGCACGAACGCGTCGGCGCCCCGGACGGACTCCCCGTACCGGACGTAGATCTCCCCGTTGGCGAAGTCGTACGCGGTCGTGGGGATCAGCTCGCTGCCGAGCTGCTCCGACACCGCGGCCGCAAGATCAGGGTGGGCACGTCCCGACACGAGGACCAGACGCTTCTCGTGCTCGTGCGCGGCAATCCCGGTCATCACTGGAGATCCTTCTCGGTCGCGGCGGGCGCGGTCTGCGGAGGGCGGACCACTGGTTGGGGCAACGTGGGCGGTGGGGTCGGGGGCGTGGCCTGGGCGGCCTCGCCGGCGCGGGCGCGCTCGGCACGGGCCTGCGGCGACAGCGAGTCGTCGCCGCCGCGCTCAGCCAACGCCTTCGCGGCGGCCTCCGCCGCGGGAGTTCCCGACCGGCTGCGCAGGACCCAGCCCTCGATGTTGCGCTGCGCGCCGCTGTTCACCGCGAGGGCGCCCGGCGGCACGTTGCGCCGGATGACCGAGCCCGCACCGGTGTACGCGCCGTCGCCGACGACGACCGGAGCGACGAACATGTTGTCCGAGCCGGTCCGCGCGTGCGACCCGATCGTCGTGTGGTGCTTGGAGACCCCGTCGTAGTTGACGAACACCGAGGACGCCCCGATGTTGGTCTGCTCCCCGATCGTGGCGTCGCCGACGTAGGTCAGGTGCGGCACCTTCGAGCCGGCCCCGATCACGGCGTTCTTCGTCTCGACGAAGGTCCCGATCTTGCCCTTCTCGCCGAGCACCGTCCCGGGTCGCAGGTAGGAGAACGGACCGACGAGGGCACCGGCGCCGATCACGGCGCTCGAGCCGTGCGTCCGCACGACGGTCGCCCGCGCACCGATCTGGACGTCCGTCAGGGTCGTGTCCGGCCCGACGACGGCGCCCGTGGCGACCCGGGTCGTTCCGAACAGCTGGGTGCCGGGCAGCAGCGTGACGTCCTGCGCGAGCTCGACGTCGACGTCGATCCAGGTCGTGGCGGGGTCGACGATCGTGACGCCCGCGAGCATCCAGTCGTCGAGGATCCGTCGATTGAGCTCGGCCCGCAGCGTGGCGAGCTGGGTGCGGTCGTTGACGCCCTCGACCTGCAGCGGGTCGTCCGTGCGCACGGCCCGGACGGCGCCGCCGTCGGCGTGGGTGATCGCGAGCACGTCGGTCAGGTAGACCTCGCCCTGCGCGTTGTCGCGCCCCAACCGGCCGAGCGCGCTGCGCAGCGCCGCGGCGTCGAAGACGTACACCGACGTGTTGATCTCCGTGATCGCCCGCTGGGCGTCCGTGGCGTCCTTCTGCTCGACGATCGCGACCACGTCCCCCGTGCCGGGCTCGCGCACGATCCGGCCGTAGCCGGTCGGGTCGACGACCTCGGTGGTGAGGACCGTGATCGCGTTCCCGTCGGCGGTGTGGGCCGCGAGCAGCTCCGCGAGCGTCGCGCCGTCGAGCAGGGGCACGTCCCCCGCGATGACCACCACGGCGCCGTCGACCACGGCATCGGTCGGCTCGGCGGGCGTCTCGAGGCGCGCCAGGTCGGCGTGCGCGGCGGCGTCCAGGATCGACAGCCCGCACTGGACGGCCCGGCCGGTGCCGGGGATGTCGTCCTGGTCGGCGATCAGCGCGTCGGGGTCGAGGCCGCGGACGTGCTCGGCGACCAGGTCGCGGCCGTGGCGCACGACGACGACGACCCGTTTGGGCTCCAGCTCACGGGCTGCGGCCAGGGCGTGGCCGAGCATGGATCGCCCGGCCAGGGTGTGCAGAACTTTCGGAACGGCGGACCGCATGCGCGTTCCCTCGCCTGCGGCGAGGACGATGACGGCTGCGGGGCACAGGGCGGTCACGACTGAAGGACTCCCAGCGAATCTGCCCGAGAAAAGCCCCCGGGGGCGCGGATATGTCGCTGCGTCACTCTACCGCCGCACGGCACCCCCCAGGTCCGACGGCGGCTCGCTGCGCTCCGCCCCCAGGATTCGAACCTGGACTGCAAGGCTCCAAAGGCCTGCGTGCTGCCGTTACACCAAGGCGGATCGGCCACGCCGAGCGCAGCAGAGCACACAGTCTGCCAGGCCAAACACGGCATGATGGCCCCGTGGCATCCGAGAGCAAGCGACCCCCCCGGGCCCGAATGACGGGCAAGGAGCGTCGGGAGCAGCTTCTCGCCGTCTCCCGCAAGCTGTTCGCGGAGAAGGGGTTCGAGGGCACGAGCGTCGAGGAGATCGCGGCGCGCGCCCAGGTGTCCAAGCCCGTCGTCTACGAGCACTTCGGTGGCAAGGAGGGCATCTACGCGGTCGTCGTCGACCGGGAGATCGAGATGCTCACCGGTGCGCTGACGGATGCCCTGATGCTCGGCGGGCACCCCAAGGCGGTCCTCGAGCGCACCGCGCTGGCCCTGCTGACCTATATCGAGTCGAACACCGACGGGTTCCGCATCCTGGTCCGCGACTCGCCCGTGGCGCAGGCGACCGGGACGTTCTCGTCCCTGATCGGCGACGTCGCCACGCAGGTCGAGCACCTTCTCGGGGAGCAGTTCAAGCGGCAGAACCTCGACCCGAAGACGGCCCCGATCTACGCGCGGATGCTCGTCGGGATGGTGGCCCTCACCGGCCAGCACTGGCTCGACACCCGCAGCCCGGCGAAGACCGACGTCGCGGCGCACCTCGTGAACCTCGCCTGGAACGGCCTGAGCGGGCTCGAGCGCAAGCCCACCCTCGGACGCCGGACGGACGAGTCGGGGACGAAGGGCTGAGGTCGCACGCCGGACCGCCCAGGCCCGGGCCCGCCCCGAACGCAAACTATCTCGACGTCGAGTAACCTGGCGAACATGCCAGCGGCCCCGGACGTGCACCTGCCCCGGGGTGAGGACGAGGTCGACCGGATCGTCGCCGCGTGGCACCGCGAGCGCCCCGACCTCGACATCGAGCCGCTGACGGTCTTCTCCCGCGTGACGCGGCTGGCCCGCCACCTCGACCTGGCGCGGCGCGGATCCTTCGCCCGGCACGACCTGGAGCCCTGGGAGTTCGACGTCCTGTCGGCCCTGCGACGGTCCGGCGCGCCGTACCGGCTCTCCCCCGGGGTGCTGCTCACCCAGACCCTGGTGACCTCCGGGACGATGACCAACCGGATCGACCGGCTCGCCGAGCACGGCCTCGTCCAGCGGCTGCCGGCGCCCGGCGACCGTCGCGGGGTGCTCGTCCAGCTCACCGATCGCGGTCTCGCCCAGGTCGATGCGGCGATGGCCGAGCTGCTCGACGTCGAGCGCGCCCTGCTGGCCGACCTCTCCGCGGAAGACCGGACCCGCCTGGCGCAGCTGCTGCACGACGTCGTGGCGCCGTTCGACGCCCTCTGACCTCGTACCTGCCGGCCCTCCTGCCGACCTCGCTACCTACCGACCTCGCACCTGCCTACGCAGACTCGGACAGCTCGAGCCACAGCTCCTCGAGCTCCCCGCGCTCGGCCGCCAACGCCCGGAGCTCGGCGTCCAGCGCCGCCACGGCCACGAAGTCGGTGGACTGGTCGGCGAGCTTGGCGTGCAGCGCCTTGACGAGCTGGGCGATCTTCGCCAGCCGCCGGTCGATGCGGGCGAGCTCCTTGCGGGCGGCCCGCGACTCGGCCGCGCTCGGCGCGGTGTCGTCCGTGTCCGCCTGGGCCACCACGGGCTCGGCGCGCGCGACGGGGGACGACTCCGCCGCCAGCTCGGCCGCGTGCCGCAGCTCGAGGTACTGCTCGACGCCGCCGGGCAGGTCCCGGATCGCGCCGTCCCCCATCAGCGCGACCTGCCGGTCGCAGACGCGCTCGAGCAGGTACCGGTCGTGCGAGACGACGATGAGCGTGCCCGGCCAGCCGTCGAGGAGGTCCTCGAGCGCGGCGAGGGTGTCCGTGTCGAGGTCGTTGGTGGGCTCGTCGAGCAGCAGCACGTTCGGCTCGCCGACCAGCAGCCGCAGGAGCTGCAGCCGGCGACGCTCCCCACCGGACAGCTCGCGCACGAGCGTCCGGGCGCGTTCGTTCGTGAAGCCGAGGCGTTCGACCAGCTGGGCCGCGGTGAGCTCCTTGCCCCCGACGGACACGACCCGCTTCTCGCTCTCGATCACCTCGACCACCGACAGCCCGGCCACCGCGTCGAGGTCCTCGACGTCCTGGGTGAGCTCGGCGACCTGGATGGTCTTGCCGCGCTTGACCCGGCCCGACGTCGGCGTGAGCTTGCCGGCGAGCAGGCGCAGGAGAGACGTCTTGCCCGACCCGTTGACGCCGACGATGCCGTACCGGTCGCCGGGACCGAGCCGCCAGGTGAGGTCGTCGAACAGCACCTTCGGCGGCGCGCCGGGCACGTCGCCCCCGAACCGCAGCGTCACGCCCTCGAGATCGAGCACGTCCTTGCCGAGCCGCGACGTGGCCATCCGGGTCAGCTCGAGCGGGTCGCGCGGCGGCGGCTCGTCCGCGATGAGGGCCTCGGCGGCGTCCATGCGGTACTTGGGCTTGGTGGACCGGGCCCGCGCGCCGCGGTGCAGCCACGCGAGCTCCTTGCGCAGCAGGTTGTTGCGCTTGTCCGCGCTCGACGCGGCGGACCGCGCCCGCTCGGCCCGCGCCAGGACGTACGCGGCGTAGCCACCCTCGTACTGGGCGACCTCGCCGAAGCCGATGCTCCCCGTCACCTCCCACATGCGGGTGCAGACGGCGTCGAGGAACCACCGGTCGTGGGTGACCACGATGAGCGCACCCTTGCCCTGCGAACCGCGCCCGAACCGCTCGGAGAGGTGCTCGGCGAGCCACGCGACCCCCTCGACGTCGAGGTGGTTGGTCGGCTCGTCAAGCGCGATGATGTCGTGGTCCCCGACCAGCAGCGCGGCCAGGGCCGTGCGGCGGCGCTGCCCGCCCGAGAGCGTCGCGACGTCGCTGTCCAGGTCCAGGTCGGACAGCAGCCCGGCGTGCACGGACCGGACCCGCGGGTCGGACGCCCAGGTGTGCTCGGCGGACGCACCATGGACGAGCTCGCGGATCGTCGTGCCGGCCGGGAGCTCGTCACGCTGGTCGAGCAGCGCGACGTCCGCGCCGCCGGCCCGGGTGATGCGGCCGGCGTCGGGCAGGCCCCGCCCGGCGAGCATGCCCAGCAGGGTCGACTTGCCCGCGCCGTTGGGGCCGACGACGCCGATCCGATCGCCGTCGTCGATGCCGAGGCTCACGGAGTCGAACAGCGTGCGGGTACCGAGGGTGAGCGAGATCGAGTCCGCTCCGAGCAGGTGGGCCATCGAATCATTTCGTCGAGAAGGGGTGGGTGGGCGGACCGGGCGCCGGGCGCCCGGTCGAAGTCAGTCGGAGTCGTCGGTCCCGCCGACGGCCGCGCTGCCGCGGGTGGTCTGGATGACCCGGGCGCCGGGCACCGGCCCGACGGCGGTCATGACCTCGTCGGCGACCCCGGCGGCCGTCATGGCCGCGGCGATCACGAGCGCGTGCTGGCGGCTGCGGGCGAGGGCCGCCACGGTGGGTCCCGAGCCGGAGACGAGCACGCCGAGCGCACCGGCATCCTGCGCGACCGCCAGCGGTTCGGCGAGGGAGGGGGCGAGCTCGAGCGCGGCGTGCTGCAGGTCGTTGTGCAGGGCCCGTCCGAGCGCGTGCGGATCCCCGGCCCGCAGCGCCTGCATGAGCGCACGGTCGGCCTCCGGCTCGAGCCCGGTCGCCCCCGCGATGAGCTCGTCGAAGACCCCGAAGACCCGCGCCGTCGACAGCCCCTGCTCCCGGACCGCGAACGCCCAGTGATACTCGCCGCGACTCATCGCGGGCGCCAGCAGGTGACCGCGACCGGTGCCGATCGCGGTGTGGCCGATCAGCGGGAAGGGCACGTCCGAGCCGAGCTGCGCGGCGAGCTCGACGAGCTCCTCCCGGGGCAGCCCGGTTCCCCACAGCGCGTCGCACGCGACCAGTGCCGCGGCCGCGTCCGCCGAACCCCCAGCCATCCCGCCCGCGACCGGGACGGCCTTGTGCAGGTGCAGGTGCACGCCCGCCTCGATGCCGGTGTGCGCGGCGAGCAGCTGGGCCGCGAGCAGCGCGAGGTTGGTCATGTCGGTCGGCACGCGGTCGGCGTGCTGACCCGAGACGGTCACCCGCAGGTCGTTCGACGGGCGCGCGACCACCTCTTCGAAGAGCGAGACCGCCTGGAACACCGTCGCCAGGGGGTGGAAGCCGTCGGACTCGCGCGCACCGACGCGGAGCGACAGGTTGACCTTGCCGGGCGCACGTACTCGCACCTCACGGTCTGCGCGGGGCGGACTGGCGGGAATCACGCCTCCACTGTGCCAGGTTCGCGGCTCGGGTCGCCTTCGGAGCCCGCCGGCGCTGCGCCGTCGGTCGGGTCGACGGTCTCGGCGATGGCCTGGGCGATGCGAGCGAAGTCCTCGATCGCGAGCCGCTCCCCGCGCGCCTGGGGATCCACCCCCGCCGCGGTGAGCACCTGGACGGCCCGCTCGGGCGAGCCCGCGAGCGAGGCGAGGGCCGAGCGCAGCATCTTGCGTCGCTGCGCGAAGGCCGCATCCACGACCGCGAAGACCTCCTGCCGGGAGGCGGTCGTGGCGGGCGGCTCGCGCCGCTCGAGGGCGACGAGCGCGGAGTCGACGTTCGGCACCGGCCAGAACACGCTGCGCGAGACGGTCGACGTGCGCCGGGCCGAGGCGTACCAGGCCGCCTTGGCGGAGGGCACCCCGTACGTCCTGCTCCCGGGCGGGGCGGCCAGACGATCGGCCACCTCGGCCTGGACCATGACCACGACCCGCTCGAGGCTCTCGAACCGCTCGAGGAACGTGAGCAGCACCGGTACCGAGACGTTGTACGGCAGGTTCGCCACCAGGGCGGTGGGCGGCGGCCCCGGCAGCTCGGTCACGTTCAGCGCGTTCGCGAGCACGACGTCGAGCCGGTCGCAGGTGCCGTCCTCGCGGGCGAGGCCGGGCAGGTGGGCCGCGACCGTGGCCGGCAGCTCGCGGGCGAGCAGCGGATCGATCTCGACCGCCACGACGGACGCGCCCGCCTCGAGCAGTCCCAGGGTCAACGAGCCGAGCCCGGGGCCGACCTCGACCACACGCTCGCCCGGTGACACGCGCGCCGAGCGGACGATCTTGCGCACGGTGCCGCCGTCGATCACGAAGTTCTGGCCGAGCGTCTTGGTCGGGCGAAGGCCCAGGCGCCCCGCCAGGTCCCGGATCTCGGCCGGGCCCAGCAGGGCGCCTGGGATGTCAGTCATGGTCAACGAGCCTAGGGCCACGACCGGAGTGCTCCCGGACCGCGCCCGTCCGCAGGCGTTTCCTCAGCTGAACAGCCGCGGGCCGCAGTGCGGCCACTGGCCGGCACCCGAGCGGTTGTAAAGCATCTTGGCGCGCATGGTCTGCTCGTCGGCCGGGGCCGCCGAGGGCAGCCCCGAACCGCCGACCGAGCCCCAGGTCGACACCGAGAACTGGTACAGGCCGTGGTACGCGCCGCTGGCCGAGACGGCCGTCGGGCGGCCACCGGACTCGCACGCGGCGAGGGCAGCCCAGTTGAGCGAGTCAGCGCTGCCGCCGACGTTCGGGTCGGCCGCGGCGCCGCTGCTGGCTGCCGGGGCCGGGGTGGCCACGACCACCGGGCGCACCTTGGTGCCGACGCTCACGATCTGGCCGACGGGTGCGGCCACGACGGCGTCCGAGATCAGCTCGCGAGCGGTCTCGACGCCGTCGACGGTGGTGATCCGGTTGACGATCGTGCGCTGCCCCTCGACGCCCACGGTCGTGACCTTCTTCTGCCCGACGTAGCGGGCCGGGTCTGGCTGGTCGACCGACTCGAACGCGATCGGCTGGCTCTCGGCGACATCCGCGACGACGACCCGGGACACCACGATCGTGACGGCGCCGGTGGTCGAGTCCTGCACCGAGACGCGGTCGTACTCCGTCAGCACGACCCCGAGCTCGTCCAGCACCGCGGCGAGCCCGAGCGAGCCGTCGCGGGCGGTGAGAATCTGCCCGTCCACGGCGACGTCGACCGGCCCATCGAGCGTGAGCTCGATCGGCAGGGCCGCACGGCCGCCGGCGGCGGAGCGGCTGGCCACGAGGCGGACGTCCGCACCGCGGCTGGCCAGGGTGGTGAGGGCCTCGTCGGCGCTCAGCGCCGTGGTCCAGACCTCGGTCTGGACGCCGTCCACCTGCACGTCGACGCGCTTCGCGTACCGGACGACGATCTCGGAGCCGTCGGTCAGCGCGCTCGAGGTCTCGGGGGCGACCGTGTCGCGCTCACCGACCTCGATGTCGTTCTTCTCGAGGAAGCCCTCGACGCTGCCGGCGTACGTCGTCACGCGGGTGACCTTGCCGTCGACGTCGAGCGTGATGGTCTTGTTGGCCGCGCCGAAGGCGACCGTGCCGCCGGCGACGACGGCCGCCGAGGCGACCAGTGCGGCGATGGCGAAGCCGCGACGGCCTCGCGGGGCGCCGGGGCGGTCAGCCCGCGCGGCGCGATGGGTGCGATGGGATCGGAGAGGGGCGGACAGGGCGGAGGTGAACGAGGTGATGGGGTGCACGCGGATCCAGTCGTCGAGCTACCCGGGCACGTGGGATGGGCCACGCCCACTAGGAGCGCACAGCGTCCGGACGACGAGTCGCCACGAATGGTTCTCTCCCGTGTACCGGGTCGAACCTGCTGGGCCCGGATCCCCGATCCGGCCGTCATGGCACGGGGCTGAAGGGCCCCGAACCAGGTGTCAGGCGACGCGAGGCCCGCATAGCATGCGGGCCAATACCACCAGTGCGACACGCCAAAGTAACCGATTCGTGACCTTCGTGCCAATCGGCGAATCAGTTCCAGCCCTCGGCTGTGTCAGTACCAGCCCTTGGCGGTGAAGGACTGCCAGGCCCCGCACGGGGTCCCGTAGCGGCCGCCGATGTAGTTCAGACCCCAGGTGATCTGGGTCGCCGGGTTGGTGCGCCAGTCGTCGGCGACGGTCGCCATCTTCGAGCCCGGCAGGGCCTGCGGGATGCCGTAGGCGCCGCTCGAGGTGTTCTCGGCGGAGACGTTCCAGTGGCTCTCGTGGTTCCAGAGCTCGACCAGGCAGGAGAACTCGTCGTCGCCCCACCCGCGGGCCGCAGCGAGCTCCTTGCCGATGGCCTGCGCGCTGCCGGGGGTCACCGATGGGGCATCGGGGACGACCCGCGTGCCGACCGTGACGACCTGTTCGACGGGCGCATGCAGGACGACCTCGGCGATCACGGTGCGCGCGACCTCGGCGCCGCCGAGCGAATCGGTCGCGAAGGTGATCTGACGCTCGCCGGCCCGGCCGGTCGTCGTCACCTTGCGGGTACCGGCGGCGATCGAGTCGTCCTCGACGATGCGTTCGGTGAACGGCATCACCTCGCTCGTGGTGCCGCTGCCCTGGGCGGCGCGCGTGACGAGGACCACGAGCCCGTCCACCGAGGTCGCGGCCAGGGGCACGGACACCTGATCGCCGTCGGCGAGCACGAGCCCGATCTCCTTGAGCGCCTCGCGGACGGTCGGGGCGCTCGTGAGTCCGTCGATGACCTGACCGTCGACGGCCAGGTGGATCGTCTTGAGCGTCGACACGCGCAGCACGGCGCCGCGCCCGAGCGTGGCGGACCGCGACGCGGACAGACGCGCACCGTCGCCGCGGACCCCGAGGTCGGCCACGGCCTCGCCCACGGTGAGTGCGGTGGTCCATACCGTGCGGTCCTCGCCGTCGAGCGCCACGGTGATCTCGCGACCATGCCGCACGACGATCTCACCGCCGTCGGCGATCGCGTCGGCGAGCGCGGGGGCGACGAGGTCTCCCTCGCCGACGTCGATCCCGGCGCCGGCCAGGACGTCGTCGACCGTGCGCCCGAAGGCGCTGACCTGGCGGGCTGCGCCGTCGACGTCGACCGAGACGGACTTGTGCATGACCGCGAACGCGCTGCTGCCGCCGGCGACCAGGGCGAGGACCACGCCCTGCGCGGCCAACCGGCTCGCGCGTTCGGCCGGGCGCCAGGCGAGCAGTCGCGCGAGGGGCGAGCGGGGACCGGCACCGAGGCCGACGAGTGCGCTCTCGCGCCCCTCGGCGATAGTCCGGTCCGGCACGCGATCGCACCCTTCGTTGGTTCTGGCTCGGGGACTGCGGGGAACTGCGCCTTGCAGGTGGTCACGGGTGCTGCCTCTCGGCGGCAACCGGCGCTCGACCGTAACCGATCCGTGACCAGGACCGTTAACCGGGCCGGCTGCGGTGTGGATGACGATTCGGGGCAATTCGCCCGGCCGACGGCGCTCGGCCACCCGTCCGGCGCAATCGTCCGCAATCGTCCCGTCCGACCAACCTCACCAGGATCCGTAGACCTCGGTGGACGTCGCGGCGAGCGTGCGGCACATCTGGTCCAGGTCGACGCCCCGGACCTCCGCGACGGTGCGGACGGTCAGCGGCAGGAGGTACGGGGCGTTGGGTCGACCGCGGTACGGGTGCGGGGTCAGATAGGGCGCATCGGTCTCGACCAGCACCTGCCCGAGCGGCACCTCGCGGAGCGCATCGCGCAGCGCGGCGTTGTTCGGGATCGTGACCGGGCCGGCGAACGAGAGGTACCAGCCCTGCGCCGCGCAGAACCGCGCCATCTCGGCGTCCCCCGAGAAGCAGTGGAAGACGGTGCGCTCGGGCGCCCCGTCGCGCGCGAGGACGTCGAGGACGTCGGCGTGCGCGTCCCGGTCGTGGATCTGCACCGCCAGGCCGAGCTCCTTCGCGAGGGCGAGGTGGGCCCGGAACGCGGCGACCTGGGCGACGCGACCGTCCGGGCCGCAGCGGAAGTAGTCGAGCCCGGTCTCGGAGATCACCCGGATGCGGTCGTTGGCCCGCGCGAGATCGGCGATCTCGGTGATCGCCGCATCGAGCCCCCGGGCGTGCTCGGGCCGCGCCTGCGGGGCGAGCCCGTCCGGGCCGACGTCGCGCGCGCCGGCGAACAGCGTCGCCTCGTTCGGGTGGATGGCGATCCCGCCCAGCAGCTCCGGGTGCACCCGCACGACCTGATCGGTCCACCGGGCCGCGGCGAGGTCGCACCCGATCTGCACCATCCGGGGCACCCCGACAGCGGCTGCGCGGGCGAGCTGTTCCGCGAGGGTCGGGGCGGTCTCCCCCGACGGGAGCTCGGCGGCCGAGTCGAGGTGCGTGTGGTTGTCCACGACGTCGGCCGGCAGCCGTTCGGGCGCCTCCGGCCAGCTCCGGTCCCGCGCCCGCCGACTCACCGGCACCGCCCGCCGGCGCGAGGGTCGGTCACGTCAGGGGCTCTTGGGGGTCTTCCAGCCGGGGGAAGAGGGCGGCACCCTTCGTGATCGGGGTGCCCGCCGGAAGCTGGCCGAACACGCCCGCGGCGGAGACCTGCTGCTCGGCCAGCGGACCGAGCGGACCCTGCGCGCCGAGCAGCGTCCACAGCTCGGCGGCGGCCTTCGGCGTGACCGGGTTGAGCAGCACGGCGAGCGCGCGCAGGGCTTCGGCAGAGGTGACCAGGATGGTGGCGAGGCGACCGCCCTGGCGGAAGGCGCCGGCGTCGGGCAGCCCTGCGGAACTCTCCCGCTCTGCTGCGCCTTCCCGCTCTGCTGCGCCTTCCCTCTCTGAGGGATCCTTCGCCACCTGCCACGGTGCCTGCTCCGTGATGTACCCGTTGGTCGCCTCGACGATGGTCCAGACGGCGTTGATCACCTCGTGCAGGGCCATCCGGTCGATCGCGTCCTCGGCGTCGGCCACCGCCTTCGCCGCGACGTCGGCCAGGGCGAGCTCCCCCGGCCCGGGCTCCCCGGCGGCCGGCAGCGCGCCGCCGAAGTACTTGGCGACCATCGCCGCGACGCGGGAGGCGAGGTTGCCGAACCCGTTCGCGAGCTCGGCGTTGTACCGCGCCGAGAGGTCCTCCCAGGAGAACGAGCCGTCCTGGCCGAACGGGATCGCCCGCAGGAAGTAGTACCGGAACGCGTCGGAGCCGAAGTGGTCGATGATCTGGCTCGGCGCGATGCCGGTCAGCTTCGACTTGCTCATCTTCTCGCCGCCCACGAGCAGCCAGCCGTGCGCGAAGACCTGCTTGGGCAGCGGGAGCCCGGCGGCCATCAGCATGGCCGGCCAGATCACCGCGTGGAACCGCAGGATGTCCTTGCCGACGAGGTGCACGCTCGCGGGCCAGGTCCGCTCGAACCGCTCGCGCTCGGCCGGGTCGTCGCTGCCGTAGCCGACGGCGGTCGCGTAGTTGAGCAGCGCGTCGAACCAGACGTAGAGCACGTGGGTGGTGTCCCACGGGATCGGGATGCCCCAGTCGAACGTGTTGCGCGAGATCGACAGGTCCTGCAGGCCCTGCTTGACGAACGCGAGCACCTCGTTGCGCGCGCTCGGCGGCTGCACGAAGGTCGGGTTGGCCTCGTAGAAGTCGAGCAGCTTCTGGGTGTACTCGCTCATCTTGAAGAAGTAGTTCTGCTCGGCCAGCATCTCCACGGGCCGGCCGTGGAGGGCGCAGACGAGCTCGCCCTCGTACTCGCCGGTGCCCGGGACCAGATCGCCCGGGAGCTTGTACTCCTCGCAGCCGACGCAGTACGGACCCTCGTACGACCCGGCGTAGATCTCGCCCTTGTCGTGCAGGTCCTGGATGAACGTCTGGACCCGGGTCGTGTGCCGGTCCTGCGTGGTGCGGATGAAGTCGTCGTTGCGGACGTCGAGCACGCCCAGGACGGGCTTCCAGGACGCCTCGACGAGCCGGTCCGCCCAGGCCTGCGGGCTCACGCCGTTGGCCTCGGCGGTGCGCATGACCTTCTGCCCGTGCTCGTCCGTGCCGGTCAGGAACCAGACCGGCTCCTGCCGCTGCCGGTGCCAGCGCGTGACCATGTCCGCGGCCACCGTCGTGTACGCGTGCCCGATGTGTGGGGCGTCGTTCACGTAGTAGATGGGCGTGGTCAGGTAGAAGGGCTTGCGGGGATCGGGCATGGGGTCATCGTAGGGCTGGCCGGACAGCAGGCCGCCCCGGGTGTCGCAGGGCGGGCAGGAGGGCCGGACGGCGGTCCGGCGGGCGGCAAGGCGGGCTGCTGGGCTGGCGGCGGGCGGGCGGGCGGGGGCGGGCGGGTCGTCCGGCCGGCGGCCGGGGCGGCGGGCGTCAGCCGACGGTGACCCGCACGATGCGATCGTCGCCCGGTCGGGGGTCGCCGCGACCGTCGGTGTTGTTCGTCATGACCCAGAGCGACCCGTCCGGCGCCACCACGACGGCCCGCAGCCGGCCGAGCTCGCCCGCGAGCAGCGCCTGGGGGCGGCCGACGCCGTCGGCCGTCAGGGGCGCACGCCAGAGCCGGGCGCCCCGCAGGCCGGCGAGGTAGACCCCCTCCGAGGTGACGGCGAGGCCGCTCGGCGAGGCGTCCGACGTCGGCCAGGTGATGAGCGGGTCGGTGAAGCCGCGGTCGGTGCCGCCGGTGCCCTCGACCACCGGCCAGCCGTAGTTCGCGCCCGGCACGATCGCGTTGAGCTCGTCGAACGTGTTCTGGCCGAACTCGGCGGCGAACATGCGGCCGTCCGGCGCCCAGCCCAGGCCCTGCACGTTCCGGTGCCCGAGCGTCCACACCGGCGAGCCGGGGGCCGGGTTGCCGGGGGCCGGGTCGCCGTCGGCCGTGATGCGCAGGATCTTGCCGCC
This sequence comes from Pengzhenrongella frigida, assembly GCF_004168625.1. GTDB lineage: Bacteria > Actinomycetota > Actinomycetes > Actinomycetales > Cellulomonadaceae > Pengzhenrongella > Pengzhenrongella frigida. The sequence continues at coordinate 17,868 of NZ_SDWW01000035.1, forward strand.
GAGGTTCGCCGGGTCCTGCGCGTTCGCGGGGGTCGCCGCGTCGCCGGTGGTGACATACAGGAAGCCGTCGGGACCGAACGCGAGCCGACCGCCGTCGTGGTTGGCAGCCTTGGGGATGCCGTCAAGGACGGGCTGGAGCGCTCCGAGCGTGTCGCCCGCGAGGGTGGCTCGGACGACCTCGTTGCCGTCCGCGACGGTGCGGTAGAGGTAGACCTCGCCGGCGTGCGGTCCCCCGGCGGGGGCGATCGCGATGCCGAGCAGGCCCGCTTCGCCGTCGGGCATGGTCGTCGCCGCGAGGTCGGCTGCGCCCGGTCCGTCGACGCGCGTCACGTCGCCCGCCGGGCCGACGACGACCACCCGCGCCTCGTCGCGAAGCGTCACCAGCGCGGCCCCGTCGGGGCGGAAGGCCAACCCCCAGGGGGCGTCCAACCCGGTCGCGACGTCGGTCGCGCTCGTGACGTCGACGGTCGGGATCTCGACGACGGCTGGCGGCGTCGGGGCAGCGGTCGCGGTCGGAGCTGCCGGGCTGGCGGGGGTGGCCGTCGGCGAGTCCTGCGAACCGGCCGTGGTGCCCGCTCGGGGGGCCTCGCCGGTGCCGACGCAGCCCGCGAGCGCGACACACCCCGCGACGACGGCACCAAAGCCGGCTGCGCGCCAGGGCCGTCGCCCGGCCCCGCCCGCACGCACGGCTCCAGGCCGATCTGCCCGCCCGCCGGGAGCGTCCCCGCCAGCGGCGCCGCCCACCATCCTCGGGACGATCCCCATCTGCCCCCTCCGCCGCCGTTCTGTCGAAGTCATGCTGCCAACGTCATGCTGCCAAAGTCATGCTGCCGCAGTTCGGCACCTGCCCAAAGCGATGCCCACAGCCGCGCCTGGTGCGAGTGCGGCGCACGAGGCCACTGGGACTCCACTCTGGACACTGACTGACTCATTCGCCACTGGCGCGGCTGTCAGCACCGGCGAGGGTCGCGAGAACGGCGCGCACCACGATCTGCGGATCACGGACCACGTCTTCGAACGTGAACCGAAGCACGACGTACCCCTGCCGCACCAGCTCCCGGTCCCGGCGCCGGTCCTCCCGGTACTCGGCGCGGCCGGAATGGTAGGCGAACCCGTCCAGCTCGACGACGATCCGGCCCGCGACCAGGAGGTCGACCCACCCGACGCCCAGGATCCTGACGGCTGGCTCGGCCGACAGGCCCGCTCGGGTGAGAGCGAGGCGGGCAAGGGTCTCCGTCAGGGACTGGCTCCGCCCGTCCGCCTGGCGGAGCGCGGTCAACGCCCGAACCCGCAGAGGGCCACGCACGTGAGCGGCGATCTGGTCCACCGTGACCCGCCGGGCCGCGAGCGCTGAGTCGATCGTCACCAGGGCCGCATCCGAAGGGACGCACGTCAGCATGCGAGCGAGCGTGTGTGCCACCGCTGCGACCGGTCCGCGCGCGTCCTGCGCCAGCTCGCTCCCATCCTCGCGATGGAGCACGGCGGGCCAGGCTTTCCGAACCCGGGAGGGTGTGCGGCCCCTCGAGCGGGGGACGGACAGGTGCGGGGCGGGCGGGACCGTGAGCACCGTGAAGCCGTACAACACAGCGGCGGTCACACAGGTCACCCGTGCCCGGTGCACGCAGGCCGAGACGAGAGTCGCGTCTACACCGGCGCACGCGTAGACGCCCTGCGCAACCCGCACGACCTCCCCCACCTGCACCGATCGGGCGAGCTGTCTCGCTTCAGCGGAGGTCGCGGCGAGGTCAGACCAGCGCGCGACCCCTCCACGGCTCATCAGATTCTCGAGTGGGTCCATGGCCGAGAGGCTCACCCCACAACCGGCCAGCCGGCCCGAGGCAGACGGCCGGGTGTGGAGAGCCGTGCGCAACCCCAGACCGGGGACGGGTCAGGACCGGGAGACGCGCCGGCCCGACACGCACACGGGAACGGGGCGGGTCCGGCAGACGAGCTGGCCCGACACGCGAGCGGGAACGGGTCGGGACCGGCAGACGGGCCAGTTCCACCCGTGCACGGGAACGGGTCGGGACCGGCAGACGAGCTGGCCCGACCCGCGCGCGGAGACGGGACGCGAGTCGGGCCGACTGGCGGGGTGTCGGAGCACGGAATGCGGCCGAGGCGCGGTCCGGACAGCCGCACCTGTGACGGGTGGTGCTCGAGGACCTCACTGGGGCGCCCCACTTTCCCCACCGGTCACGTGAGCACCACGCGCGGCTGTCCGCACCGGAGACGGGACGGTTCGGGGCGGGGGGGCGGGGCGGGGCACCGGGGACGGCGGGCGGGGCGGGGCGGCCCGGAGGAGGAGGGCGGGTTGTGGGGGGGGGCTACTCGAGGCGGGTGAGGCCCTTGCGTAGGCCGCGGACGGCCTGGGCGATCCGCTGCTCGTTCTCGATCAGGGCGAATCGCACGTACTCGTCGCCGCCCGGGCCGAACCCCAGGCCCGGTGAGACGGCCACGTCGCACTGCTGGACCAGATGCGTCGCGAACTCGATCGACCCCATGTCCCGGTAGGGCTCCGGGATCCGCGCCCACACGAACATCGTGCCCCGCGGCCGGTGGACCTCCCAGCCGATCCGGTCCAGCCCGTCCACCATCGCGTTGCGGCGGGACTCGTACACCGCGTTCACCTCGGCCGGGAACTGCCCCGCTTCCTGGAGCACGACGGTCGCCGCGATCTGGATCGGCTGGAACGTCCCGTAGTCGAGGTAGCTCTTCAGCTTGGCGAGCGCGGCCACCACGTCCGGCCGGCCCGCGAGGAACGCCACGCGCCAGCCGGCCATCGAGAACGACTTGGTCATCGAGTACAGCTCGACGGCCACGTCCTTGGCGCCGACGCACTGCAGGATCGACGGCGGCCGCCAGCCGTCGAAGGACACGTCCGCATACGCGAAGTCGTGCACCAGCACCACGTCCCGCTCGCGGGCCCAGTCCACCAGCCGCTGCAGGTCGGCGAGCTCGACGGTGGTCGTGGTCGGGTTGTGCGGGAACGAGAGCACCACGACGCGCGGCCGCGGCCACCCGAGCTCCCAGGACTCCATCACCCGGTCGATGTACCCCGAGCCGCCGGTCCCGCCGCCGATCGGGACCTGCCGCGTGTCGGCGCCGGCGAGGTACGGACCCCAGATGTGGATCGGGTAGCTCGGCGTCGGCACGATCGCCGCGTCACCCGGCTGGAGCAGCACCCACATGAGGTGGCTGAACCCCTCCTTCGCCCCGATCGTCGAGAGCACCTCGGTGTCGGGGTCCAGCACGACGCCGAACGAGCGCAGGTAGTGGTCCGCGAGCGCCTGGCGCAGCTTGGGGATGCCGCGGGACGCCGAGTAGCGGTGGTTGCGCGAGTTTCGGGCCGCCTCGCCCAGCTTCTCGACAGCGATCGCGGGCGACGGCAGGTCCGGATTCCCGAACCCGAGGTCGACGACGTCGCGACCGGCACGACGGGCCTCGAGCTTGATCCCGTCGATGATCGTGAACACGTAGGGCGGCAGGCCGGGGATGCGTCGGAACTCCATGACCGAACGCTAGTCGCCCGCGGGAAGTCCCGACCGCCTCGCGGCGTTCTCACTGTGAACGACGCCGAGAAGAGGAACCCATGCCCCCCACGACGCACCCCGGTTCCGGTTCCGGACGAGAGGCGACCCATCGGGCCCTGCTGGTGGTCGACGTGCAGCCGACGTTCTGCGAGGGCGGATCGCTCCCGGTCGACGGCGGCCACGACGTCGCGGCTCGCATCGCCGACTACGTGAAGGCGAACCGCGACCGCTACGACCTGGTCGTGACGACGCAGGACTGGCATGTCGACCCCGGCACCCACTTCGCCCGCCCGCCGGCGGTCCCCGACTTCGTCGACACCTGGCCCCCGCACGGCATCGCCGGCACCCCGGAAGCCGAGCTGCACCCCGCGCTCGCGGACCTGCACCCCGACGCGAGCGTCAAGAAGGGCGCGTACGTCGCCGCCTACTCGGGCTTCGAAGGGGTCGACGACGTGAGCCGGTCGTTGCGGATCATCCTGACCGACGCCGCGATCACCGACGTCGACGTGGTCGGCCTGGCGGAGTCGCACTGCGTCCGGGAGACCACGATCGACGCGCTCCACCTCGGGCTGCGGGCGCGCGTGCTGACCGACCTGACCGCGCCGGTGAGCCCGGCGCAGGGTGCTGCCGCGCGCGCGGACATGGCGTCGGCCGGCGCAACCCTGGTGCCGTCGACGGCGCTCTGACCTGCGGACCGATCGTCGGCGCGGTCCCGACGGGACTCAGTTCCCGGCGGGCCGTGTGCTCCCGACGGGCCGCGAGCGCTGCGCGATCGCAGCGGCGTACAGCTCGCGCTTGCCGACGCCGGCCGCCTCGGCGACCTCCGCGACGGCTTCCTTGAGACGCTCGCCGTTGTCGGCCCGGGTGAGGACCTCCGCGACGACGTCGGCGACCGACGCCGTGCGGGTCGGCGCCCCACCGACCACGACCGAGATCTCGCCGAGCACCTCTCGCGCCGCCGCCCAGGCCGCGAGCTCGCCGAGCGGGAGCCGGACGACCTCCTCGTAGGTCTTGGTCAGCTCGCGGCACACCGCCGCGGGCCGGTCGGACCCGAACCCTGCGGCCATCGCGACGAGCGTGTCCGCGAGCCGGCGCGGGGACTCGAAGAAGATCATGGTGCGGCGTTCGCCGGCGAGGTCGGCGAACGCCCGGCTGCGCTCGCCGGACTTGCGCGGCGGGAACCCCTCGAAGCAGAAGCGGTCGGTCGGCAGCCCTGACAGCGCCAGGGCGGTGAGGACGGCGCTCGGTCCGGGCGCGGCCGTGACGGGCAGCCCCGCCTCGACCGCCGCGCCCACGACGCGGAACCCCGGGTCCGAGACGGTCGGCATGCCGGCGTCGGTGACGACCAGCACCGTCCCGCCGCCGCGCACGACGTCGAGCAGCTCGCCGGCCCGTGCGACCTCGTTGTGCTCGTGGAAGCTGACGACCCGCCCGCCGATCTTCACCCCCATGCGTGCCGCGAGCGCGTGCAGGCGCCGGGTGTCCTCCGCGGCGACCACGTCGGCCTCGGCCAGCAGGCGGCGCAGGCGGAGCGAGGCGTCCTCGACGTCGCCGATCGGAGTCGCGGCAAGGACAAGGCGGCCAGCGGTCATGGGCCTGAGTTTCCCATGCGCACCGCCGGGGAGGCGCACGCGCCCGGGTCGCCCACCTACGATGACGGCGTGACGATCAGCCCAGGGGCCGGCGGCGAGACCGGTCGTTCCCCTCATGGACGTCACCTGGCGGTCCACCCGGTGCAGCACCCCGATGGCGAGACGTCCACCGAGCCGGCCGAGCTGACCGAACTCCCCGAACCCCCGGAACCCCCCGAGCCCACCGAGACGCGCCTGCTGCGCCGCCTGCTCGGGGACGCGACGCTCCGCCTCGGCACGACCCGCACCGACCGGCTCTGGGGCTGGCTCGGACCGGCGCTCGTCACCGTCCTGGCGGCGTTGGCCCGGTTCCCGAACCTGGGCCGCCCGCACAAGCTCGTCTTCGACGAGACCTACTACGTCAAGCAGGCGTACACGCTGCTGCGGGTCGGCTACGAGGCCCGCTGGGGCACCGATCCGAACCCGGCGTTCGAGGCCGGCGACGTCGACACGTACCTGTCCCGTGCGGATTACGTCGTGCACCCGCCGGTCGGCAAGTGGATGATCGCCCTCGGCATGGAGGTCACCGGACCGACCAGCTCGGTCGGCTGGCGCCTGTCGGCCGCCGTCGTCGGCACGCTGAGCGTCTTCATGCTGGCCCGCATCGCCCGCCGCCTGTTCGCCTCGACCCTGCTCGGCACGATCGCGGGCGGGCTGCTCGCGGTCGACGGCGAGGCGATCGTGCACTCGCGCACCGGCCTGCTCGACGCCTTCGTGATGTTCTTCGCGCTGGCGGCGTTCGGCGCGCTCCTGATCGATCGCGAGCAGGCCCGACGGCGGCTGGCGCACCTCGTCGCGGGCCGACTCGACTCGGGCGGCGCGCTGACCGGGTGGGGTCCGGGTCTGTCGATCCGCTGGTGGCAGGTCGTGGCGGGGGTCCTGCTCGGGCTGGCGATCGGCACCAAGTGGTCGGGCCTGTACTTCCTGGCGGTGTTCGGGCTGCTCACGGTGGCCTGGGACGTGTCTGCTCGGCGTGCGGTCGGCGTCCGGCAATGGCTCCCGGCCGGGATCCTGCGCGACGGCGTGCCCGCCGCCCTGACCCTGGTCCCCCTGGCGGCCGTGACCTACCTGGCGAGCTGGTTCAGCTGGTTCCGGTCCCCGGGGGCGTACCTGCGCGACTGGGCGGCCACCCACCCCGGCGAGGGCGTGGCCTGGCTGCCGGAGTCGCTGCGCTCGCTGTGGAAGTACCACGGAGACATGTGGGAGTTCCACAACAACCTGGCGACCGCGCACTCGTACGCGGCGCACCCGCTCGGCTGGCCCGTGCAGTGGCGGCCGACGTCGTTCTTCTACGAGACTCCCGTACCGGCGAACGCGGCCTGCGGCTCCGACCGCTGCTCGCAGGCGATCACCGCGCTCGGCAACCCGATCCTGTGGTGGGGCGCGACCGTGGCCATCGTGGCGGTGGTGTGGTGGCTGGTGCGCACCCGCGACTGGCGCGCCGGTGCGGCCCTGTCCGGCATCGTCGCCGGCTGGTTGCCGTGGTTCGCGTACGCGCACCGCACGATCTTCACGTTCTACTCGATCGCGTTCCTCCCGTGGATGGTCCTCACGCTCACGTACGCGATCGGAAAGGTCCTCGGCAATGCGAGCGACGCCCCCGCCCGCCGCCGCCGCGGCGTCCGCTGGGTGGCCGGCTACCTCACGCTGGTGCTCGTGGTGAGTGCGTTCTTCTACCCGGTGTGGACCGCGCAGGTGGTGCCGTACTGGTTCTGGCGGCTGCACATGTGGTTCTCGACCTGGGTGTGACGGCTACCAGTCGACCTGCGGGCTGCGGTACCAGGCGAGCCCGGCGTGGTCCCACAAGGCGGCCTGTCCGGCCACCCGGGTCCGGAAGCCCTCCCAGTCCCGGCTGTCGGCCGGCGACCAGGCCACCTCGGCGACCGCCGCCAGCCGCGGCAGCAGCATGCCGAACAGGTCGTCGCCGGTCGTGATCGTCTCGGTCCAGACCGCGGCCTCCACGCCGAGGATCGACCCCGCCGGCAGCCCCGGGATCAGGTCCTCGGGCTCCCACTCGTAGGCGTCGCGCAGCTCGATGTGCCCGGCCCACTCGAGGCCGAGCTCGGTGGCGGCGTCGTACTTCATGTCGAGGTACACCTTCGAGCCGGGCGAGAGCAGCAGCGTGGCCCCCGCGAGGGCCGCCGCCACGAACGGCTCGGTGGCCACCCGCGTGTCCCAGTACTGCACGACGGCGCCCGGGTCGAGCGGCGCGCCGACGATCTCCTGCCAGCCGACGACCTTCTTGCCGGCCGCGTGCGCGATGTCCTGCGCCGTGCGCACGAACCAGGCGTACTCCGGCGCGCCGAGGCCGAAGACCTCGTCGCCGCCGATGTGCAGGTACTCCCCCGGCGTCATCGCCGCGAGGTCGGTGAACACGTCCGTGAGGAAGCGTGCCGTCGCGGGCAGGTCCGGGTCCAGCTGGCTGAAGCCCACCTCGATGCCCGTGTACGCGCTGGTGGCCTCGCCGGTCGGGGTGAGCTCGCCGTACGCGTGCAGCGCCGCATTGATGTGCCCGGGCATGTCGATCTCGGGCACGATCGTGATGTGCCGCGCCGCCGCGTAGGCCACCAGGGTCGCGTAGTCCTCGGCGGTGTAGAACCCGCCCGCGCCCCCGCCGACCTCGCCCTGCCCGGAGAGCTCGGTGAGCAGCGGGCGCGACGGCAGCGCGATCCGCCACCCCTGGTCGTCCGTGAGGTGCAGGTGCAGCACGTTGAGCTTGTAGTCGCCCATCACGCTCAGCACCGCCTTGACCAGGTCGACGCTCAGGAAGTGCCGCACGACGTCCAGGCTCAGCCCCCGCCAGGCGTACCGGGGCCCGTCCTCGATGACCACCGCGGGCACCTCGAGCACGCCGTCCGCGCCGCGCACGCCGAGCTGGCGCAGGGTGGTCAGCCCACGCAGCAGGCCGGCCGGCGTCGGCGCCGTGATCTCGATCCGGACGTCGGTCACGGTCAGTGCGTACCGCTCGGCCGCCTCCGCGCCCGCCGGACCAGCCTGCGGGTCGAGTGCGAAGGCGATGACCTGCCCCTCGCCGTCGGCCCCCATCACCAGGTCGATCGGGTGACCGACCCGGCGCCCGACGAGGTCCGCCGCGAGCACCCCGAGCGAGATCTCCTCGGGGGTGTCCCCCGTCACGAGCCGCAGACCGGGTCCGAAGCGGAAGGCCGGCCCGTCGACCCGGACGAGAGAAGAGGGCACGGGGACGAGGGCGATCGAGTCGGGCACGGTGACCATTCTGGCGAGGTTTCGGTCCGGGGTCGGGCGGGCCGGCACGTGGACGGTGCTCAGGATCCGCACTCGTCGGGGACGACCGGGCCGGTCCGCGGGAGGGCCCGTTGGCGCTGGTCGACCGCCTCGAGGCCGGCGGAGATCGCGAGCGCGATCACGCGGAGCAGTTCGACCTGGTCGGGTCGCAGCGGGTCGAAGACCCCCGCATGCACCGCCTCGACATGGCCGGGGGCCGCAGCCACCAGGACGTCGAAGCCGACGTCGGTCAGGACGGCCACGTAGCCGCGCCCGTCGGTCGGGTGCCGCTCACGACGCACCCAGCCGGCCTCCTCGAGCCGGGCGACCGCGTGGGAGGTCCGGGAGGCGGAGGCGTTCAGCAGGCCCGCGAGCTCACTCATCCGCAGCGACCTGCCCTCGGCTTCGGAGAGCATCGCGAGGACCAGGTAGTACGCGTGCGGCATCCCCGAGGTGTGCTGGAGCTGGCGGTCGAGCACGGCCTGCAGGGTCCCGCTCATGGTGATCAGCGCGCGCCACGCACTCTGCTGCTCGTCGGTCAGCCAACGGGTCTGGGTCACTGCCACATCGTAGAGCCGCGGACCCTGCGCGCCCTGCCGAAGCACGCCTGGGTCTGCGCGGAGCATCCCTGGGCTCGGAGGGCACCGGCTGCTTACAGTGGAAGTGACGACGATCCCTTCGCCCGTGCGTTCGCCCGCGAGAGGAGTGAACCGTGACCCCCAGCCACGACGACGAGAGCGCAGCCGCCCGATCCGGGCCGCGTCCCGACCCGATCCCCGGCACCCCGAACCCGGACAGCCCCAGCCCGAGCCCGAGCGGCCCCCGCGCCCCGAGCCGGCGCCCGACGCCGAGACGCCTCGGCTGGGCGCTCGTCGCGGGGGTCGCCGCACTCGGGCTGGGCGCCGCCCTGGTGGTGGGCCTGGGCAACGATCCGGAGGCGGCGCCAGCGACGACGGCAACCCCGGCGGCCTCCGCCCGGGCCCTGCGAGGCGCCGCCGTCGCCCCGGGAGTCGCCGCGGCGTCCGACGCGACCCTCATCTACGCCGTCGTCGGGGCACCGACCACCGCGGGCTTCACCGTGTCGACCAAGACCGCCGGTGCCGTCTCCGTGCGGCTGGTGGTCTCGCCGGATCCCACCCTCGCGACGGGCACGGTGTACGGCGCCCCCGCGGTCCCCGACGCGGACGGCTGGGGCAAGCCGTCGGTCACCGGACTGGCGCCCGGTACCGCGTACTTCTACGCCGTCGAGCTGACGGACGCCGCCGGCGCGACCACGACCACGGACGTGCAGGGCGCCCCGGCGACGCTCGCCGGCGGACCGGCGTCGTTCACCGTGGCGTTCGGCTCGTGCCTCAAGCTCGGCGCCGACGACGAGGTGGCGTTCACCCATCTCCTGGCGCGGTCCCCCGACCTGTTCTTCCACCTGGGCGACTTCCACTACGCGGACAACTCCTCGACGTCGCAGGCCTCGCACCTGGCCGATCTGGAGGACCAGCTGGCCGGCAACCCCGCCCTGCGGTCGGTCCTGGCCGCCGTGCCCACGCTGGCGATCAAGTCGGACCACGACGCCGGCGGCGGCAACGACGCGGGGCCCGGCCCGTACACCGCCCCCAACCGGGCCGCGTACCAGCAGATGTTCGCGACCCCGCCGCTGACCGATCCGGCGGCCCTGTACTGGTCGTTCACGACGGGGCGGGTGAAGTTCATCTTCACCGACCACCGCTACCCACGGACGGCGACCTCGATGATGGGGGCGGCGCAGGAGGCATGGTTCAAGAACGAGCTCACCACCCCGGAACCCGTCAAGGTGTGGGTGCAGGACTCGACCTGGAACACGCGCGCGGACCCCGAGCCCGGTGGGGACAAGTGGTCCGACTACCCCGCCGAGCACGCCGCGCTCGGGAGCTTCATCGCCGACTCGGCCGTCGGGAAGGTCATCTCGCTGCACGGCGACCAGCACGCCCTCGCCGCCGACGACGGCTCCCACAACGACTGGGGCGGGTTCCCGACGTTCTCCGCCGGCCCGTTCCGGCAGGCGGCGTCCCACAAGGGCGGGCCCTGGTCGGACGGTCGCTACCCGAAGTCGACCGGCTCGGTCGTCCAGCAGTACGCGGTGCTGTCGGTCACCGACACCGGCTCGAGCCTCGACGTGACGGTCACCGGGTACGACTCCGACGACGAGGCCCGGGTGAGCCTGACCGTGACGGTCGACGCGCCGGTTGCCGTGGGCTGAACCTGGACCGGGCGCACCGCCGTGCGTCCGGACCGCGGTGCGCCCGGACCGCGGTGCGTCCGGACCGGGCGCCGGGCGTGGGACGATCGGGCACCGCCTGGTGCGTCCGGGTCAGATCTTGCGAGGAGCCAACATGTCGGCCTGGGCCGACCACGCCATCTGGTGGCACATCTACCCGCTCGGCTTCACCGGGGCGCCGCCCGCCGCGCTCCCCCCGGGCGCTTCGGTGGCGCACCGGCTGGACCACCTGACCGCGTGGCTGGACTACGTCGTCGAGCTCGGCGCGAACGGACTCCTGCTCGGCCCGATCTTCGCGTCCGAGACCCACGGCTACGACACGACCGACTACCTGCGGATCGATCCGCGGCTCGGCGACGACGCCGACTGGGACGCCCTCGTGCTCGCCGCGCACGGCCGCGGCCTGCGCCTCATGCTCGACGGCGTCTTCAACCACGTCGGGCGCAGCCACCCGCGGTTCGTCGCGGCGCTGGCCGACGGCCCCGACTCCGCCGCCGGCCGCTGGTTCCACTGGCACCCCGACGAGTCCGGCACGCTCGTCCCGCAGGTCTTCGAGGGGCACGACGCGCTGGTCACCCTCAACCACACCAACCCCGAGGTGGCCGCGCACGTCGCCCACGTGATGGGGCACTGGCTCGACCGCGGCGCGGACGCGTGGCGCCTGGATGCGGCGTACGCCGTCCCGGCGGACTTCTGGCGCCAGGTCCTGCCCGCCGTCCGCGCGACCCATCCCGATGTCTGGGTCGTGGGCGAGATGATCCACGGCGACTACGCGGAGTACGTCGCGGCCGCCGGCATCGACTCGGTCACGCAGTACGAGCTCTGGAAGGCCCTGTGGAGCTCGGTGCTCGACGGGAACTTCTTCGAGCTCGCCTGGGCGCTCGAGCGGCACGACGCGTTCGCCGCGGCGTTCCTGCCGCTGACGTTCGTCGGCAACCACGACGTCACGCGGATCGCGAGCCGGATCACCGACCCCCGGCACATCACGCACACCGCCGCCGTGCTGTTCCTCGTCGCGGGCGCGCCCGCGGTGTACTCCGGCGACGAGCAGGGCTACCGCGGGATCAAGGAGGAGCGCTTCGGGGGCGACGACGCCATCCGCCTGACCTTCCCGGCCACCCCCGCGGGCCTCGCCCCCGAGGGCTGGTCGGTGTACCGCGAGCACCAGCGGCTCATCGCCCTGCGTCGCAACCACCCGTGGCTCACGCACGCGCGGACCACGGTGCTGCACGTGGCGAACGACCAGCTCGTGCTCGCGGCCGACTCGCCCACCGGCGACGACCGGCTGGTGCTCGCCCTGAACCTGGGCGACGAGCCGTTCGCCCCGCCGGTGGCGCTGGGCGGCAGGCTCCTGACCTCGGGCGACGACCCTCCCGAGAGCGCGGACCGGGTACCTGCCCACGGCTGGGCGGTCCACCGCGGCTGATCCCGCGTCGGGTACGCAAAAGGGCGGTCGATCTGCAGTGACGCAGATCAACCGCCCTTTTCCTGGTGGAGCTGAGGGGATTCGAACCCCTGACCTTCTCATTGCGAACGAGACGCGCTACCAACTGCGCCACAGCCCCCCAAGCGGGGTAAAGATTAGCACCCACGGAGCGGAAACCGAGAAATCGGGTTCAGATCACCGCGAGCGGCCACTCATCCGGCGGCCCGGCGACGCGCGAGGATCGCGTCCAGGTCGAGCGGGGCACTCTCCGGCGCGAGCGGTGGGGCGACGGCGTCCGTGACCTGCGAGGCGGCGACGTCGCCGTCGGCGGCGGCGGCGGGTTCGGCGAGGTCCTGGGTCGGCTGCGCGGCCGATGCCGCCGGCATCTCCGGTTCGGAGATGACCAACGGGATGGGTTCGCGGCGGGGCGCGGCGGCCTTCGTCGTGTACGTCGGGCGGGGCACGGGCACCGGGGACCAGCCGGCCGGTTCGGACTCGGGTGCGGCAGCCTCGGTCGATCCGCCGTCGGCGTCGGCCACGGGAGCGCTCGCCACGGCGCCGGCTGAGCCGCCCGCCTCGGCGTCGTCGGCCGGCGCGGTCGCGTCGTCGCGGATGCGGGCGATGACCTGGGTCGGCGCGTCGGACGGGTGCAGCGCCCGGCCGGTGACCGGTGCGTTCGCAGCTCGAGCCGCACCGCCGGTGGCGCTTCGCTGGCGCTCCCAGGCGGCGTCGGCCACCTGGCCCTGCACCACGGCGCGACGGCCGAGCACGAGGACGCCCGTGAGTGCGACCGTGGGCGCGATCGCCGCGACGACCGCGACGGCGGTCAGGCCGACGACGACCCAGCCCGCCACGCTCATCACGAGCAGCGAGAGCGTCAGCACGCCACGACGACGCGCGGCGGCTCCGCGTCGCGCGAGGCTGGCCGCCCGGTGGGCACGGCGCTGGGCCGCACGCCTCGCGGCGTCGGCGCTGATCCTGTCCTGCGTCCCGTGCGGTCGATCCACGATCCTGCCTTCCGTCACCGCGACAACCCCGAGGTTCTGCACCGGTATCCCCCGGCAAGGAGTGAGCAGCGACGAACGTCTCTCGACGCTCGTGCCGCAGTCCGTCCGCGCCTCGCTCACGCGCGGGTCCCGGCCCGGCCGGCCGGTCACCGCGAGCACGCGCAACGCCCCGGAGAACCTGTCTTCGGCACGCGACTCGAGCAGCTGTTGCCGGTGCCGCAACCGATGCGGCACCAGGTAGGCGATCCAGAGGACGGCCGCCGCGAGGGCGACTACTCCTGCTGGATCTCGCACCCTTCGACGTTAGGCGAGTCGCGTGCGACGCCGCCGCAGCCCGCGCGGCGTGTCGGCGGGCGACCGCACGGGTTTCAGCCCTCGGGCGGGTTCGCCGGCCCCGCGTGCCACCGCGCGAGCAGCCCGCCGGGCACGTCCTCGGTCGTCAGCGCGAACGACCGGTGGTCGCGCCACGAGCCCGCGATGTGCAGGTAGCGCCGCCGAAGACCCTCGTCGCGAAAGCCGAGCTTCTCCACGACGCGCAGGCTGGGCCCGTTCTCGGTCCGGATGTTGATCTCCATCCGGTGCAGCCCGAGCTCCTGGAAGCAGTGGTCGGTGGCCAGCGCGACGGCGGTCGGGGTCACCCCGCGCCCGGCGACGTGCTGCGAGACCCAGTAGCCGATCGTCGCCGAGCACAGCGACCCGTACGTGATGCCGGAGACGGTCAGCTGGCCGACGAGCGCGCCGTCGAGGTCGACCGCGAACGGCAGGGTGGTCCCCTGCCGCGCCTGGACCGCCAGGGTGTGGACGAAGTTGCCGAACGTCGGCGCGGGGCCGACGACCGGGACCGGCGAGGACGCCTCCCACGGCGCGAGCCAGGCCGAGTTGGCGGCGCGGAGCGCGAGCCACACCCGCCCGTCGCGGCGGCGCAGGGGTCGCAGCCGCACGCCTGAGTCGGTGAGGACCGCGGGCCACCCGGTCGCCATCTCAGCCCTCGAGGACGAGGCAGTGGACCCGGTCGCCGGCCTGGACGGCTACGTCGCGCTCGGGCACGACGGCGAGCGCGTTCGCGCGCGAGAGCGCGACGACCGAGAGCTCACCCGGCTCGCCGAGCGGCGTCACGCGATAGCCGCCGTCCGGGCTCCCGGCGAGGATCGCCGGCACGAACTGACGCTGCCCCGCCGGGGACGGCCACCCGGCCGTGGCCACGGCCGGGACCGAGGACCGGAACAGCTCCGCGCGGCCGGAGATCGCCCGGAGCACCGGGCGGACGAACACCTCGTACGAGATGTACGCCGCGACCGGGTGCCCGGGCAGCGCGAAGATCGGCACCCCGGGGTGGTGGTCGTCGCCCCCGACGCGCCCGTAGCCCTGCAGCCGACCCGGAGTCATCGCGACATGGTCGAAGCGCACCGTCCCGAGAGACGCGAGCACGTCCTTGACGGTGTCCGAGGCGGACTCGCTCAGCCCGCCGGTCGTGATGAGCAGGTCGGCGCGGACCAGCTGGTCCTGGATGACCTCACGCAAGGCGGCACGGTCGTCACCCACGACCCCGATCCGGATCGCGTGCGCACCCGTGTCGCCCACGGCGCTCACCAGCGCGGGACCGTTCGCGTCATGCACCATGCCGTCGAGCGGAGCCGCGCCCGGGGCGGTCAGCTCGTCGCCGATCGAGAGCACGACGACGCGCGGCGACGGGTGCACCGTCACCCGGCCCCGCCCGAGCGCGGCCGCCAGGGCGACCTGGCGGGGCCCGAGCCGGGTCCCGGCCGCGAGCACGACGTCGCCGCCCCGGGCGTCCACGCCTTCGCGGCGGACATGCTCACCGGGCACGGTCGGGCGCGGCACGAGCACCCGGGCCGTGCCGCGGTCGGTCTGGTCGAGCGGGACGACGGCGTCGGCTCCCCGCGGCAGCGGCGCACCCGAGGCGATGCCGACCGCGTACCCGGACACGAGGCGCAGCGGCGCAGCGGCGCCCACGTGCACGTCGTGAACCACCGGGAGGTGCAGCGGCAGCCCGTGGCCGGCGGCGGCCGTGTCGGCGGACGCCACGGCGTAGCCGTCCTGCGCGGCGAGCGCGAACGGCGGCAGGTCGTGCGCGGCGACGACGTCGACCGCGAGGATGCAGCCGACGGCGTCGGCCAGCACGACCTCGAGCGGCGCGACCGGGCCGACGGCCGCGAGCACCGCCGCCAGCTGGTCCTGGACCGATCTCACGCCGGCAGGCTCGGAACGTACTCCGCCAACCAGCGGCGGAACTCGGGGCCGAGGTCGGGTCGGTCGGCGGCGATCCGCACGACGGCCTTGAGGTAGTCGAGCCGGTCGCCGGTGTCGTAGCGGCGCCCGCGGAAGATCACGCCGTACACGCCGCCGCCCTGCTCGACCGGCATGCCGGCGAGGGTCGCGAGGGCGTCGGTGAGCTGGATCTCGCCGCCGCGGCCGGGCGCGGTGTCCTCGAGCACGCGGAACACCGCGGGGTTCAGCACATAGCGTCCGATGATCGCGAGGTTGCTCGGCGCGTCGGCGGTGTCGGGCTTCTCGACGAGCCCGGTGATCCGGACCTCGTCGGACCCGCCGCCCTCGAGCGGCTCGGCCGCGGCGCAGCCGTACAGGTGGATCTGGTCGGGGTCGACCTCGAGCAGCGCGATCACCGACCCGCCCGTGCGCTCCTGGAGCGCCACCATCGCAGGCAGGATCGGGTCGCGACGGTCGATCAGGTCGTCGCCCAGCAGGACGGCGAACGCCTCGTCGCCGACGTGGCGCTTCGCGCAGAGGACCGCGTGGCCGAGCCCCTTGGGCTGCCGCTGCCGCACGAAGTGCACATCGGCGAGGTCGGTCGAGGCCCGGACGAGCGCGAGCCGTTCGGTGTCACCCTTCGCCTCGAGCGAGGCCTCGAGCTCGGGTGCGGCGTCGAAGTGGTCGGCCAGGGAGCGCTTGCTGCGGCCGGTGATCATGAGGATGTCGTCCAGGCCGGCCGCGACCGCCTCCTCCACCACGTATTGGATCGCGGGCTTGTCCACCACCGGGAGCATCTCTTTCGGAGTGGACTTCGTCGCCGGCAGGAATCGGGTTCCGAGACCTGCGGCCGGGATGACTGCCTTGTAGATCGCCATGGCCGAAAGGTTATCCGCCCGACGGCGGTCCGCCGCGCTGCCCGACCCGATTCGACCCCGTTCGCGTACGTCCGCACCCGCCGGTGTTCGTCGCGCGCCCCGCCCGCGAGCGGGGTGCGAGACACTGGGGGCATGAGCACCGCCGCCCAGCCCTATCCCCCTGCCCTCGGAGTCATCGAGCCTGAGGACGCAAAAGACACAATGCGGACGGCAATACGCTCAGCCCGGCAGCAGCGTTCCGAACGTCGCCGCCAGGAGGCCGCGCAGGCGTTCGCCGATGTGCTCGAGACGATGCCCGAGCTGCGCGCGGCCCGTTGCGTCGCCGCCTACGTCGCTCGACCCTTCGAGCCGAGCACCGGTCCCCTGCTCGAGCTGCTCGCCGATCGCGGGGTCCGGGTCCTGCTCCCGGTGCTCGGCACCGGGCTGCAACGCGACTGGGCCGCGTACAACGGCGCCGACGACCTGCAGCAGCGGGCACCGGGCCGCCCGCGCGAACCCGGTACGGCGGGGCTCGGTGCCGAGGCGCTGCAGTCGGCCGACGTGATCGTCGCGCCCGCGCTCGCCGTCGACACCTCCGGCGCCCGCCTCGGGCAGGGCGGTGGGTGGTACGACCGCGCCCTGGAGCACGCGCGCCCCGGGACCCCGGTGATCGCGATGGTGTTCGCCGAAGAGGTCTACGACGCGGGCACGCGCCCGCTGCCGCGCCAGCCGCACGACCGGTTGGTCGACGCGGTCGCCACGCCCGAGGGCTGGCGCTGGCTCAGGCTCCAGACCGCAGAGTGAGCCGGTCGGCCGCCGACTCGTCGACGGCCGCGGCGGAGTAGGGCCACGGGTAGGTCTCGCCCCGGGCCCAGGCCCCGAACTGGTCGCTGTAGTGCGCGCTCGCCGGGTGCCCCGAGGTTCCCGTGAGCGTGACCCATGTCGAGGCGTCAAGATCGGCGAGGTCCACGACCATCCGCATCGACGGCCCCTTGGTGACCGCGAACGAGTCGGTCGCCGCGTCCCAGCTGGTGGCATTGACGATGGACGACCCGCCCGCGACGGCGATCGCGTCCGGGTTCACCAGCCGCCGGACGACCGCCGGGACGGTCGGGCCGCCGAGCGCCGCATGCTCGGGCGCGGCGGTGTGCAGCTTGCCCCAGTTCCAGTCGGACGGGTCCTTGCCGAGCTCGACCGTCAGCTCGCGGCGGGCCGAGGTGAGCGCCTGCGAGAGGATCTCGTCCCGCCCCTCGACGATGCCGACCGTGGTCCGGTCGTCCCACCACAGGTCGTCGGGCCGCTCGAGCATCCCTCGCACGACCTCGAGCCAGCGGCTGCCGCCGTCGGGCCGGGCACTGTCGGGCAGGTCGTCCCAGAAGGTGAGCTCGAGCAGGTTCGACCAGACCGACGCGAAGTACGCCGCCGCCGCCGAGTCGGTCGTCGAGTGCCCGTCCCAGCCGCGCAGCAGGTCCTGCCCGGCCCGGTCGAACGTCGTGGGGACCTTCGCCGAGAGCAGCATCGGGACGAGCATGGTCGCGTACGGGTTGGCGTCGTCGAGCTGCAGCTGGGACGTCGCCGCGCCGTCGATCGCGTCGCCGCGGGCGATCGAGGCGACCAGCACGTCGCGCACCCGCTGCGAGCGGTAGCCGAAGTCCCAGTCGCTGGTGAGGAACGGGCCCGCACCGGTGGGGGTCACGGCCTGGTTCGCGGCCACGATGAAGCCCTCCGGCGGGTCGAGCACGGCCGGCATGTCCGCCGCCTCGACGTAGCCCTGCCAGTCGTAGCGGCTGTCCCAGCCGGGTCGCGGCCAGGTGCCGTTCGAGGGGACCGGCCCGTCGGCGACCGCGGCGCGCACCGGGATCTTGCCCGGGGCCTGGTAGCCGATGTGACCGTCGGTCGTCGCGAAGACGATGTTCTGCGAGGGCACCTCGAACAGGGTCGCGGCGGCCGCGATGTCGGCGGCCGTGCGAGCGAGGTCGATCGCGAAGACCGCGTCGGCCGTGCGGCCCGGGGTGAGCGCGGTCCAGCCCAGCGAGATCTCGTAGACCCCTTGGGGGGCGCCGTCGGGCAGGGGCGCGACCCGGGCGCTGTTCACCTCGGGCAGCACGCCCGAGATGATCGGTCCGTGCCCGGTCGAACGGACGGTCACCTCGACGTCGTCGGCGCCGTTGACCTTGATCGTCTCGGTCCGGGTGGTGACGTCGCGGCGCTCGCCCTCGCGCAGGTACTGCTCCCCCGAGGTGCGCTCGAGGAAGAAGTCGGTGACGTCGGCGCCCAGGTTCGTGATGCCCCAGGCGAGCGCGTCGTTGTGGCCGATGACGACGCCGGGGAAGCCTGCGAACGAGAAGCCGGTGACGTCGAACGGGCAGCCGTCGTCGACGACGGCGCAGTGCAGCCCCACCTGCGACCAGACCCCGGGGGCGGAGATCGCCAGGTGCGGGTCGTTCGCGAGGATCGGCAGGCCGGACGCCGTGTGCTCGCCGGCGACCACCCAGGAGTTGGAGCCGACACCCTCACCCTCACCGAGCAGGTGCGGCACGGCGGCGAGCGCATCCTTCGCGGAGGTGAGCGCATCCTGCAGAGCGTCGGACGCCAGGCCCTGGCCGGACAGGTCACCCGCGGACAGGTCACCGGCCGAGAGGTCGCCCGGGGCGGAATCGGCCACCGGCGCAGCGGTCGGCGCCGCCGAGGCGAGGATCGGGGCGTTCACCTCCTGCCGGTAGGCGGGGAACAGCTCGTCGACCCGGGCGATGTCCCGCACGGAGGCGAAGCTGGTCGCGCGGTCGAGCTCGTCGTCGTAGTTGCCCCGCAGGTCCCATGCCATCGCCTTGAGCCAGGCCAGCGAGTCGATCGGGTCCCACGGCTCCGGCTCCGCGACGTCGACCTGGAGCCCGAGCACGGTGTACTCGATCCCGAGCGTGTCGGGGTTGCGGGTCTCGAGGTAGGCGTTGACGCCGTCGGCGTAGGCCTGGAGGTACTCCCGCGTGCTGGGCAGGAGCAGATCCCACTCCTGCTCGGCGACCCGGCGCCAGCCGAAGGTCCGGATGACCGTGTCTGCCTCGAGGGCGTCCGCGTTCTCACCGACCAGCTCCGAGATCCGGCCAGCCGTGACGTGGCGGCGGTAGTCCATCTCGAAGAAACGGTCCTGGGCGTGCACGAATCCCTGGGCGCGGAAGAGGTCGGCGGACGTCTCGGCGGTGATCTGCGGCACGCCCCGGGCGTCGCGCACGACGTCGACGTCGGCTGTCAGGCCCGGCAGGTCGAGCGTGCCGCCGACCTGCGGCAGCGGGCGGCGGACCACCACGAGAGCCAGCACGGACGTGGCGATGAGAGCAAGGACCACGACGCCGGCGACGACGAGGATGAGGCGGACGGCTCGACGGCGGGGCACGCAGCGAGAATAGCCCGTCGGTCGCGGGGCCCGACGGCGTCCTGCGTCGGGGCGGCGCCGGGCCTGCCCGGGCCCTCGGATCCACCCTGCGCGCAGACGACGTACGATTGGCACTTGAACCAGGAGAGTGCCAGCGGTCGCTGGCGCTGACGGAGCAAGGAGGATCAATCGTGCCCACCTATGCCTACGCGTGCACCGCGTGCGACCACCGGTTCGAGGCGCAGCAGTCCTTCACCGATTCTTCGCTGACCGTCTGCCCCGAGTGCGAGGGGCGCCTGCGCAAGGTGTTCCCGAGCGTCGGAGTGGTGTTCAAGGGCTCCGGGTTCTACCGCAACGACTCGCGGTCGAGCAACCACGGCAAGATCCCGGCGAGCTCCACCGCCTCGCACGGCGACTCCGGCTCGTCGGGTTCCGGCTCGAGCGACTCCGGCAGTGCGAGCAGCTCGAGCGAGTCGAGCAGCAGCCGGGCCGCGGCGTCGGCTGCACCCGCGGCGGCCTCGAGCACCGCCTCCTCGGGCGGCAGCACGGGTTCCGGCAGCAAGGGCTCCGGCAGCAAGGTCGCCGCGAGCTCGGGCGCCACGACGTCCAAGTAGCACCGCCTTCGGGTAGCACCGCCTTCAAGTAGCACCGCCTCGAGGTGGCACCTCCTCCACCTCGGTCGGCGCTCGGGCGGGCGCCCGACCCGCGGGTCGGCGACCGTCGCGTCCGTGCACAACCCGTTCCCGGCGGTCCTGCCTACCGGTCGACGTCGTCCTACCGTCGCGACCATGCCCCGCCTCCCTGCCCGTGTGCCGGCCGCCGGATCGATCCGCGTCTCCGGCCGTGTCTACGGCCGTGGCCAGCCCGACAGCGGCCCGCGTGACCGGCACCGGACCCCGGGGGTCCGATGGCGCCTGCTCGCCTGGCGGGTGCGCTTCCCGGTCGCGGCGGCCCTGCTCGCGCTGGCAGCGACGCTCGTCATCGCCGAGCTCCGCCCGGCGCCGGCCGTCACCGTCCCGGTCGCCGTCGCCGGGCGCGAGCTCGCACCCGGGGTGCCCCTGGCGGCCGCCGACCTGCGGGTCGTGCGCATGCCGCCCGCACTGGTGCCGAGCGGAGCCCACCCGAGCGTGGACACCGTCGTCGGGCAGCGGCTCGTCGTCGGTGCCCCGGCCGGGCTGCCGATCGTCCACGGGCTGCTCGCGGGCGATCGGCTCGCCACCGCGGGGCCGGCCGGGACGGTGGTCGCTCCCGTCCGGCTGGCCGACCCCGCGGTCGCCGCCCTGCTCCGGCCCGGCGACCGGATCGACCTCCTGGCGGCGGCGGGCACCGCTGATGGGGAGCCAGCCGTGCACCAGCTCGCCACACGCGCCATCGTGCTGGCCGATCCCGGCTCCGACTCCGCGAGCGCGGGGGCTTCAGCGGGCCAGGACGCGGGGGCGGGTGCGATCGGGGGGCTGCTCGGTGGCGGCGCCGACCCGGGCACCGGGGCGCTGACGCTGGTGGCGGTGACCCCGGCCGAGGCGGCCGCGCTCGCCGGAGCGGTGGGCTGGGCGAACCTGAGCGCGGTCGTCGTGGAGTGAGGTCGCGGTCGAACGGACCGCCGCACGAGCCGTGCGAGGATCTGTCCCGATCTGACCACCGACTGGAAGGGGACTCCGATGCGATCGGTCCTTGAGGGGTTCAAGAACTTCATCATGCGTGGCAACGTGGTCGAGCTGGCGGTCGCCATCGTGATCGGCGCCGCGTTCACCGCGCTGATCAACTCGATCGTCACCGGGATGTTCACGCCGCTGATCGCCGCGATCCTCGGCAGCGCCGACCTCAGCCAGGCCGGGATGTTCGAGATCAACGGCGCGATCTTCATGCCGGGCCTGGTGCTCGACGGGCTGATCAAGTTCCTCGTGATCGCCGCGGCCGTGTACTTCGTGATCGTGCTCCCGCTCAACAAGCTGGCCGAGCGCCGCAACCGGGGTGTCGAGCCCGAGGTCGCCGCGATCGCCACGGACACGCTGCTCCTGCAGGAGATCCGCGACCTGCTCGCCGCGCAGCAGGGCTCCGGCCCGCGGCACTGAGCACCGGCCGCAGGACCCGCGGGCGGCGGCCCGCGGTTCTGCGGTGCGTTCACCAGTGCGGCGGGACGTCCCGTCGCAGGCGGTCGTCGTTCGAGGAGTCACCGCTGGACTCGTGCCAGCCGACGTCGGTGTCGTCTGTGCTCTGCCCGGGCGTCGCGTCCCCCACGCCCGGCCGCACGACCCGTCGGCGCTTGCGCCGCCCCGGACCCGGCGCATCGGTGGGGGTGGCCGGATCGGGGGGGACATCGTTGCGGGGCACGGTTCGCCAGGGTACGTCGTTCGGTCATGCGGCCGTGCGGTCAGCGGCGGCCGTGCGGTTGACGGAGCCCGTGCGGTCGGTGCGGGTGGGCCGGTCTACGGGAGGATCCGGCGCACCGCGCTGGCGATCGCCGTGTCCACGCGAGCCCCGCGGCGGGCGATGCCCAGCTCGGAGCGCAGCGCGGCCGCGAGCTGCAGATGGTCACGCACCACCGAGTCGGACACGATCCAGCTCAGCAGGTCGTCCAGCTCGTCGTCGCCGTAGGCGCTGATCGGCAGCCCGGGCACGACCGGCGGGCGCGGCCGGCTGGGGAACGGCAGGGTCGGCTGCTCGTGGCCGACGGCGTGCGCACGCTCTGCCTCGGGATGCTCCACCGGTCCCGCCGTGGGCAGGTTGACCGGTTGCGCGGCGCGGGCGCGGGCCGCGACCCGGGCGAGCACGGTGCGCGCGATCGCGTCCGCCTCCCCCTGCGGGTCGAGGAACGCGGCCGCAGACCAGACCTGCGCCACCGACCAGCCGAGCCGCTCCAGTCGCCGGGCGCGCTGACGGTCGCGCACCCGCACGCTGGGCTCGGCGACGTAGTCGGCGTCGTCGGTCAGCACCGCGACGATGAGCTCACCGGGCAGGTCGGGGTGGCCGACCGCCAACGGGATCCGCGACCCGCCGGCCACGCCGTAGTCGATCTCCACGAGCAGGCCCGCGCGCCACAGCCGTTCGGCCAGGTCCATCACGAGGCGGTCCGGGCTGGTCGGGTCCGGGGCACGCAGTGCGATCCCGGTCTCGTCCCGGCCCCGCGCGGAGGCGAAGGCGAGCACGTCCGCGAGCAGGCGGGCGCCGGGGGCGCGCAGCCGCTCGGGGTCCAGCTCCGGCGCACCGAAGCAAGACACCACCACGAGCCGGTGCCGGGTCGCCCCGAGCGCGTCGAGCAGCAGGGCCGCGCCGCCCGGTCCGCTCAACGGGCCGAATCCGTGCAGCACCCGACCGTGGGGAGTCTTGCCGAACCCGATCGAGAAGATGATCGCCTCGCGCCGCAGCCCGGCCACGCCCGCGAGGTCGGCGACCACGAACGGCTCGGTCCGCCGGGAATCGAAGAACGTCGCGAGCGACGGGTTGTCGCGGACCTCGGCGAGCACCGCCTCGCGCACCCGGTTGGCATGGGTCGGCGAGGACGTGATGACCGCGAGGGACTCCTCGGGGCGGGTCAGGGCGTGGGTGATGGCGAGCTCGACGACGTGCTCGACCTCCGCCCGGGTGCTGTCCACCGCACCCGTCTCCGAGTCGGGCATCCCCGAACCATCGACCAGGTCGAGCCGGACGAGCGGTGCCGCCGCCGGCAGCGGGGTCGCCTCGAGCACGCCCGCGTAGCCGTGCTCGGCGAGGAACGCGGTCAGGTACGGGTCGCGGCGGGTGGAGTCGGCCCGCAGCGCGACCTCGGGGAGCACGGCGGCCAACTCGCGCACCGCGGTACCGGACGCGCACCGCGCATCGCCGACGACGACGACCTGGCGACCGCGCACGAGCGCCGCCAGGGCGACCTCGAGCGGCAGGTGCTGGACGGCGTCGAGCACGACGAGGTCGACGGTGCGGGTCGCGGGCAGCAGCTGCGGCACGAGCATCGGCGACGCCGTGAGCACCGGGCGCAGCCGCCGGACGAGGTCCGGGTAGCGCTCGATGGTCTGGCGCAGGCTGGTCAGTCGCTCCTCGACCAGCTCGGCGAACAGCGACTCGGCCTGCTCGCGGTGGGTGTGCAGGGTGGTGGAGATGTGGCCGACGACGGCGGAGCGCACCGGCGCCGAGAGGCTGGCGACCTGCTCGAGGTCGAGGCGGCGGAACTCCGCGGCGAGCGCCGACAGCGCCGCGCCGTCGTACCCGGCGAGGGCCGGGTCCGCGCGCAGCAGCTCGTCGAAGACGGTGCTCCACCACGCCAGGTCGAGCTCGGCGCCGACCAGCTCGGAGCCCATCCGCCGGCGGGCGAGGTCGTCGAGCAGCGGGTCCAGGCCGGCCGCACGCAACGTGCGCACGAGTGCGGTGCGCTCGGGCAGCACCTCGAGTGCGGACCGGTCGGCGAGCAGCCGCCGCAGCCGGTCGGTGAGCTCGGGGAGCGGCGCGTTCGCGAGCCCGCCGCCGCCCGGCGTGGTCGCCAGGGCGGCCTCGAGGCTGGCGAGGTCGTCCGCCACGAGCCGGTACTCGGCCTCGATGCCGGAGAGCCCCTCGGGCAGCCGTGGCCAGCCGCCGCCGGGGCAGTGCGCCTGCCAGATCTCGCGCTGGTGCTGCACCTCGACGAGCGCGGCGTGCAGGTCGGGGACGGGCCGGCCGGGCCGCGCCATGTCCTTGGCCTGCTTGCGCAGGCGCCGGCGGTGCATCCGGCCCATCGGCTGGTCGTGCTCGACCCGCCAGGCCTTGGTCGCGGTCGCCGCCACGAGGTCCGCGGCCGTGCGCTCGAAGATCATCGGCTGGAAGACGTCCAGCGCGCCGCGGATCCCGCCGAGCATCCACAGCTGCTCGCCCCAGGCGGCCACCGTCGTCGCGGTCGTCAACCCGGTGGCGACGGCGACCTCCTCGGCGCGGCCGGCGAGGACCGGCAGGCTCTGGTTCACGAGGCGCTCGATCCGCGCCAGCGCGTCGTCGGCGGCCTCGGTCGTGATCAGGTCGGCGCCGAACCACGGCGTCTCGGCCGGACGCAGGGAGAAGGCCCCGAGCGCCGCCGCCCGGGCGAGGCCCACGGCGAGGGTCTCGCGCCGCTCGACGTCAAGACCCCGGGCGACCTCGGGCGTCAGCCGCGCGGTGGTCTGCGGCGCCGGACGCGTCGCGGTGAGCCGGGCGAGGGCCTGCAGGGCGTCATAGGCCGACGCACCCCACGGCTCGCGGGCCTGGTGCAGCGCGCTGACGTAGCCGCTGAGCCGGTCGCGCTGGGCGACGAGGTTCCGGCGCAGCGCGTCGACCCGGTGCGGATCGATCGTGGTCTGCTCCAGCGTCATGGCGCCGAGGAGCCGGCGCGCGACGGCGGCGCGCCAGTCGGCGTCGGGCGCGACGTCGAGCACCAGGTCACCGAGACCCAGTTCCCCCAGCCGCGCGGTCAGCGCCGTCGCGCCCCGCCGGTGGCCCGGGACGTACAGCACGCTGCGGCCGTTCGCCGCGGCGTCGGCGACGACGGCGGCCAACGTCCCGGTCGCGTCGCAGCCGGCGGGGGCGTCGATGAACAGGTGGCTGCCGCCGGCGAGGAGGTCGAGGATGTGGCGCTGGACCGGGTCCAGATCCCCGACGCCGCGCTCGGTGGCCGGATCGTGGTCGCCGCGCACCCGCTCGGGCAGCGGTCGGGCCAGCAGCTCCAACGCCGCGTCGTCGCCGGCGAGCGCCGCGATGACGTCGTGCCGCGCCAGCGTGGCCGAGTTCTGGTCCAGGTCCTCGACCAGCACCTGTCCGGGGTGGACGAACGTGCCGACCAGCAGCCGCTCGGTGAGCGTGAAGTCCTCCAGGACGGCGGAGCCGAGCGCGGCCAGCCGTTCGAGCGCCGGGCGCGGGTTGAACCCCGAGCCCGTGAACGCACCGCGGGCGAGCGCGACGGGGTCGAGCAGCGCACCGCGCCCGCGCAACGCGCGGGCCAGGATCGGGTTGAGCTCGAGGGACGGTTCGAGGCTCAGCTCGTAGTCGCTCGCGCCGCTGCCCTTCGCGTGCAGCCCGACCGGTCGCAGCAGCACCGGCGCGCGCACCGTCCGGGGGCTGGCGGTGGTCGCGTCGGCCGGGGTCCCGTCGCCCGGGGTCTCGTCGGTCGAATCCGGGTGGTCGTGCGCCGGGCGGGTCCGGGTCACGGCGGCGAGGGCGCCGACGTCGTCGGTCGCGACGTCGGGCGAGGTCCGCTCGGTCCAGGTCGCGACCCCGATCGCCAGGTAGGTGGGGGCGATCCCGTATCGCTGGGCGTACTCCTCCGCGCGCGCTCCGACCGCCCGTGCGCGGCGCTTGGCGGTCGCGAGCGCCGCACCCTCCCGGACCAGGTTGGACAGGCGGGTGTCGCGACCGGCGAACAGCTGCGCGATGCCCGACGGATGGGCTGCGGACAGGTCGAGGGCGGCATCGCCCAGCAGCTCGACGTTGGCGAGGGACGAGCCCCCGGCGGCCTCGACGAGCGAGGAGCGCCACGAGGCGACGGCGGCGGCCACGAGCTCGGCGGTGGTGGGCGGGACGACCGCGACGGGCTGGTTGCCAGCCGGGGCGGCAGGCTCCGGAGCGCCGGACGGTGTGCCTGCGGAGGATGCGGGAACAGTCACCCTGGGAACGCTAACCGGCTATCGCCCCTACCAGTGCATGGCACGCCGTGAGGCCAGAAATCGTTCGGGTCGTCGCGCTCCGCAACACAAAATGAAAGACAGTGCGCACCGCGCAGGGGGCCGGCGATGCGCACTGTCAGGATTAATTCTGCGGCCCCGTACGGGCTCAGGTCAAATTGCCCCACGACCCGCCGGGGAGCACCCGTCAGCACCTGGGCGAGATCACTTAAACGTACTGATCAGTACGTTTGTCCGGGCCGCCGGCTCAGCTCGGTTGGACGAGGACCCACGGGGAACCGCCCGCCACGGACTCCCCGGGCGTCTGCCCCTGGGACCACCACTTGGCCTCGTACGGCACCAGGTCGAGCTGGACCCTGGTGCCGGCGAGGTAGGCCGTGGTCGCGTCCCACTGCGGGTAGCTCCCCGCCGGGAGGGTGGGCAGCGGAGCGGGGGTGTCGCCGGGCAGCACCGGGCCGATCAGCGTCCAGGGAGAGTCCTCGGCGGCCGCCACCGGGGTGTCCGGCGCGAAGCCGCTGGTCCAGTACCGGGCCTGGAAGACCTGGCCGTGCCACACGGTCTTGGTCCCCGCCGGGTAGGTGCCCAACGCGTCCCAGATCGGGAAGGGGCTGTGTGCCGGGTCGTCGACGACGGCCGTCACTGTCGGCGTCGCCGCCTCGTCGTCCTCCGACGCAGAGGGCGACGGGGCCGGCGAGAACGGGGCGGCGGTCAGGTCGGCCGAGAGCACGACGGCGAACCGCTGCGCCCCCTGGTCGACCCCGCTGCACGACGTCTGCACGACCGACAGCACCGACGGCAGCGGCGGGCCGCAGGTGGCGTCCCGGTTGAGCGACCACATGGACAGCGCGCCCACGCCGTTGGTGCGGGCGAACTCGTTGAGCACGCCGGCGTCGGCGAGCGTGAACCGCTCCGAGATGACGTCGTTCTGGCCGATCATCGGGGTGATGCCGACCTTGCCCCAGGCGTCGCCGATGCTCAGGGCCTGGCCGGCCCGCGCGAAGGCGGCGCGCACCTGGGTGTGCAGCGCGGTCGCAGACCGGACGACGACGTCGGAGTAGGGCTCGCCCGGCGTCGTGCCGGAGTTGAAGTCCATGGTCATGCCGTTCACGCCCGCGAGCTCGACGCCCGCGGAGAGCATCCCGGCCACGACCGCCTCGCCGGGGCCGGTGAGCCCGGTCGGCGCCACCGGCAGCGTCAGCCAGACGGCCAGGCTGCGGCCGTCGTCGGCCGCCCGGTCCTGGACGTCCTTGATCGCGACGGCTCGCCGCTCCGCTCCCGCGGTGTCGTCGAGCGCGGCGCCCTCGATGTCCAGGTCGATGCTGGTGAGCTCGTACCGGTCCACGACCGCCTCGTAGGCGCGGCTGAGCGCCGTCGGGCTGGTGCACCTGATGGCGAGCTCGTCGCCGCGCTGCCCGCCGAACGAGACCCGGGCGTCGCCCCCGGTGAGCCGCAGCTGCGACATCCGGCGGTCCAGCTCGAGCTCGGAGGCGGCCGCGTCGAGGGTGTACACCCCGCCCCACATGGGGGTGCAGTCGTCGTCGGCCCCGGCCGTGACGAAGGACAGGATGACGTTCGACTGGGCAGGCCCGGCCGGGGTCTCGAACGGGTAGGCGGGCGTCACCGTCACGTCCACGTAGGCGGCGAAGACCGACGGTCCGGGCGTCGCGGGAGTCGTGACGACGGCCGAGACGGCCCGGACTCCCGTCCAGCCGATCGCGGTGGCGCAGAGCAGGACGACGCCGACCCGGAGGAAGGAGACCCGCATCCGAGGACGCGGTGCAGCGGTGGTCAAGGTCATCGGGAGCCTCTTGCGGTCGAGGTGCGTGGTAGCAGGCAGGGGGTCGCGGGGCGGCCGACGCCGGGGCGGGCCGCCGGGGTGCAGCTCATGAGGTCCGCTGGTGTGCGCGGGTGTCACCACGGCGTGGTGCCGGGGCGGCGGTGACCGCGATGCTCGACGGCCCCTGGGTGGCGCCGGTCTGGTCGGGGCCGAAGTAGAGGACCGACTCCCAGTCGGGATCGGCCGTCGCGACCACGACCGGCTTGCGCGGCCCGCGCACGCGGGCCGGGACCCGCACCCAGGCCACGGTCCCGAGGATCACGTCCACGATCGAGTTGCGCACCCCGATGAAGGCGACGATGGCGTAGCAGGTGAGCGTGCCGTTGAACGCGGCGAAGGCGGCGTTGGTCCAGTTCTCCGTGCGGATGTCGTTCGCGAGCGTGTAGAAGCAGTACGCGGCGATGAGGTACGCGGCCAGCACGTACAGCGCGGGCGCCGACGTGCGGTTCTTGACCTTCGGGGTGCGCGCGAACGCGATCTTGGACTTGGCCGCGGCCTGCTGCAACGACTTCAGGGTGCCGGCAAGGTTGACCGGCAGCAGGATCAGGTTGAACGCGTACACCCGCAGGATGTCCGACCGCTTGTAGCCGAGCCGGCGGAAGTCCGAGGCCATCGCGATGAAGTACGGCAGGGCCGCCGCCAGGATGATCGGGCTGAGCAGCTGGTCGTCGAACGGGAACACGAGCAGGAACACCAGCCCGACGCTCGCCCAGCAGATCGAGGCCATGTAGTTGAACCGCAGCGCGACCGCCGCCCGGGGCACGCGGTGCCCGGCCTTGCGCTCACGTCGGACCAGCCGCGCGAACTTCGGCGCGATCAGCAGCCCGCCGTTGGCCCACCGGGCGCGCTGCACCACGAGGGAGCCGAAGTCGGGCGGGGTGGCGCTGTAGCTCAGCCGCTCGGGGTAGTTGAACAGGGTCCAGCCGTGTGCGACCAGGTCGATGCTCGACTCGGTGTCCTCGATGACGGTGCGGTCCTGCACGTACCGGCGGACCTCCTGCCCGGCGACGAACGAGACCTCGACGATGTCGTCCAGCGCGGGCTTGCGGATCACGGCGTTGGCACCCACCCAGAACGTGGCCCCGAAGTAGGTCATGCCCTGGTGGACGATGTGCTGGATGTCGGTCGTGGCGCCGGCGATCCGCTCGAGGCGGGTGCTGGCGCCCCGGAACGCGGCGTACGGGGTCTGGATGACCGCGATGCGCTCGTTGCCGGGGAGCTCAAGGTGGTAGACGAGGCGCAGGCAGTACTCACGCAGCAGCACGCTGTCGGCGTCGAGCGTGAGCAGGTAGTCGCTGTCGGGGATCAGGAACGAGTCGTCGGCCTCGGTGTCCCGCAGGACGAGCCCCAACCGGGTCTCGACCTGGCGGACCCGGCGGCCCATGAGCCCGATGTAGGCGTTGAGGTTCATGGCCTTGTTCGCGTCGTGCGGCAGGTGCGCGTACGCCTTGCGCTCGAAGGACGAGAGGTCCGCGTCGAAGGTCCACACCAGCCGGCGCCACAGCTGGCTCAACCGCTCGGCGGGCACCGCGGCGCGCTGGTCGAGCGCGGCGAACAGCGCCCGGGCCGTGATCTCGAGGTCGCCCGCGAGCCCACCGAGGACCTCGTCGGCCACGAAGTCGTCGGAGTTGGACGTGCGCGGACTGGCGGCCGCCTGGTCACGGAGCCACCGGCCCGCCCAGGCGAAGTCGATCGCGAGGGCGCGGATCTGGTCCGTCGTGCTCGCGCCACCGGCCGGCGCCAGCGCCTCGTGCAGGGCCAGGGAGGCGCTGAACCGTTCGAACGGTCCCCGCAGCAGGGCGTTGATCTCGCCCGGGAGCGCCCGGCAGCCGGCCAGGCTCGCGATCGCGTCCGGGTCGGTCGGCGTCGGCGGGTCGTCCAGCAGCAGCACGATCCGCATGCCGGGGTACTCCTGGAGGGCGGCCGAGAGCAGGGTCGACCGCACGACGGCCGGGTCCTCGCAGTAGGACGGGACCAGCACGGTCAGTGAGGGGCGCGAGTTCGTCATGAAGGCATCGATCTCGGCGCGGGGCACGCGGACGTGCCCCCGGGACCGGTACAGGGCACCCTGCCGCGCGAGCAGGTACATGAACGACGAGAAGGTGAGCAGGCTCATCACGACGACGTAGGCGATCGTCTGCGCGAGGAACCGGCTGTCGTGCAGCCCGTTGTCGATGAACTGCGAGATCACCGTCCGGGCGAGGTACACCACCCAGGCCACCGCGGTCGCGGTCAGGGCGAATCCGCCGAGCCAGGTGGCGGCGTTCCCCGCGGGCTTCTCCATGATGGGCAGGGGCGGCTTGGGGCGCTCCGCACCCCACTGCCGGCGGGGCCGCTTCGACGACGCGGGCGACGAGGCCTTGCCCAGCGGCGCGCCGGCCTCGACCGCCGTCACGACGAGACCGTCCGGCGACACCTGCTGCGGAATCCCGGCGCTGACCCGGTCCGGCGCACGGTCACGCGAGCCGGCGGCACCCGAAAGTGGTGCGTCGGAGCCGTGGGAGTGTTCGACCTTCACCTGTTAACCCCTGTTGTTCGTGGACGGACGAACCCCACATCGGCACCGCGCGGCGATGCATGAGTGGTGGGGCTGGTCGGATCCCGGACAATCCGTGCGATTCACCGGAGCCCCCTCGGCCCCGCGCCTCACTAGGCTCGCGCCATGACCCGCCCCGCCGCCGTCGTCGTCGACGCGCACGAGATCAGCCGACCGGTGGAGCTGCAGCACCCGGACGGCACGCTCGATGCGGCCGCCGTCGGCTGGACCCGCACCCCGCTGCACCGCACCGAC
Organism: Pengzhenrongella frigida; assembly: GCF_004168625.1. Lineage (GTDB taxonomy): Bacteria > Actinomycetota > Actinomycetes > Actinomycetales > Cellulomonadaceae > Pengzhenrongella > Pengzhenrongella frigida. The sequence continues at coordinate 48,654 of NZ_SDWW01000035.1, forward strand.
CGGGTGGGCCAGGTGGCCCGGCGCTGGGGCCGGGCCAAGCGCTGGGAGTACTGGGCGCTGATCACCCCCACGCACGTCGTCGGCCTGACCGTCAGCTCGCTGGACTACGCCGGCCTCACCCAGGTGTGGGTGCTCGATCGAGCGTCCGGCGAGCAGGCCGACGAGGTCGTCGTCGTCCCGCTGGCCCGCGGCACCCGCCTGCCCGGGACCTACGGCGCCGGGCCCGCGAGCGCCCGCACCGCTCGGGCCGCGGTGCGGTTCACCGAGACCCCCGCCGGGACCCGGCTGCGCGCCGCCACCGCCCGCGTGCGTCTCGACGTGCTCGTCCCGCTGCCGGCGGGCCACGAACGGCTCGGGGTCGTCGTGCCGTGGGACGACCGGACCTTCCAGTACACGCTCAAGGACGTCGGCCGCCGGGTCGCCGGGCAGCTGCGGGTCGACGGGGTGACCCACGAGCTCGAGTCCGGCTGGGCGACGCTCGACCACGGTCGCGGCTACTGGCCGCGCGAGCTCGCCTGGAACTGGGGCTTCGGGGCCGGCGTGGTCGACGGGCGCACGATCGGGCTGCAGCTCGGCGGCCGCTGGACCGACGGCACCGGCTCGACCGAGAACGCCCTGGTGGTCGACGGACGACTGCACAAGATCCGCGAGGACCTGGCCTGGTCGTGGACCCCCGGTCGGTGGACCGACCCGTGGCACGTGCGGGGGGACGGGGCCGACCTCACGTTCACCCCGTTCTTCGATCGGGTGTCGCTGACCGACCTGCGCCTGGTGCGCTCCTCGACCCACCAGTGCTTCGGCACCTGGACGGGCTGGGTGCTCGACGAGAACGGCGGCCGGCAGCGGGTCGACGGCATCGAGGGCTCCGCGGAGGACGTCGAGCAGCGCTGGTAGCTCCCGCCGCCCGCCGCCCGCGCTAGCCTGCTGACGTGGTCGATCGCTACCGCTCCGTGCAGGAGTTCCTCGACGCCCAGCCCGGTGACCGCCTCCCGGTGACCGCCTCCCGGTGATCGACGCCCTGCGCGCCCTCGTGCTCGAGGCCAACCCCGCCGTCCACGAGCACATCAAATGGAACTCCCCCAGCTACGTGCTCGACGGGGTCGACCAAGCCACCATCAGCGCCCAGGGCAAGGACGGCGTCCGCCTCGTGCTGCACCGCGGCGCGACGACCGCCGAGACCACCGGGGCCCCGACCGCCTTCACCGGCGACCCGCACGGCCTGCTCACCTGGCACTCCGACATCCGGGCGAGCCTGCTGGTGCGCGACCTCGCCGACCTCACGGCGAATCGCGCTGCCGCGGTCGACGTCGTGCGCGCCTGGCTCGTCTCGTGACGACGAGCGCGGCGTTCCCGCGGGAACGTCCCTGACGAACGGCACGCCCTGAGTACTCTCCGGACATGTCCCGGGCGAGCCACAGGGGTTTCGTCGTCGTCTCCCTGGCCACCAGCGTGGCCGCGTTCATGCTCCTCGCTCAGGGAGTCGTCGACCTCTCGTCATCGAGGGGACCGTCGAGGCGCGGGGCGTTGCCCGCACGGGCGCTGTGCTCGTCAACCTCGGGGTAGCGCTGGCAGTGGCGAACGGGGCGCCCGCCGTCGTGGTCATGCGGTCACGTTGGCACGTCGTGGCCTGTCGCGCCCCTACGGGTCAGGATGAGTTGAGGCCGGTGGTTCATAGCAAGTCCGCCAGCGTGGGGCGTGAACCAGGAGTTCATC
>NZ_SDWW01000036.1 GCF_004168625.1 Pengzhenrongella frigida
GCACAAGACAGTCCACAAGAACGTCAGTGGGTGGCTGAGTCACACCTTGAACGAGGTGTTGCCATCATCACCGTGGGTGGGTCTGGCTAGCGTGGCGCGCATGATCATCGACTGTGGAAGGTGCGCCGTCCGCGGCGCTGCCTGTGCCGACTGCGTGGTGACGTTCCTGACGATCGAGGTCCGCGAGCCGATCGAGGTGGACCGCGACTGCGTTGTCGTGGACCTCGACGCCGCCGTCGCGGGCCTCGACGGCGCTGCCGTGGATCTCGACGGCGCCGAGCAGGCGGCGCTCGAGGTGCTCGCTTCCTCGGGGCTCGTGCCGCCGCTCCGGCTGGCGATCCTGGGTCAGACCGGATAGCCGCGGGCCGACCCCGAAGGGCCGGCCCACCCGGATGCGAGCTACTCCTTCGGCCCACTGGACGGCGGTCCGCCGTAGAGCGCGTCGATCTCCCCGGCGAAGTCCTTGAGGACCTCCATCCGGCGCACGCTCAGCTTCGGCGTGAGGTAGCCGTTGGCGATCGTCAGGTCCTCGGGGAGGATCCGGTACTTGCGGATCGACTCGGCGCGCGACACGGCACGGTTGGTCCGCTCGACCGCCTTGTCGAGCGACGCCAGGACGGCCGGGTCCTTCGCCGCCTCCGCGGGACTCATCTCGGGGTGCCCGTGCGCGGTCAGCCACCCGGGCAGGCTCTCGACGTCGAGCGTGAGCAGCGCCCCGATGAACGGGCGCTGGTCGCCGACGACGACGACCTGGCTCACCAGCGGGTGCCCGCGCAGCCGGTCCTCGAGCACGGCCGGTGCGACGTTCTTGCCGCCGGCGGTCACGATGATCTCCTTCTTGCGACCGGTGATCCGCAGGCAGCCGTCCTCGTCGAGCGTCCCGAGGTCTCCGGTGCGCAGCCAGCCGTCGTGGAACGTGTCGATGTTCGCCTGGGCGTTGTTGTGGTAGCCCTTGAACACCTGCGGGCCCTGCACCTCGACCTCGCCGTCCGTGGCGATGCGCACGGCCGCGCCGGGGAGCGGCTGGCCGACGGTGCCGATCTTGGTCAGCCGCGGCGTGTTCACCGTGGCCGGTGCGGTCGTCTCGGTCAGCCCGTAGCCCTCGAGCACGTGCAGGCCGAGGCCGCGGTAGAAGTGGCCGAGGCGCTCCCCGAGCGGTGCGCCGCCCGAGACGGCCCACACGGCCTGCCCGCCGAGAAGCTTGCGCATCTTGGACAGCACGAGCACGTCGGCGACCTTGTGCTGCAGCCGCAGCCACAGGCTCGGGCCGTGCGGGTTGTCCAGCGCCCGTGAGTACACGATCGCCGTCTTGGCCGCGCGCTCGAAGATGCCCTGCTTGCCACCCGACACGGCCTTCTGCTCGGCCGAGTTGTAGATCTTCTCGAAGACCCGGGGGACCGAGAGGATGAACGTCGGCTGGAACGTCGCCAGGTCCGCGATCAGGTTCTTGGGGTCCGACGTGTGGCCCAGGACGGCCCCGCCGGGGATCACCAGCACCTCGATGAACCGCGCGAACACGTGCGCGAGCGGCATGAACAGCAGCGTGCGCGGGTTCGGGGTGGAGAAGACCTCGTGCAGGCTCTTGACCGCGTTGACCGTGAGGACGTAGAAGTTCGCGTGCGTGAGCTCGGCGCCCTTGGGTCGGCCCGTGGTTCCCGACGTGTAGATGATCGTCGCGACGTCCTCCAGGTTCGCCAGGCCGCGCCGCCGGACGATCTCCTCGTCGCTGACGCCGGCGCCGTCGGCGATCAGCGTGGCCACGGCGCCCTCGTCGATGAGCAGCACGTCGCGCAGGTGCGGCACCTCGCTGCGGACCTCCGCCACCGTGGCTGCGTGCTGGACCTTCTCCACGATCAGCAGGCTGACCTCCGCATCCGTGAGGATCCAGTGCACCTGCTCGGCCGACGACGTCTCGTACACCGGCACCGAGATCGCGCCGGCCGCCCAGACGGCCCAGTCGAGCAGCGTCCACTCGTACCGGGTGCGGGACATGATGCCGACGTGCGCACCGGGTTCGACCCCCCGGGCGACGAGTCCCTTGGCGACGGAGACCACCGCCGCGTCGAACTCGCGCGCGCTGAGGGGGATCCACGGGCCGTCGCCGGTCTTGTGCTCGACCACCGTCCGGTCCGGGGTGGCGGTCACACGCGCCGCGAGCAGGTCGTTGAGGTTGTGCCCGGGATCGACGTCCACGAGCAGAGGCGTGCGGAACTCGTCCATTACTGACTCCAGTGGCAGGTGGTGGCGGTGCAGCGATGATAAGGGACCTTCGGGATATGGCGCGAGGGTTTGACGTGGGTACCCTTCGGCGGGGGCATCTGTTCGTGATGCAGCCCACTCATGCCCGCCTGACGCAAAGGACGTACATGCACGCCATCGGTGTGGACATCGGCGGGACGAAGATCGCGGCCGGGGTCGTCGATGAGGACGGAAACATCCTCGCCCAGACCCGCAGGGTCACCTCGCCGGACGATCCCGCCAGCATCGACCGCGCGGTCTGCGACGTGTACGACGAGCTCTCCCAGAAGTACGACGTCGGCGCCATCGGGGTCGCCGCGGCGGGATTCGTGAACTCGGCCCGGTCGACCGTGCTGTTCGCGCCCAACATCGCCTGGCGCGAGTACCCGTTGCAGGATCGGGTGCAGTCCCTGCTGAAGAAGAAGGTGCGGGTCGTCGTCGAGAACGACGCGAACGCCGCCGGCTGGGCCGAGTTCCGTTTCGGGGCCGGCCGCGAGGTGCAGGACATGCTGCTGCTCACCGTCGGGACGGGCCTGGGTGGCGCGATCGTCGTCGGCGGCAACCTGGTGCGCGGCGCCTGGGGCGTGGCCGCCGAGGTCGGGCACATGCGCGTGGTCCCCCACGGGCACCTCTGCGGCTGCGGCAACGAGGGGTGCTGGGAGCAGTACACGTCGGGCAGCGCCCTCGTGCGCGACGCCCAGGCCGCAGTCCTCACCGAGCCGGAGCGTGCGCACCGGCTGGTCGAGCTGGCCGGTGGCGACAGCGCCCGGCTCACCGGTCCGCACGTGACCCTCGCCGCTCAGGAGGGCGACCCCTTGGCGATCGAGCTGCTCGCCGAGCTCGGCCGGTGGATCGGCGAGGGCTCGGCGTCGGTCGCCGCGCTCCTGGACCCCGCGCTGATCGTCATCGGCGGGGGAGTGGGAGCGGCGGGCGAGCTGCTGCTCGGTCCCGCACGGGACGCCTTTGCGAACAACCTCTCGGCGCGGGGCTTCCGGCCACTGGCCGGGTTCACCCTCGCGGCGATGGGCAACGAGGCGGGCATCGTGGGCGCTGCGGACCTCGCCCGCATCTGACCGCCCGCGTCGAGCTGCTCAGACCACCGCGCCGGGATCGTCGTCCGACTCGTCGCGGTGGTGCGGCAACCGCCACACGAGCAGCATGCAGCTGAGCGCGAAGGCGACCCCCGCGATCTGCAGGAAGATCAGCGGGGCGTCCCGCCACGCGACGATCATCACGAGCAGTCCGATCGGGATGCCCGCCGCGCCGAGCCAGGCCATCGTGAGCAGCGGGTCGCCGCCGAAGATCGGCCCGGGATCGCCCGGGACGAAGTGCTCGACGTCGTCCATCTCGGCTTCGGCGGCATCGATCTGGTCGGTGCCGTCCCAGTCCCGCCCGGACAGCTCCCGTGGGGCCCGGATCGGTGTCGGCGCGGGCACCCACGGCGCAACCGGGTAGGTTACGGCCGGGCCGGTGCCGCCGGTCGGGTCGGCAATCTCGGTCGCTTCTTCGGTGATGTCCGGTTTGCCGAGCTCGGCCACGATCTCGGCCCAGCGTTCGGCGAAGTCGTCCTCCGGCGCCCGATCGCCGTCGTCGGGAGGAATCCCGGTGTCGTCGTGACGTGGCGTCATACGGAGCACTCTAGAGTCGGATCAGTCGGTGCGCGGATTGCCCGTTGCGCTGTGGCGAGGAGGCACGTTGTTTTACTGGTTCCTGAAGCGGGTGCTCTTCGGCCCGATCTTGAAGGTGTTGTTCCGCCCCTGGGTGCGAGGGATCGAGAACGTCCCTGCCGAGGGTGGGGCGATCTTCGCCTCCAACCACCTCGCTGTCGTCGACTCGTTCTTCCTTCCGCTCGAGCTCAATCGAGAGATCGTCTTCATCGGCAAGGCCGACTACTTCACCGGCTCCGGCCTCAAGGGCCGCCTCATCGCCGGCTTCATGCGCGGGGTGGGCACGATCCCGGTCGACCGGGCCGGGGGGCGTGCGAGCGAGGCCGCGCTGCGTACCGGGCTGCGCCGGCTCGAGGAGGGCAAGCTCTTCGGGATCTATCCCGAGGGCACCCGTAGCCCCGACGGTCGCCTCTACCGGGGCAAGACCGGCGTCGCGCGGCTCGCGCTCGAGTCCGGTGCCCCGGTCATCCCGGTGGCGATGATCGACACCGACAAGGCCCAGCCGATCGGCCAGCGCCTGCCCAAGCCGATGCGCATCGGGATCGTCATCGGCGAGCCGCTCGACTTCAGCCGGTACAAGGGCATGGAGAACGATCGCTTCATCCTGCGCTCGGTCACCGACGAGATCATGTACTCGCTCATGAGCCTGTCCGGCCAGGAGTACGTGGACGTCTACGCCGCCACCCAGAAGGCGCGGATCGCGGCAGGCAACGCCGTCCCGCCCGTGCCCGGCGTCCCCAGCCCCGCCGCGCCCGGTGGTCGGCCCGTTCCCGACGTCCATGTTCCGGTCCCACCCGAGGACTCACCCGAGCCGTCGGTAGAGTAGGGACGCGTCGCCGAGCGGGAGCACTCCCGGGCGACCACCCGTTCAGCATCACCTGACCTGCACACAGATCTACGAGAGGCGTGTCCCATGTCGGTTCGTCGCGTTGCCCTCCTTACCGCAGGGGGCTTCGCTCCGTGCCTCTCCTCCGCCGTCGGCGGACTGATCGAGCGGTACACCGAGCTGGCTCCGGAGATCGAGATCATCGCCTACCAGCACGGCTACCACGGCCTGCTGACCGGCAACAAGATCGTGGTCGACGCCGAGACGCGCGCCAAGGCCGGCCTGCTGCACAAGTTCGGCGGCTCGCCGATCGGCAACTCCCGCGTCAAGCTCTCGAACGCGGCCGACCTGGTCAAGCGCGGCCTCGTGGCCGAGGGCCAGAACCCGCTGCAGGTCGCCGCCGAGCAGCTCAAGGCCGACGGCGTCGACGTGCTCCACACCATCGGTGGCGACGACACCAACATCACGGCCGCCGAGCTGGCGGCCTACCTCGAGGAGCACGGCTACCACCTCACGGTGGTCGGCCTGCCCAAGACGATCGACAACGACGTCGTGCCGATCAAGCAGTCCCTCGGCGCGTGGACCGCCGCGGAGGAGTCCGCGAAGTTCGCGCAGAACATCATCGGCGAGCACCGTTCGGGCCCGCGCATGCTGATCGTGCACGAGGTCATGGGCCGGCACTGCGGGTGGCTCACCGCGGCGGCCGCCGCCGAGTACCGCAAGTGGCTGGCCCTGCAGGAGTGGGTTCCGGGCATCGGCCTCACCAAGGAGCGGTGGGACATCCACGCCGTCTTCCTGCCCGAGCTCGCGCTCGACATCGAGTCGGAGGCGGCTCGCCTGCGCACGGTGATGGACGAGGTCGGCAACGTCAACATCTTCCTGTCCGAGGGCGCCGGCACGCACGAGATCGTCGCGCAGCTCGAGGCCTCGGGCGCCGAGGTCAAGCGGGACGCGTTCGGCCACGTGCGCCTCGACACGATCAACCCCGGCGCGTGGTTCGCCAAGCAGTTCGCCGAGCTGCTCGGCGCCGAGAAGGTCATGGTGCAGAAGAGCGGCTACTACTCGCGGGCCGCCGCCGCCAACGCGGAGGACCTGCGCCTGATCAAGTCCATGACCGACCTCGCGGTCGAGTGCGCCCTCAAGGGCGAGTCGGGCGTCATCGGCCACGACGAGGAGGACAGCGACCGCCTCAAGGCCATCGCCTTCCCCCGGATCGCCGGTGGCAAGGCATTCGACGTGTCGCAGCCCTGGTTCGGGCAGCTGCTCGCCGACATCGGCCAGCAGCTGGTCCCGGCAGCTTCATGACGTACTCGTCCGACGCGTCCGTGGCCCCGGACCCGGCCGTCCTCGCGGGGCTGGACCACTGGCGCACGTTGCCCGTGGCGCAGCAGCCGACCTGGCCGGACGCCGAGCACGTGAACCGCGTCACCACGCGGCTGTTGACCCTGCCGCCGCTCGTGTTCGCGGGGGAGGCCGACGTGCTCAAGAGCCGGCTGGCCGCTGCGGGCCGTGGCGAGGCGTTCCTGCTGCAGGGCGGCGACTGCGCCGAGACGTTCGCGGAGGCGACCGCCGACAACATCCGCAACAAGATCAAGACGATCCTGCAGATGGCGGTCGTGCTCACGTACGGCGCGAGCCTGCCGGTCATCAAGATGGGGCGGATGGCGGGGCAGTACGCCAAGCCGCGCAGCTCGAACGACGAGACGCGCGACGGCGTGACCCTGCCCGCGTTCCGGGGCGACACGATCAACGGCTACGACTTCACGCCCGAGTCGCGGATTCCCGACCCGGAGCGGCTGCTGCAGGCGTACCACACGTCGGCGTCGACCCTGAATCTCCTGCGCGCCTTCACGACCGGCGGTTTCGCGGACCTGCGCCGCGTGCACGAGTGGAACCGCGGCTTCATGGCGAACCCGTCGTACGCCCGCTACGAGGAGACCGCCGCGGAGATCGACCGCGCGATCCGCTTCATGGCGGCGTGCGGTGCGGACTTCGATGCGCTGCGCACGGTCGAGTTCTTCTCGAGCCACGAGGCGCTCCTGCTCGACTACGAGCGGCCGCTCACGCGGATCGACTCGCGCACCGGGCTGCCGTACGACTGCTCCGCGCACTTCCTGTGGATCGGGGAGCGCACGCGCCAGATCGACGGCGCGCACGTCGACTTCCTGTCCCGGGTCCGCAACCCGATCGGCGTCAAGCTCGGGCCGACGACGACGGCGGACGAGGCCCTGGCGCTGATGGACCGGCTCAACCCCGCGGGCGAGGCCGGTCGGCTGACCTTCATCACCCGCATGGGTGCCGGCACGGTGCGCAACGTCCTGCCGGGCCTCGTCGAGAAGGTGTCTGCGGTCGGCTCGCCGGTGACGTGGGTGTGCGACCCGATGCACGGCAACACGATCAACTCCGAGAGCGGCTACAAGACGCGCCGCCTCACGGACGTGCTCGACGAGGTCCGTGGCTTCTTCGAGGTGCACCGCGCGTTGGGCACGGTGCCCGGCGGGCTGCACATCGAGCTCACGGGCGACGACGTCACGGAGGTGCTGGGCGGGAGCGAGGAGATCGACGACGCCGGCCTCGCGGTGCGGTACGAGACGCTCGTCGACCCGCGGCTGAACCACCAGCAGTCCCTGGAGATGGCCTTCCAGGTCGTTGAGCTCATGCGCGGGGTCTGACCCCGCGGGCACGCGCGCACAGAGACACAGCAGAACCGCCCCGTCGGAGTGATCCGGCGGGGCGGTTCTTGCTGTATCGAGGGGATTGCTAGAACACGTTGATGACGATGGTGCTCCCCTTTGGTGCGGTCTTCCCCGCGCCGCCGGCTGGTGTCTGCGAGTACACGATATTCAGGGGAGAGAAGCCCTGCGGGTTCCGTACCTCGACCTTGAATCCGGCCGCCGTGATCGCCTCCGAAGCCTTCTTCGAGTTCTGGCCGTACACGTCAGGCACTTCGATCATCTCCGGCCCCTGCGACACCGTGATCGTCACCGTGTCCAGCCGGTGCCCCGCGACCCCCTGCTTCGGGTCCTGGTCGATCACGCGGCCGGCGTCGACCGTGTCGCTGAACGCGGGCACCGCCGCAACCGCCAGGCCCAGCCCTTCGAGGTCCTTGGTGGCCTGCTCCTGGGTGGCGCCGATCACGGAGATGATGGTCAGCGGCGCTCGGCCCTGCGAGACGGTCAGCACGATCTCGGTGCCGACCTCGAGGCTGGCGTTCGGCTCGGCCGAGACGGCCATCACCGACCCGACCGCGGCGACGTCGTCGTATGGCGTGATCGAGTCGCCGACCGTGAAGCGTGCGGCCACCAGGGCCGCGGAGGCGTCGTCGAAGCTCATGCCGACCAGGCCCTCGGGCACGGTCGTCATCTCCGGACCCTGCGAGACCCTGAGCTCGACCGAGCCGTCCTTGCGGATGCGCGCGTCGGCGCCGGGATCGGTCGAGACGACCACTCCCGGGACGGCAGTGTCGAAGACCGAGACCGCGGTCGTGTCGAGCCCCGCCAGGGTGAGGACCGACTCCGCGCTCTCCTGCTGGGTCCCGATGACGTCGGGCACCGCGGTGAACGCGCCCGGCCCGATCTTCACGAACCACCACGTCCCGGCGGCGAGCAGAGCAGCCACGAGCAGGGTGATCGCCGCGACCCGCAGGTTCCGCCGTCGTCGGGCAGGCGCGGTCGCGGCCCGCTCCTCGGCCACGATCTGCGCCGGGGTGCGGACGCCGGTCCCGATGGCGAGCGCGATCGTGCCGCCCGAGGAGGCGACGTCGAGGCGCGCCGTCGCGCCGGCGTCGGGATCGCTCGCGAGCGGACCGCTGCCGGACGACTCCGCGGGAGCGCCGTCGTCGTCGGGTGCCTCGGTCGCCGTGGGCAGGACGAAGGACGGCGGGATGTCTGCGTGGCGTGCGAGGGTCTCGTCGTCGAGCAGGGCGTGCGTGCGCCGGACGAGGTCGAGGGCCGCGGCGGCGTCGACCGGCCGGTTCTCGGGTTCCCGCGCGGCGAGCGCGCTGACGAGCCCGTCGATCTCCGGCGGAAGCCAGTGGACCAGGTCGGACGGCACGGGGATGTCCGAGTTGACGTGCAGGTACGCCACCTGGATGGGGGTCTCGCCCGTGTACGGCTGGCGACCCGTGATCATCTCGTAGAGCAGGATGCCGGCCGAGTAGATGTCGGTGCGAGCGTCGCACACGCCCATGGCCACGAGCTCGGGCGCGAGGTACGCGACCGTGCCGAACACGGTGCCGGTGGTGGTGGACGTGACCTCGGTGACCGCGCGGGCCAGTCCGAAGTCCGCGAGCTTGATGCGCCCGTCGGTGGCCAGCAGGACGTTCTCCGGCTTGATGTCGCGATGCACCAGCCCGGTGCGGTGCGCGGCGGCCAACCCGTCCAGCACCCGCTCGAGGATGGTGAACGACTCCGCCACGGTCAGCGCGCCGCGCTCGCCCAGGTGGCGGCGCAGGTTCACGCCGTCGACGTACTCCATCGTCAGGTAGCTGGTCTCGCCGTCGACCCCCTGGTCGAGGACGCCGACGAGGGCCGGGTGGGTGAGGCGGGCCGCGGCCCGTGCCTCGCGCCGGAACCGGGCGATGAACGCGGCGCCGGCCGTTCCCTCGGCGAGGTGCGGGTGCATGACCTTGAGCGCGACCTCACGGTCGAGCCGGCGGTCGACTGCGAGATAGACGGTCGCCATCCCGCCCCGGGCGATGCGGGAGACGACTTCATAGCGGCCGTCGACCAGGCGGCCGACGAGCGGGTCGGTGATAGTGGCTCCCACGGGTGCCATCCTACGGTCGGGGCTCGACAACGCCCGTCAGCGGAACCGCGACATGTGGGTCTGGATGTTGGCGACGTAGACCCGGGTGTCCGAGAACATGCCGTTTCGCCGCACCGACGACGACCCCTGGTAGTAGCCGGCGATGGCGGTCGGGAGGTCGGCGCCCGTGCGCACCAGCTGGCGCAGGATGGCGACGCCGGCGGTGACGTTGTCGTCGGGGTCGAGCAGGTTGAGGTGGCGGCCGACCAGCTGGGACGCCCACTCACCCGAGGTCGGGATGACCTGCATGGTGCCGATGGCGTTGGCGGGGGAGACCGCGGTGTGGTTGAACCCGGACTCCTGGAAGGCGATCGCCTGAGCCAGCGCCGGGTCGACGCCCATGGCGCTGGCCGTGGCGGCCACCTTGGCCTGCATCTGCGCCTTGGACGGGACACCGAGGCTGAGCAGGGTCGCCTTGTTGAGGTTGGCGGACGCGACCACCGCTTCCGGGTACGTGCGGCCGGCGAACGTGCTGCCGACCAGCTTGACCGTCGGCGCTGCGGTCGAGGCCGAGGCGCCGGGGATCGTCAGCTGCTGGCCGATGCGGATGAGCGAGCGGGCGCCGAGCGAGTTGGCGCTGGTGATCGCCGCGACGGTGGTGCCGTGGCGGGTGGCGATGCTGGAGACGGTGTCGCCGGACACGACGCGGTAGGTCGCGGTGGCGGCGACGGGGTTCGAGACCGCGACGGCGGTCGGGGCGGCGCCGGTCGCGGAGCCACCGGTGACGGACAGCTGCTGGCCGACGCGGATGAACGCGCGGGCGTCGAGCCCGTTCGCGCTGATCAGTGCCGCGACCGTGGTGCCGTGGCGGGCGGCGATGCCGGAGACGGTGTCGCCGGACACCACGCGGTACGTGGCGGCCGTCGCGGCGGGCGCGGCGGCGACCGCGGCGGTGGCGGTGCTCCCGGCGGCGCCGGGGATGGACAGCTGCTGGCCGACGCGGATGAACGCGCGGGCGTCGAGCCCGTTCGCGGTGACGATCGCGGCGACCGAGGTGCCGTACCGGGCGGCCAGGTGCGAGACCGTCTCTCCGGACGCGACGGTGTGGCCGGCCGCCTGGGTGGACGCGGGAGCGGCGGCAGCGACCGGAGCGGCGGGTGCGCCGCCCGCCGTGGGGATCGTCAGCTGCTGACCGATCCGGATCTTCGCGGCGTTGGCGAGATTGTTCGCGCGCGAGATCGCGCTGACGGACGCTCCGGTGCGGGCGGCGATGTGGCTCACCGTGTCGCCGGTGCGCACCACGTAGGTCTCGTCGGCGTGCGCGGCACCGCCGACGGCGACCGAGGCGACGGCCAGGGCGAGCGTGGCCCCGGTTCCGGTCGCGACGCGGCGTCGGGTGCGCGTCGAGGGGGCCGGTCGTGCGCCCGCGGGCTGCGCGTCGTCGAGGTGCCCGGGGGCGCCAGGGCGGACGTTGCCGTGCTGGGTCATGGTCGGACCTCTGTGACGTGAGTGATGAATGGGGCCTGTGTGACTGATGTGACTGGTGTGACAACAACGAACGTACTGCGTCGCGGCCGAGGGCGAAAGGCAGGCAGGGAGTTCGACCCGGCGACGCCGCTTTGTCCCGGTCCGTTCGGCTCAGCCGGGCCTGTGCGTACTCTGTCCTTCGTGACGGACAACTCAGCTCTTGATTCCCTGGTGGGCGAATGGCTCACCGTGCCCGAGGTCGCCGACCGGCTCGGTATCGACGCCGGCAAGGTGCGCCGCCTGGTCCATGAGGGCCGCCTGGCGGTCGTCCGGCGTGGCCGTTCCTCGGTGGTGTCGGTCCCGGCGGACTTCCTCGTGCCTGAGCACCTGGAGAACCCGGCCAACTCGACCCTGAACAAGCCGGAGCCGGAGCCCGACGAGTATGGCGTCCCCGCCCCGCGGTGGGCCGTGCTGGCCTCGCTCTACGGCACCTTCACCTTGCTGCGCGACGCCGGTTTCGCGGACGATGAGGCGATCGAGTGGCTCTTCACCCCCGATACGACCCTCGGTGAGACTCCGATCAGCGCGATGCGGACGGGACGGAAGACCGCGGTGCGTCGCATCGCCATGACCCTGCTGTAGGGCGTCGCGCACGGCCCCGGGCGCACGCTCAGGCGCGACGATCGATCGCCGCGTGACCGAGCCGCGCGAGCATCTCGGCGCCCGGTTCGTCGAGCGTCGCCGCCGCCAGGGCGGTGAAGGCTCGTGACGACAGCTCCGCGATGAGCGTCTCCACCTCGTCCGGCGCACCCGTCGCGGCGATCGCGGCCGCGACGGTCGCGACGTCGTCGTCGGCCAGGTCGCGAATCCCGAGCCGCTCGCGCAGCAGCGCGCGCTGCGCCTCGTCGCCCGCGGCCATCGCGCGGGCGACCAGCACGGTCCGCTTGCCTTCGCGCAGGTCGTCGCCGGCCGGTTTGCCGGTGGTGGCCGGGTCACCGAACACCCCGAGCAGGTCGTCGCGCAGCTGGAAGGCCTCACCGAGCGGGAGGCCGAACGCAGACGACGACGCGAGCGTGTCGGCGTCGGCCCCGGCGAGCGCGGCGCCGAGACCCAGCGGGTGCTCGACGCTGTAGCGGGCCGACTTCGCCCGGATCACCTCGCGCGCGCGGGCCTCGTCGGCCACCGGGTCCATGCCCCAGGGCAGCACCTGCGCGAGCATGTCGAGGTACTGGCCCACGGTGACCTCGGTGCGCATCCGGTCGAAGATCCGCCGGGCGACGGGTCCGACCTCGGCCGGGAACTCGGCCAGGGCGCGATTGAACTCCGCGTCGCTGGCGACCAGGGCGAGGTCGCCGAGCAGGATCGCGGCGGCTTCCCCGAACCGCCGGGAGTCACCGGTCCAGCCCGACCGCTGGTGCAGCGCCTCGAACGTCCGGTGGGCGGTCCGGTGGCCGCGCCGGGTGTCCGAGTCGTCCATGACGTCGTCGTGGAAGAGCGCGGCCGCCTGGAACAGCTCGAGGGCGGCGCCGACGCGCAGCACGGCGCCGGCGAGCGGGGAGTCCGGTCGGCCGCCATGGGCGCGCCACGACCAGTAGCAGAACGCCGCCCGCAGCCGCTTGCCGCCGGACAGCATCTCGGCGACGGCGTCCGCGAGCACCGCGCTGTCGACCCCGAGACAGGCGAGGACGGGCCGCTGTTCGGCGATGTGCTCGGCCAGCAGGGCGTCCACCCGACGGCGGACGTCCTCGACATCGACCGGTGCGTTCAGAGTCGGGATCACGGTGGCAGCCTAGGTCGGCTCAGCCGGCGGTGCGGAGCCGGCCGCCGATCGTGACCGTTCGGACGCCGTCCCGGTCGAGCACGCCGATGACCAGCACCTCGTCCCCGGCGGACCGGGTGAACGTCGTCTGGGCGGCCAGGGCCGCATCCGGCGTCGTCTGCTCGGCCTCGGCGAACCCGCCGGCGGTCAGGGTCTGGCGGTAGACGTCGACGATCTGCGTCGCGGACAGCACCGTCCGCAGGTTGAGGCTGACCTGATAGGCGCTCGAGTCGCCGACCGGGTCGACCGACGAGACGAGCACCTCCACGCCGGCGGGGACGGGCAAGAGGTCGCTCGGGAACCCCGGCGCGAGGCCGCCGACCGTGGAGTTCGGGTCGGGCTCCTCGTTGAGCAGGGGGGTCGGGGCCGGCGTGGGGGGCAGCAGCGTCGGGTCGGCAGCCTTCGACGCGGCAGCGCTCGACGGGGTGGCTGACGCGCTGGTGTCGGCCGCCGGTCCGCCCGATGCGCAACCCACGAGCACCGCGCACACCAGCACGCCCAGCGCCGCGGTGCGGGCTCGGCGGGTCGGGCGGGCAGCGCTGGATCCGACGGGGAGGTCCGCCGGGAGCCGACGACCGACCGCGCCGACCGTCAGGTTCCCGTCGATTCGCACCCCGCAACCGTAACCGCGCCGGCAGGGGGGATCGGAGCGTTTCCCTGCTTCTCACCCGACCACAGCCCGGGCACGCGTGGCACCGTCCACATCTGGGCGCGGGGACCTCCCCGCACCGCTCACTGGTGCGGTCTCCTGCGGTCATGGATGCCACCACGATTCGGGTTCGCGAGCCCCGAGAGCTGCTCGCCCTGCTGCCCCACCAGCTGGGGTTCCGTCCACAGGAGAGCGCCGTCGCGGTCTCGCTGCGACACCCGCGCGGCCGGGTCGGACTGATCGCGCGGGTGGATCTCGACGACCTGGGCGATGTCGTGGGTGGCCCCCAGCTCGCGCGGGGGCTCGTCTCCCACCTCGTGTCCGACGGCGCCATCCGGGCCGTGCTCGTGCTCTACACGGCCGAGGACCCGCGGTACCCCGCAGCGGGCCGACCGTGGGCCGCCGGCTCCGGCGTGCCCCGACGAGCCACGCTCGCGCGGGCCGCCGCCGAGCAGTTCCGGGAGTCGGCAGTGCCCTTCCTGCCGGACGTCGCGGTCTGGGTGGTCGCGCGCTCGGGGTACCTGTCGCTGGACTGCGCCGATGAGGCCTGCTGCCCGCCGGGGGGACGCCCGCTGCGCGACCTCGACGAGACGATGGTCTCCGCGCACATGGTGCTCGCGGGCTCGCTGGTCGCGGACTCGCGCGACGACCTCGCCCGGATCAGCCCCGCCGCCGCGCAGGCGCGGCACAACACCGCGCGGGTGGCGCAGCGGTCGAGGGCGCGCCGGGTCGAGGCTCGGGCCGCAGGGGCCTGGGCGGAGCACCGGTGGCGCGCCGAGGGCCTGGCCTCCTGGCGGGATGCGATGGAACGGAGCCTGGCC
This sequence comes from Pengzhenrongella frigida, assembly GCF_004168625.1. Taxonomy (GTDB): domain Bacteria; phylum Actinomycetota; class Actinomycetes; order Actinomycetales; family Cellulomonadaceae; genus Pengzhenrongella; species Pengzhenrongella frigida. The sequence goes on from NZ_SDWW01000036.1 coordinate 14,234, forward strand.
GGCGTCGCGGGCGCACCGCCGGCCGTCCTCGGGCGGATCGAGGCAGCGCTCACCGACGTGCGGGTCCGGGACGCGGTGCTCCTCGCGCTCGTACCCGGCACCGGCGACCTGCCGGAGCGGACGCTGGTCGGCCCCACGGAGCGCGCCGTGGGGGAGGTGGCGGCGAGCACGTCCGACGCGCTGGGGGTGATCCTGGATCCGCATCGAGGGGTGCCGCCCGACGACGAGCTCGTCACGGCGGGGGTCGACGTGCTCGAGCGGGTGGTCGCCCACACGCGGACCCCCGACCAGGCCGCGGCGCTCACGCTGCTCGCCCTGATCGCCTGGTGGCGGGCCGACGGCGCCCGGGCCGGCGTGCTGCTGGACCGTGCGCTCGGCGTCGATCCGGACCACCGGCTGGCCCGGCTGCTCAACGATGCGGTCACCAGGGGGCTCTCTCCGGGGTGGATGCGCAAGCCCGCCTGAGCGCCGCGAGACGACCGGACCTCCGTCCCCGGCGGTACCTGACCCGCTCAGGTACCGTCGGATGAGCGGCTGGGGCCGGCAGCAGTGCAATGGAGGACACATGAGCATCGTCGTGGGCTACCTCGCCACTCCGGAAGGCAGAACGGCACTCGAGGCGGCCACGGTCGAGGCGCAGAACCGCTCGACCCACCTCGTGGTGGTCACGAGCCACCAGGGCAACGGTCGGGACGAGCGCGTTCGGCTCGACGAGGAGCGGGAGCTCGACGAGGTCAGCGTCGGGCTCGAGCTGCGCGGCGTCTCGCACGAGATCCGGCTGGTCGCCCGCAGCAAGGACGTCGCGGACGACCTCATCGCAGCGGCGCAGGAGAACGACGGCTCGCTCATCGTGATCGGACTGCGTCGTCGCAGCCCGGTCGGCAAGCTCATCCTCGGGGTGAATGCCCAGCGGATCCTGTTGGGCGCACCGTGTCCGGTGCTGGCCGTGAAACCGGCACTTGCCGTCAAATCACCCGAGGAATGATCCGCCGGTCCCGTTCGTTGGGCAGGTCTAGCCTCCTCGAGGCAGTCTTCGGCCGAGCGCAACGCGACCCGGCCGGTACAATATCGAAGTACCCGGACCTCGTCTCCGGGCTAGGCGCTGCCGAAAGGTCGTTCGTGTCGTCCCTCCCCACAAGTCCTTCACTTCCGCGCGAGTTCGAGCACCCTGCCCTGCAGGACCTCGTCGTGCGCGGCCGCACCCACGGAACCGTGGACGCAGAATCGTTCCGCACCGCATGTGAGTCCGCCGAGGTCAACGACGCGAAGCGGCTCAAAGCCGTCTACCGCGGCCTGTCCTCCGCGGGCATCGTCGTCTCGGAGCCCATCGTGGCAAAGACCAAGATCAAGGCACGGGTGGCGGCCGCAACCACCACCGCACGCAAGACCACCAAGGCCACCGTCGACCCCGAGACCGGTGAGTCGGTCGAGTCCACGAGTGCCGCGAAGCCCGCCACCAAGCCGGCCGCTGCGAAGCGGGCACCCGCCGTCAAGCGGATCCCCGGCGCGAAGAAGGCCGTGGCCCCCGCCGAGACCGACGAGGCCAGCCCCGCTCCGGCGGTTCGCAAGCCGGCCGCCAAGAAGGCCGTCTCTGCGCGGGCCGCCAAGGCCGCCGCGACCCGCGAGGCGAAGGCGGATGCCGAGTCCCGGGAGAACGACTCCGAGCGGGCCACCGACAACCACGCGGATGACGTCGTGGTCGTCAAGAAGCCCGAGGACGAGTCCGAGGATGCCGGGTACACCTACTCCGACGCCGACGACGACGACGCGCCCGCCCAGCAGGTCGTCACCGCGGGCGCGACCGCCGACCCGGTCAAGGACTACCTGAAGCAGATCGGCAAGGTCGCCCTGCTGAACGCCGAGCAGGAGGTCGACCTCGCGAAGCGGATCGAGGCCGGCCTGTTCGCGGAGGAGCGTCTCAACGCCGGGATCAAGCTCGAGCCCAAGGTCAAGCGCGAGTTCGAGTGGATCGCGTCGGATGGTCGGCGCGCGAAGAACCACCTGCTCGAGGCGAACCTGCGGCTCGTCGTCTCCCTCGCCAAGCGGTACACCGGGCGCGGCATGCTCTTCCTGGACCTGATCCAGGAGGGCAACCTCGGCCTGATCCGTGCGGTCGAGAAGTTCGACTACACCAAGGGATACAAGTTCTCGACGTACGCGACGTGGTGGATCCGCCAGGCGATCACCCGCGCGATGGCTGACCAGGCGCGCACCATCCGCATCCCGGTGCACATGGTCGAGGTCATCAACAAGCTGGCGCGCGTGCAGCGGCAGATGCTCCAGGACCTGGGCCGCGAGCCCACCCCGGAGGAGCTCGCCAAGGAGCTCGACATGACCCCCGAGAAGGTCGTCGAGGTCCAGAAGTACGGCCGTGAGCCCATCTCCCTGCACACCCCGCTCGGCGAGGACGGTGACAGCGAGTTCGGTGACCTCATCGAGGACTCCGAGGCTGTTGTCCCGGCCGATGCCGTCAGCTTCACGCTCCTGCAGGAGCAGCTGCACCAGGTTCTGGACACGCTCTCCGAGCGTGAGGCGGGCGTGGTGTCCATGCGCTTCGGTCTGACCGACGGTCAGCCCAAGACGCTCGACGAGATCGGCAAGGTCTACGGGGTCACGCGCGAGCGCATCCGCCAGATCGAGTCGAAGACGATGTCGAAGCTGCGCCACCCGAGCCGGTCGCAGGTCCTGCGCGACTACCTCGACTAGAGCGCGAGCGCGACGGCGGATGCGGTGTCATCCTCCGGCCAGAGGAGCCTTCGGGTGCCTCGCCGGAGGACGGCACCGCATCCGCTTTTTGTTGTCCTCGGGCCTGCGCCCTCCGGCGGTGGGTTGCGAGGCCGATCTGCCTCGAGAAGCCCGCGGCCGACTGCCCGGCGGGCGACGCCCCGACGCGCTACTTTGGTCATGCCCATGGCGTCGTGGGTAGACGGTTAGCACCGGCGTGCCGGGGACGACTAGATCAATGAATCGTCTCGGGCGTCGCCTGCGGACCGCGCGGCGGTGCGTTCCCCACGCGACGCACCGCCGCTCCGCAGCTCGACGGACTTCACGGGCGAACAGGTCGGCTTAGGCCAAATGGGGCATACCTGCCGGAAATCGGCTTGTTGCGCCGATCATGGGCTACCTTTGCGTCGTCAGCGAGAAGTGCAAACCCGCCGCGAGGCGGGGACGCAAAGCCACGGGACCCACCAGGGCCAGCCGGGCTGCCGAACGACAGGAGCAATCATGAGCAACCTCAGCGGCGCCCTCCCCGAGAACGGCGCGAGCGGTCCTGCCTCCCACGGCGAGACGATCCCTGCTGACACTGCGGCCAGCGTCCCGGCTCGACCCCGGGCCGGCTCGTCCCTCGACGCGCTCGTGCGGCGCCAGGCGGCGGTCCGCACGGGTCAGCGGCTCGGCTTCGTGCCCGCCCAGGTCCGCTAGCGCGGTCGACCCCACCTCACTCGTCGACTGAGCTCGGTCGTCACCCAGACCTCAGGCAGCAGAAGGGCCCCCTCCCAGCGGAGGGGGCCCTTCTGTCTGAGTCAACAGGGGTTAGCGCACTGGCTTCGTGCTCAGTGCGCGCTGCCGATTCCCGCGCCGTGCTCCTCAAGGAGCCGGGCGCTCTCGTCTTGCACGTGGGTCGCGAGCGCCTTGAACTTCGGCTCGTGCTCACGCGCGTGGTGGGCGCAGAAGAGCAGCTCGCCACTCGACATGAGGACGCGCACATACGCCTGCGCGCCACAGCGGTCGCAGCGGTCGGCTGCGGTCAGGGGCTGAGTCATTGTCGCGTTCACAAACACATGTAACCATCCGCCGGGAGATCCGATGCCACCCAACGGGTCGAGTTCGCTACCCGCGAAGCGAAATCGGGATATTCACCCGAAAACGACACCGAGACGGCACGGCGCCGCGGGTGTGTCGGTACGAGCGATTACGCTCGGGCCTCGTGTCGACCGTATCCACGCAGTCCAGCTACACCGCCCGGCATCTCTCCGTGCTCGGGGGGCTCGAGGCGGTCCGCAAGCGCCCCGGGATGTACATCGGCTCGACCGACTCGCGCGGCCTCATGCACTGCATGTGGGAGATCATCGACAACGCGGTCGACGAAGCCCTCGCGGGCCACTGCGACCGGATCGAGATCGTGCTGCACGCCGACTCGTCGGTCGAGGTCAAGGACAACGGCCGCGGCATCCCCGTGGACATCGAGCCGAAGACGGGCCTGACCGGGGTCGAGGTCGTCTTCACCAAGCTGCATGCCGGGGGCAAGTTCGGCGGCGGTTCCTACGGGGCCTCGGGCGGGCTCCACGGCGTGGGCGCGAGCGTCGTCAACGCCCTGTCGTCCCGGCTGGACGTCGACGTCGAGCGTGGCGGCAAGGTCCACCGGATGACGTTCCATCGGGGCGTCCCGGGTACGTTCACCGACCCGGCGTCGGGCCCGTCCCCGGACTCCCCGTTCGCGCCCTTCGTCTCGGGGTCGGAGCTCGTCGTCGTCGGGCGTGCCGCCAAGGCCCGCACGAGCACCCGCGTGCGCTACTGGGCCGACCGTCAGGTGTTCCCGGCGAACGCCGTCTTCTCCTACGACGAGCTCGTCACCCGCGTGCGGCAGACGACGTTCCTGGTGCCGGGCCTGGCGGTGACGGTGCGCGACGAGCGTCGGCTGGCGGGCACCCCCGGCGCCGAGGAGTCGCACACCGAGACGTTCCAGCACTTGGGTGGGACGGTCGACTTCGTCGACTTCCTCGCCCCCGATGCCCCGCTGACGGGCACCTGGCACCTGACCGGTGCCGGGACCTTCGTGGAGACCGTGCCGGTGCTCGACGAACGGGGCCATCTCACCCCGCAGGCGGTCACCCGTGAGTGCGAGGTCGACATCGCACTGCGGTGGGGAACCGGCTACGAGACCGAGGTACGCACGTTCGTCAACATCATCGCGACGCCGAAGGGCGGGTCGCACCTGGCCGGGTTCGAGGCCGGGCTGCTACGGACGTTGCGCAAGGCGGTCGAGGCCAACGCCCGTCGGCTGAAGATCACCGCGCGCGGGGACGCGGAGCGGATCGAGAAGGACGACGTCCTCGCCGGGCTCACCGCGGTGCTCACCGTGCGCCTGGCCGAGCCCCAGTTCGAGGGGCAGACCAAGGAGCTGTTGGGGACCGCCCCGGTGCGTGCGATCGTCGCCAAGGTGGTCGACGTCGAGCTCGCCAAGCTCCTCAACGCCACGACGCGGGACCAGAAGACGCAGGCGACGATCCTGCTGGACAAGGTCGTCGCGGAGATGCGCGCCCGGCTCAGTGCGCGCAAGCAGAAGGAGATCTCGCGTCGCAAGAACGCGCTCGAGACCTCGTCCCTGCCGGCCAAGCTGGCCGACTGCCGCAGCGACGACGTCGAGCGCAGCGAGCTGTTCATCGTCGAGGGCGACAGTGCGCTCGGCACGGCCAAGCTCGCGCGGAGCTCGGACTTCCAGGCCCTGCTGCCCATCCGCGGCAAGATCCTCAACGTCCAGAAGGCGTCCATCACGGACATGCTCAAGAACGTCGAGTGCGCGGCGATCATCCAGGTGCTCGGGGCCGGATCCGGCCGTTCGTTCGAGCTGGAGGCCGCCCGCTACGGCAAGATCGTGCTGATGACCGACGCCGACGTCGACGGCGCGCACATCCGGACCCTGCTGCTCACCCTGTTCTTCCGGTACATGAAGCCGATGGTCGCCGCCGGACGTGTGTATGCGGCGGTGCCCCCGCTGCACCGGGTCGAGGTGATCGGCGCCGGGTCGCGGAAGAACGAGTACATCTACACCTACTCCGAGTCGGAGCTCGTGGCGACGCTGAAGAAGCTCCAGCGCGCGGGGAAGCGCTACAAGGAAGACATCCAGCGGTACAAGGGGCTGGGTGAGATGGATGCCGATCAGCTGGCCGAGACGACCATGGACCCGCGCCACCGCATGCTGCGGCGCGTCACGATGGACCACGCCATCGATGCCGAGAAGGTCTTCGAGCTGCTGATGGGCAGCGACGTCGCACCGCGCAAGGACTTCATCGTCGCGGGTGCCTCGGAGATGGACCGCAGCAACATCGACGCCTGAGGCTCGGCCGACGACCGCGGGTGGCCGGAAGCTCGGAGGCGACCCGCGCGGGTGCCTGGCTACCGTGGGCGGATGGTCCCCTCGCCCGGCTCGACGACTCCGCCTGAGACGACTCCGCCCGAACTGACTCCACGCGACGTGCCCGTGCCGCTCGCTGCCCGGGCCCAGGCGCCCGCCGTCGTGCCGCTCCCCGGGGCGGCCCTCGGGCTCGCGTGGCGATCCCTCACCCCCGCGGACGCGCCCGAGCTCGCGGCGCTCGTGGCGCGCATCGAGGAGGTCGACGGCGCGCCGTTCCGGACCACCCTGGTGGAGGTCGGGGAGTGGTTCACGGGGTCATGGAAGGACCCGTCGCGTGACACCGTCGGTGGATTCGCGCCCGGCGGCGCGCTGGTCGCGTACGCGTTCGCCGAGGTGGCACCGGGTGACGTCACGATCATCCGGGCGAACCTGCGCGGCGGGGTCCACCCGGCGTACCGCCGGCGGGGGATCGGAACGGCGCTCGTGCGGTGGATGGACGCCCGCGGGCGGCAGCTGCTGGCGGCCTCGGGCAGCTCGGCCGCGGGCTGGCTGACGACGTTCCTCGAGGGGGAGTCGGGCGCCGAGCACCGGCTCTTCGCGGCGGCGGGGTTCACGCCGGCCCGGTGGTTCACCACGATGCGTCGTGACCTCGCCGAGCCGTCGCCCGAGCGGGCGGTCCCCAGCGGGCTGACGCTGGTGCCCTGGAGCATCGAGCTCGATGACGCGATCCGGGTCGCGCACAACGAGGCCTTCGCGGACCACTGGGGCAGCCAGCCACGGACCGCCGAGCAGTGGCGCGGGAGCCGTTCCAGCTTCGTCCCGCGGTGGAGCTTCGCGATCGTGGCCGACGCCGACGCCGACGCCGACGCCGACGAGAGCCCGGCGCCGGTCGTCGCGGGCTATCTCATGGCCGAGAGCTTCGTCGACGACTGGCCGGTGCTCGGCTACTCGTTCGGCTACGTGCACCAGCTCGGGGTACGCCGGCCCTGGCGACGGCAGGGGCTGGCGGTCGCCCTCCTGGCCGCCGCGATGGACGCCTTCCGGTCCGAGGGGGTGGCGTACGCCGTCCTCGACGTGGACACCGAGAACCCCACGGGCGCGCACGGCGTGTACTCACGGGTGGGATTCACCCCGGTGCACCGGTCGGTCGCCTACACGATCGAGCTCTAGCGCGGACCTCCGCGACCGGGCCCCCGACCGCTACCATCGCGCAGGCGGCACGACGACGTGCGGCCCGGGTCGAGGGGGTACGGATGACCGGAACGATGCGGGCCGCAGGACCGGACGACGGCCGGGTCGCGCGACGTCCCACCGCGCTCGCCGCCGGGGTCGCGGTGGCCGGCGTCACCGTCGCCGTCGTGCACCTGGTCGCGCTGCTGGCCGACGCCGACGGGCTCGCGATGGTCACCAAGGCGCTCCTGATGCCGACGCTGGCCGCGTTCCTGGTCGCCTCGACCGCGGGGCCACGCCCCCGGATCGTTCGCCTCACGCTGGTCGCGCTGGGGTTCTCCTGGCTCGGTGACACCGCACCGTTCGCCGTGCCCGACGACCTGGCGTTCCTCGTCATGGTCGGCTTCTTCCTCGTCGCGCAGCTCGCCTACATCGCCGCGTTCGCGCCGGCGGCACGCACCGGGCCGCTGGGCCGCCGACCGGCACTCGCGGTCCCGTACGTGGCCGCCCTCGTGCTGCTGCTGGTCGCCTGCGTGCCGGGCGCGGGCACGCTCGTGGTGCCCGCCGTGGTCTACGGCGTGTGCCTGGTGACCATGGCGGCCCTCGCCGCCGGGGTGCACCCGCTGGCCGCCGTCGGCGGGGTCGTCTTCCTCTCCTCCGACGCGATGATCGCGCTCGGCGAGTTCACGACGTGGTTCACCCCGCCCGCCGCCGGGTTCTGGGTGATGCTCACCTACATCGCCGGTCAGGTCCTGCTGGTCACCGGGGTCCTCGCGTCGGTCAGCCGATCGCGTGCACCGGTGCCGGCAGCGTGATCCCCGAGCCGTCCCGGCGCGGGTCGACCGGCGGCAGCTCGAGCGGCTGACCCGCCGACCCGCTGGCCCGCGGCGGCGCGATCCCGACCCAGGCCAGCTGGAGGGAGTCTTCGCCCTTGAGGAACCGGTGCGCCCGCACCCCCATCCCGCCGCGGTTCTTGGGCGGGTAGGCCGCGAACGGCGTCGTCTTGGCGGAGCCGGGGACCGTGCCGGGCAGCGCCGACTGCGAGCCGGCGATCGTGACCACCGCGTACTCGCGCCCGCCCGCTCCCAGCAGGTCCAACGTGCCGTCGCCGTCGCCGTCGGCGGCGGTGGTCGCGCCGAAGAACACCACCCGCTGGTCGTCGGCGAGCTTGATGCCGAGCATCCCGCCGGCGGTGCGGCCCTGCGGTCGGACGGCCGAGGCGCTGAAGCGGAGCAGCGACGCGTCCGAGCTGATCAGGACGAGCTCGTCGTCGTCGCTCACCGCAACGGCACCGACGACCTCGTCGCCGTCCTTGAGGGCGATGACGTCCCACGCGTCCTTGTTGTTGGGCGGGTCGCCGGCGGCGACGCGCTTGACCACGCCGGACGCCGTCCCGAGCGCCAGGGTGGGCGCGGTCGCCGCGAGCGAGGCGAGCGCGAGCACGCTCTCGCCGGGCAGCAGCGCCACGACCTCGCTCACGGGCACCCCGCCGGACAGGCTCGGCGCGCCGTCGGTGCCGGGGAGCGCGGGCAGGTGCAGCACCTGGACGCGGACCATCCGACCCAGCGAGGTCACCGCGCCGATCTCGCCGCGGGTGGTGGCGGGGATCGCCGTGCGCACCACGTCGTGCTTGTGCCGAGCGCCGGCGCGGAGCGGGGTGCTCTCATCACCGGTGCGTGCGAGCAGACCGGTCCCGGACAGCAGCGCCCAGCACGGCGAGTCCTCGATCTGCAGCGGGGTCGCGTTCTTGAGCGAGGCGGCCGGGGAGCCCGAGCCGTCGGAGTCGAGCAGGATCGTGCGCCGCGGCGTGCCGTGCACGCGGGCGACGTCGGCCATCTCGGCCGACACGATGCCGCGCAGCCGGACGTCGTCGGCCAGGATCGCGGTGAGCTCGGCGATCTCCTGGGCGAGCTGCGACTGCTCCTTCTCGAGCTCCATCCGGGAGAACTTGGTCAGCCGTCGCAGCCGCAGCTCGAGGATGTACTCCGCCTGGAGCTCGGACAGGTCGAACACGTCGCGCAGGCGGCCCCGGGCGGTCTCGGCGTCGTCCGAGGTGCGGATGACCTGGATGACCTCGTCGATGTCGACGATCGCGAGCAGCAGGCCTTCGACCAGGTGCAGGCGCTCGGAGCGCTTGGCCAGGCGGTACGCGCTGCGCCGCCGCGCGACGTCGATCCGGTGGTTGACCCAGACCTCGATCAGCTCGCGGAGGCCGAGCGTGCGCGGCTGACCGTCGACGAGGGCGACGTTGTTGATGTTGAACGAGTCCTCGAGCGGGGTGAACCGGTAGAGCTGCTCGAGCACCGCCTCGGGGTTGAACCCGGTCTTGACCTCGATGACCAGGCGCAGCCCGTGCTCGCGGTCGGTGAGGTCGACGACGTTCGTGATGCCGGTGAGCTTCTTGGCCTGCACGCCCTCCTTGATCTTCTCGATCACCCGCTCCGGCCCGACGAGGTAGGGCAGCTCGGTGACGACGATGCCCTTGCGCTTCGCGGTGACGTTCTCGATCCGGCTCGTCGCGCGGGTGCGGAACTGGCCGCGACCCGTGCGGTAGGCCTCGCGCACGCCGTCCAGGCCGACGATCTTCCCGCCCGTGGGCAGGTCCGGACCGGGCACGAACCGCATGAGGTCGTCGAGCGTCGCCTGCGGGTGGTCGACGAGGTGGCGCGCCGCGGCGATGACCTCGACCAGGTTGTGCGGCGCCATGTTCGTGGCCATGCCGACGGCGATCCCGGCCGCGCCGTTGACCAGGAGGTTCGGGATCGCGGCGGGGAGGACCTCGGGCTGGACCAGCTTGTTGTCGTAGTTCGGGACGAAGTTGACGACGTCCTCGTCGAGGCCGACCGTCATCGCGAGCGCGGCGGGCGACTGGCGGGCCTCGGTGTAGCGGGGCGCGGCCGGGCCGTCGTCGAGCGAGCCGAAGTTGCCGTGCCCGTCGACCATGGGCAGCCGCAGCGAGAAGGACTGCGCGAGGCGCACGAGCGCGTCGTAGATCGACGCGTCCCCGTGCGGGTGCAGCTTGCCCATCACGTCGCCGACCACGCGCGCCGACTTCACGTGGCCACGGTCCGGGCGCAGGCCCATCTCGGACATCTGGTAGAGGATCCGACGCTGTACCGGCTTGAGGCCGTCGCGCGCGTCCGGCAGGGCCCGCGCGTAGATGACCGAGTACGCGTACTGGAGGAACGAGCCCTGCATCTCGTCGGCGACGTCGATGTCGACGATGTTCTCGATGTAGTCCTCGGGTACCCCCGGCGGGGTGGCGGTGCGGCGCGCCATGGTGATCCGGCTCCCTTGAGTTTCACGTGATCGAACGTGCGGTCGTGCCTGCCGAGCGCGCGGTGCGTGCGTGGCCCCGACATTCTCCCCCGTCGCGGGTGGAACACGGCCCGGGACGCGGCGAGGACCGCCTAACCTGGGCGGATGGCTGGCCCCGACGACGTGAGCAGCGCGCTGGGCGCGTCCTACCCCGGCGACTGGGAGGCCGACGTCGTGCTGCGCGACGGCGCGACGGCGCACCTGCGCCCGATCGCCCCGACCGACGCGGACGCGCTGCAGGCGTTCCACGTCGGGCAGTCCGAACGCTCGACCTACCTGCGGTTCTTCGCCCCGCTGCAGCGGCTGTCGGAGCGTGACCTCGCCCGGTTCACGAACGTGGACCACCGCGACCGGGTCGCGCTGATCATCGTCCAGGATCTCCCGCCCGACCCGGGCGTCGACCCCGCGGGTGCCGGGCCGCGCGAGCAGATCATCGGCGTCGGCCGGTACGACCGGATCGGCCCGGACGAGGCCGAGATCGCGTTCAACATCGCCGATGCTCACCACGGCCGCGGCCTCGGCTCGGTGCTGCTCGAGCACCTGGCCGCCGCCGCCCGCGAGCGGGGGGTCCGACGGTTCACCGCCGAGGTCCTGCCGCAGAACGGACGCATGATCGCGGTGTTCCGCGAGGCGGGCTTCGACGTGTCGCAGACGGTCGACGACGGCGTCGTGACGGTCTCGTTCGACATCGACCCCACGGACCGGTCCCTCGCGGTGATGGCCGACCGCGAGCACCGCGCCGAGGCCCGCAGCGTGCAGGGTCTGCTCGGAGCCCGGTCGGTGCTCCTCATCGGCCAGCCCGACGCGATCGCCGGCTCCGCGGTGGACCTGCTGTTCCGGCGCGGCTTCGAGAGCGTGACGAGCGGCGGGTTCGACGTCGTCCACGTGCTCGGGGCGGGCCGGCCGGCCGACGGCGACGAGGGTGGGGCCGTGCGGTACTGGGCGCGGCTCGAGGACGTGCCCGGGCCCGTCGATCTGGCGGTGGTGGCGCTCCCCGCGAGCCAGGTGGTCGCCGTCGTGCGCCAGTTCGCCCCGCTCAGCATCCGCGGCATCGTCGTGCTGTCGACGGGGTTCGCCGAGACCGGTGCGGCGGGCCTCGCCCTGCAGCGCGCGCTGGTGCGGACCGCGCACGCCGGGGGCATGCGGCTGGTGGGGCCCGCGTCCTACGGGTTCTTCTCCGCCACCGTCGAGCCGCCGGTCAACGCCTCGCTCGCCGAGCGCCTGCCGCCGCCCGGGAACATCGGGCTGTTCTGCCAGTCGGCGCCGATGGCGGTCCCGATCCTCGCCTCCGTCGAGCACCGGGCGCTCGGGGTCTCGTCGTTCTTCTCGTCCGGCCACCGGGCCGACGTCTCGGGCAACGACCTCATGCAGTTCTGGCACGAGGACCCGGCCACGCAGGTCGTCGGGATGGTGCTCGAGTCGATCGGGAACCCCCGGAAGTTCTCCCGGATCGCGCGCCGGCTCGCCGCCGTCAAGCCCGTGGTCGTGGTGACCGCGGGCCAGTCCGGGCATGTGGTGCCGCCCGGGCACGCGGTCCGGGCGACCCGTTCGCCGCGGCGCACGCTCGAGGAGATGTTCCGGCAGTCCGGCGTGATCCGGGCGCAGAACACCCACCGGATGCTCGACATCGTCCAGCTCGTCGCGCACCAGCCGCTGCCGTCGGGCGATCGCGTCGGGATCGTGGCGGGTTCGTCGTCGCTGGCCGCGCTCGTGGCCGAGGCGGCGGCCGCCGCCGGGCTCGACCACGAGGGTCGCGTGGTGATGGTCACGGAGGACACCGACGACGTGGCGCTGAACGCCGCGATCCGGGCGCTGTACGCGGACGGGAGCTGTGACGTCGTCGTCGCCGTGCACGTCCCGACCGTCGGGGCCGCCTCGCCGCGGCTGGCTCATGCGGTGGCCACGGCCGCCGCGGGGTCGGGGGTCACCACCGTCGCGTGCGTGCTCGGCCTGCACGGCGTGACCGCTGCGCTCACCGCGGTCGGCCCGGTCGGCCCGGTCGCGGCGGGCGACCCGGTCGCTGCCGACGGCTCCGCCGCCGTCGGCGATCCCGGCCCCGACCCGGACTCGGACTCGGACTCTGACTCGGCCTCTGCGGCCGTCCCCGAACCCGCGGCCGCCGCGAGCCGACCCTGGACCGTGCCGGCCTACTCGACCCCGGAGGCGGCCGTCGCCGCGCTCGGTGCGGTGGTGCAGTACGCGGCCTGGCGCGCGGTCGATCGGGGGCGGCTCGTGCGACCCCTCGGCACCGACCGACCCCGGGCGCGCGCCCTCGTCCGGCAGCACCTGCCGGCCACGCTCGGCACCGGGCCCGTGGACCTCGCCCCGGCCGTGGCCGTCGAGCTCGTCGCGTGCTACGGCATCGAGGTGTGGGCGGGGCGCATCGTCGCGACCGCCGACGAGGCCGTCGCCGCCGCCGAGGAGCTCGGCTGGCCGGTGGCGCTCAAGAGCACCTCACCGCTGCTGCGCCACCGGGCGGACCTCGGGGGGGTGCGGCTGGACATCGCCGACCCGGACGAGCTGCGGGTCGCCGTCGAGCACCTGTTCGGGCGCGCCCGCCAGATCGGCGCCGCCGGGGTACCGCTCGAGGTCCAGCGGATGGCGCCGTCGGGGGTGGCCTGCGTGGTGCGCTCGGCCGAGGACCCGCTGTTCGGGCCCGTCGTGTCGTTCGGGCTGGCCGGGGACGCGGTCGACCTCCTCGGGGACATCGCCTACGGGATCCCGCCCCTCACCGACGTGGACGTGGCCGACCTGGTGCGCTCGGCCCGGGCCGCGCCCCGGCTGTTCGGCTACCGCGGGCTGCCCTCGGCCGACGTCGCCGCGCTCGAGGACGTCATCGCCCGGGTGTCGGTGATGGCGGCCGACCTGCCGGAGCTGCGCAGCCTCGAGCTGCACCCCGTCGTGGTGGGGGAGACCGGCGCCGCCGTGCTCTCGGTCACGGTCCAGCTCGAGGAGGCGACCCGCGCCGACGGCACGCGGCGTGCGTTGCCGGCATGACGCGTGAGGACCCGCCCGCCAAGGATGGGAGAATGCTCCCGTGACCGGAGCTACCACTGACCTGCGCCAGGACCTGCATCGCGCGGGCTACTACCCCGAACTCGTCTCGGACGTGCTCGACCTCGCGATCGCCGACGAGGTCGTCGTCGCGCACCTCGTGCACCCGGAGACCACCTTCGACGCCAACGAGGTCCGACGGCACGTGACGGTGCTGGTGCTCACGCCCACCCGGCTCGTCGTCGCGCACGTGGACGATCACCCCGCCGACAGCGAGCACCCCGCGTCGAGCGCCTCGGCGACCACCGAGTCCGTCCCGCTGACCGAGCTGCGCTCCGTCGCGCTGACCCACGTGATCGAGTCCCCGGCCACGCACAAGGCCGGCACGGTGCCGCTCGAGCTGACCCTCGCCATCGGCTGGGGCGCGGTCTCCCGGATCGACCTCGAGCCCGCGACCTGCCCGGACCCCGCGTGCGAGGCCGACCACGGGCTCACCGGCTCGATCACCCCCGATGACATCGTGGTGCGGATCAGCGCCCAGGCCGAGGGGCCGGGTGCGGTTCGCGCGGCCTCGGACTTCGCGCGCCGGCTCTCGGCTGCCTCCGCCCGGACGCGATGAGCGCGACCGGGTCGCCCCACGTCGCGACCGAACCGCTCGCTCCGCTCGAGCCCACGCAGGTCGACGGTTTCGCGCGGGCGGGGTTCGTGTCGCCGCAGTACGACGGTGCCGGGTTGGGTGCCGTGCTGCCCGCGGTCGCCGATGCGCTGGGCGTCGAGGTCACGGTCGACGGGCGTTCCGGAGCGCGGGCACGCGCGACCCTGGGCCTGCCGAACGCGAAACGCGCGTGCGTGGTCCTCATCGACGGGCTCGGTCACAGCAACCTCTCCGAGCGGTCCGGCCACGCCCCGTTCCTGCGCTCGTTGCTCGCGGACGGCCAGGTGCTGACCGCCGGGTTCCCCTCGACCACCGCTGCCTCGATCGGGCTCTTCGGCACGGGAACCGGTCCCGGCCGCACCGCGATGGTGGGCTACACCGCCCGCAACCCCGCGACCGGCGGCCTCGCGAACCTCGTGTCCTGGCAGGGTGCCGGCGACCCCCGCGACTGGCAGCACGAGCCCACCTTGTTCGAGTCGGTGGCCGCCGCCGGGATCCCCGTGACGACGATCGGGCCGGCCAAGTTCGCCGGGTCGGGCCTGACCGAGGCCGCCCTGCGCGGCGGCGGCTACCACCGCGCCGAACGGCTCGACGACCGGATCGACGCCACCGTCTACGAGCTCATGGGGCCAGCCCTCGTGTACCTGTACTGGGGCGACGTCGACAAGGTCGGTCACCACCACGGCTGGGGCTCGTGGCAGTGGGGCGACGAGCTCACCGCGATCGACCGCGAGCTCGCGCGGCTCGAGCGGTCGCTGCCGCCGGACACCCTGCTGATCGTCACCGCCGACCACGGCATGGTCGACGTCGACCGCTCGCAGCGCTGGGACGTCGCCCGCACCCCCGCCCTGGCCGACGGCGTCGAGCTCATCGCCGGCGAGCCCCGCGCCCTGCATGTGCACACCCTGCCCGACGCCCCCGGCGGTGCCGACGAGGTCGCGGCGCGCTGGCGCGCGACGCTCGGGGACGCGGCCGTCGTCGCGACCCGGGACGAGGCGATCGGGGCCGGCTGGTTCGGGCCCGTGTCCGACCACGTCCGATCCGTCCTCGGCGACGTGGTGGTCGCCATGGCCGGCCGTGCGACCGTCGTCGACTCGCGCACGCAGACCAGCGGTTCGATGGATCTCGTCGGGGTGCACGGCTCGTTCACCCCCGAGGAGATGCACGTGCCGCTCCTCATGGTCCACCGACGCTAAGGACGGATCCCCCCGCATGGCAGAGCTGGCCTTCTTCTCCGGCACCATGGACAGCGGCAAGTCCACGCTCGCCCTGCAGATGGACCACAACCACCGGGCGCGCGGGCGCGGTGGCGTGATCTTCACCCGGAACGACCGGGCGGGCACCCACCTGCTGTCCTCTCGCCTCGGCCTGCAGACCGCTGCGCACGAGGTCACGGACGACACCGACTTCTGGTCCGAGGTGGCCGCGCGGCGGATCCACGGCGAACGCGTCGACTACCTGATCTGCGACGAAGCCCAGTTCTACTCGGCCGCCCAGGTCGAGCAGCTCGCGCGGCTCGTCGACGAGATGGGGGTCGACGTCTTCGCGTTCGGGATCACGGCCGACTTCCGCACCAGCCTGTTCCCCGGCTCGCAGCGCCTGATCGAGCTGGCCGACCGGGTCGAGGTGCTCCAGGTCCAGGCCCTGTGCTGGTGTGGGGCCAGGGCGACCCACAACGCGCGCACCGTGAACGGGATCATGGTCGTCGAGGGCGCCCAGGTCGTCGTCGGCGACACCGCGAGTGCCCCCGAGGTCGCCTACGAGGTGCTCTGCCGTCGGCACCACATGCGGCGCATGACGGCGATCGCGGCCCGGGCGGCGAGCCCGTCGCCCGACACGCTCACCCTCGACCTGTAGGCGCCGACTACTCCGGCTTGGCCCCGAACACGATCTCGTCCCAGCTCGGCACGCTGGCCCGGCCCCGGCGGCCGCTGCGCGGGCGCTCGGAGAGGGTGACAGCTTGCTCGCGCTCGTCCGGGTGAGGTTCGTTCGGCTCCAGGGCCACCGGAGTCTCCGGTTCGATCCGCCGCAGCCCGGAGGGCCGGGACGGGTCGTGCGCCGGTCGCGGCAGGACATGGGTGTCCTGAGCCGCGGTCGGATCGGAGTGGGCCGGGTGCGCTGCGGGCGGCTCGCTGGCCGCACCGAAGTCGAACGCCCGCGGCGGTCCGAAGCCCTCGAAGGCCTCGCCGTCGTCGTCGTCGTCGGGCAGGTCGAGCTGCTGCCGCACGCCCCGCTTGGTGCGCAGGTCGTCCAGCAACGCGTCCGTGGGGTCGCGCGGCTCGGGTTCGCTCGCGGGTAGGGGTGCGTCGACGAAGGCCAGCACCGGACGGACGGAGCCGTCGGCCTGGACGTCGAACACGGCGTCGCGCACTGCGGCGAGGTGGCGACGGGGGATCGGCTCGTCGGCGAGCTCGGTCTCGGAGAGCCACCGGGCCTCGTCGTCGAGCGCGAGCACGGAACGGGCCTGGGTGTCGAACGACCACAGCGCCTCGCTCGGGTCGTCGCCGGCGCGGAACCGCACCACGACGGTCCACGGGCCGCTGCCTTCGCGGTAGGCGTCCCACTCGATCGAGTCGACGTCGACCCCGCGAGCGGCGAGCCGGTCGGTGACGAGGTCGCCGAGCACGGGCGCGCCGGTCTCGCGGCCGACCCGGGTGACGCGCGCCTGACCCGAGATGAACTCGCGCTCGGCGAGCACGGGGCCCTCGTACCGGCGGACGTGCTCCACGGCGATCCCGGCGGAGTCAGCCACGTCCTGCGCCGAGCGTCCGGACCGGATGCGCGTCTGGATCTCGCGCGGCGACGGCGTTCCCGCGCGCTCGGCGCGCAGCTGCTCCAGCTGCGGACGATCGCGGCGCACCGCGGCGCGCAGCGGCTCGTCGATCCGCAGCCGGAACCGTTGACCGTCCGGGCCCATCAGGACGAGGTGTTCCCCGTCCTCGTGCAGACCCACTAGCTCCAGCTCACCCATGCGACCTCCTCGTACCTCAAAGAAGAGGGTGCCACCTCGACGACCCGATCTCCGGTAGCCACGCGGTGCGCCGCGGTGGCCGCCTCCTGTGTCGCAGGTCGCATCTGCCCGTGGTGGGAGACTGGGGCCGTGCCGCCAGACATCGCCATCGCTCCCGTGATCGAGCTCAGCGGAGTCTTCGTGGGGGCGCTCTCGGGCGGCCTGGCCGCCGTCCGCAAGCAGTTCGACCTCTTCGGCATCCTCGTCCTCGCGTGGGCCGCCGGCCTCGGCGGCGGGCTGATGCGCGACCTGCTCATCGGTGCGACCCCGCCCGTCGGCATCGCCGACTGGCGCTTCATCGCGGTCGCCTGCCTGGCCGGCGCCGTCATGTACTTCTTCAACCCCCGGCTCGAGCGGGCGCGGCGGATGATCCTGGTCCTCGACGCGGGCGCCCTGGCCCTGTTCGCCGTCTCCGGCACGCTCAAGGCCCTCGAGCTGGGCCTCAACGGCGTGGCCGCCGTGTCCGCCGGGATCATCACGGGCATCGGCGGCGGGGTCCTGCGCGACCTGCTCATCGGGGAGGTCCCGGTGGTGCTGCACCAGCGCCAGCTGTACGCCGTGCCGGCCGTCGTCGGGGCCGTGCTCACGGCCGGGCTCTGGGCGGCCGGCATCCTCACCGCGCTCACCGCGCTGGGGGCCGTCGGGGTGGTGTTCGCCCTGCGGGTCGCCGCCCTGAGGTTCCGGCTCCAGGCGCCCGGTCCCTGGGTCGCCGGGGCCAGGACCCGGAAGGTGGGGGCCAGGCGCCGGAACGTGTCAGGCAGGATGGAACGGTGAGCCACCCCTTCGCCGTGCCCGAGTCTGTCCGCCCCGACCCGGCCCTCCCGGCCACCGTGCTGCCCGACCCCGATGCGACCACGGTGCTGATGGAGCTCGCGGCGCGGCTCGCGCGGGAGGCCGGCGACCTCGTGCGGGAGGGGCGCCCGGACCGGGTCCTGGTGGCCGCCACGAAGTCGAGCGCGTCCGACCCCGTCACGGAGATGGACATGGCGGCCGAGGCGCTGCTGCGCGAGGCGCTCGGCCGGCTGCGGCCCGACGACGCGATCCTCGGCGAGGAGGGGGCGTTCCGGCCCGGTACGTCCGGGCTCACGTGGGTGCTCGACCCCATCGACGGCACGGTCAACTATCTCTACGGCATCCCCGCCTACGCCGTGTCGGTCGCCGTCGTCGCGGGCGGGCCGGACCCGGCCACCTGGACCGCCGTGGCCGGCGCCGTCCACGCTGTGCCGGACGGTCGCACCTGGACGGCCGGCCGCGGGCTCGGCGCGTTCCTCGACGGACGGCGCCTGAACGTCAACGCCGCGCGCCCGCTCGCCGAGTCGCTCGTCGGCACCGGCTTCGCGTACACGCTGCAGCGCCGCACGGAGCAGGCGCAGCTGGTGGCGCAGGTGCTGCCGCGCGTCCGCGACATCCGTCGGATCGGGGCGGCGTCGCTCGACCTGTGCTCGATCGCCACCGGCGGGCTCGACCTGTACTACGAGCGCGGGCTCAAACCGTGGGATCACGCCGCCGGCGGGCTGGTGGCGATGGAGGCCGGTGCGGTCGTCACCGGGCTGCACGGTGCGACCGCGGGGGAGCAGATGACCGTCGCCGGGCCCCCCGCGAGCGTGCTGGAACTGGTCGCGCTGCTCGAGGAGCACGGGGCCGCGAGCGGAGCCTGACCGCCGCGGCCGACCGGCGTCGGCCGCGCTCACGCACGCCTGTGACGTGCGACTCACCGCCTTCGCGTGCAACCGGCCCGAAAATGGTGCACAATCCAGCCGCCTGGGGAACATCTCGGGCCAGTTGCGCATTGAGCACCCAGGCCCCCCGCCCGCAATATGACACGGAGTGTGACCACACAGATGGCAACCGACTACGACGCCCCTCGAAAGACCGAGGAGGACCTCAGCGAAGACTCGCTCGAGGAGCTCAAGGCTCGACGCTCGGACAAGAGCTCCGGCGTTGTGGATGAGGACGAGACCGAAGCGGCCGAAGGGTTCGAGCTCCCGGGCGCGGACCTGTCGGGCGAGGAGCTCTCGGTCCGCGTCCTGCCGCGCCAGGCTGACGAGTTCACCTGCTCGAGCTGCTTCCTTGTCCACCACCGCAGCCAGCTCGCCTACGAGAAGAACGGCAAGCCGGTCTGCACCGAGTGCGCCGCCTGACCTGAATCTCGTTCCACGACGGCGGTCGGTCGGGCTGCTCAGCCCTGGCCGATCGCCGCTTCGCGTCCGCGCACGACCGCCGTGGCCAGTGCGGCCGGGTGGCGCGTGGACACCAACCAGTACGGGGTCGAGTCCGCGGCGTCCCGCACCTCCACGCGCACCGCCGTGTGCGCGCCCGCGCGCAGGCAGATGTAGGCCCGCGCGTCGAGGCCCGTTCCGAGCTCGACCCGGGTCTGCTCGGCGGTGAGCTCGCGAACCTCGCCGAGCAGGGCGAGCGGGATGTGCGCGCCACCGGCCCGCAGCTCGCCGCCGGCGACCGCGACGCGCGGTGCCGTCACGATGGACACCACGGCCCCCACCACGAGCACGAGCACCCCGGCGACGGCGGCGACCACGGGGCTCACCGGATAGAGCGCGAGACCGGCGAAGAGGCCGAAGACGACGACGGCGGTCCAGCCGAGCGGCCCCGACCACAGGCGTTCCGCGTAGGCGGGGTGGTCGGATCCGGGCGGTGTCGTGGTCATCGGTCCAGCATCCCAGGTGTCGGCACTAGAGTCGTCGGCCATGGCCGCCCGTGATTCGGACCTCGAGGTCCTCCTGCTCCTGCTCGATGACGACCTGCCCGAGCCCGCGTACTCGCACCCGGGCGACGCCGGCGCCGATCTGGTCACCCGGATCGACGTCGTGATCCCGCCCCAGGGCCGCGTCACCGTGCCCACCGGGGTCGCCATCGCGCTGCCCGACGGGTATGCCGGCTTCATCCACCCGCGCTCCGGCCTCGCGCGCAAGCACGGCCTGACGATCATCAACGCCCCCGGCACCGTGGACGCGGGCTACCGCGGGGAGATCCAGATCACGCTCCTGAACACCGATCCCACCGAGGCCCTCACCCTGCACCGGGGCGACCGGATCGCGCAGCTCGTGGTGCAGCGCGTGGAGCGCGCGCGGTTCATCCGGGCCGAGCGGTTGCCGGGATCGCACCGCGGCGAGGGTGGATTCGGGTCCAGCGGGGGATGGCAGGCCGCGAGCTCGTAGCGTCCACTCGGTCGCCGGACTACTGTTCGCCGGATTACTGTCGTCCTATGTGCCGCGCCCCATCGCGCCCGAACGGGTGTGCGCTGGAGGATGCGGCCCGAGAAGGAGAGCACACGTGGGTCTGTTCCGACGGGGCGCGAGCAGTCGCGCCACGGATGACGCCGTTCTTGACGGCGAGGTCGCCGTGCCCGACGACGAAGCCGCTGTCACCAGCGACAACGACGAGGTCCCGGCCGCGGACTCCCCGGAGGCGGCCGAGCTCGCCACGTCGACCGGGGCCGACGACGCCGCGGTCGCCCTGACCCGTCCCGGTGCAGGCGGGCCGTGGGACGAGAGCGAGGTCGACGGCATCGGCCGCCGGGTGGACCTCGGGGCGCTGTGGCTCCCCGGCGTCCCCGGCATGGAGCTCCGGATGGAGATCGACAAGGCCAGCAACCAGGTCACGGCCGTCGCGCTGAACCTGCAGGGCTCGGCGCTCCAGGTCCAGGCGTTCGCCGCGCCCCGCACCGAGGGGATCTGGGCCGAGATCCGGGCCGAGATCGCCGAGTCGGTGACCAAGCAGGGCGGTTCGGCCGACGATCTGCCGGGGCCGTTCGGCCGCGAGCTGCTCGCCCGCCTGCCCGTGCGCACCGCCGAGGGGCGCACCGGGCACCGGCCGGCCCGTTTCATCGGGCACGACGGACCGCGGTGGTTCCTGCGGGGCGTGCTCACGGGCAAGGCCGCAGTCGACCCCGAGGCCGCGCGGGCGCTCGAGGAGATCTTCGCCGACATCGTCGTGATCCGCGGGTCACAGGCCCGTGCACCGCGCGACCTGCTCGCGCTGCGGCTCCCGGGCCAGGCCGGACCCGTCCTGACGGACGTGCCCGCACCGGCCGCCGTGCTGGACCCGCTGGTGCCCCGCGGTCCCGAGATCACCGAGATCCACTGAGATCCACCAGACGCCACCGAGCGGAAGTCGCACGTCCATGAACGCGTTACACCTGATGAACCGCAACCTTGTGAGACGAGACCTTCCATGAGCCTTCGCACCGCTCTCCACCATGTCTTCGCGTCGCAGGCCGAGCTCGAGGCCGACGACGAACGCCTCGAGTCCATGAAGGACGGCTGCACCTGCGTCGACCAGCTCGACAACCGCAAGCGGGCCACCGTGAACGGGGTGCTCCGCTCGGTCACGCTGCGGCCGCGGCAGGGTGTCGCCGCCCTCGAGGCTGAGCTGTACGACGGGACGGGGACGGTGGACCTCGTGTGGCTCGGACGCCGCGAGATCAGCGGGATCGAGCCCGGTCGACGGGGCGCCTTCGAGGGCCTCGTGTGTGCGACCGATGGGCGCGCGAAGATCTACAACCCGCGCTACGAGCTTCTTCCCCGACCCGGTGAGTGAGCCCGTCGGGTCGGACGCCTCGTCGGCCACCGGGCCGTCGACGCCCGTCGCGGCCACGGACGTCACCCCAGGAGGTGCCCCAGAGGGCCGTGGGCTGCGTGCGCTGACCGCGACGGACTTCTCCCTCGCCGAGGCCACCGGGGGCGTGCGGGGCCTCGTGGAGTCGATCGCCCCCGGGCTCGTCTTCGTGATCGTCTATCTCGTCGCCCGCGAGCTGACGCCGGCGCTCGTGGCCGCGTCCGCGGTCACCGTGCTCGCGGTCATCGTCCGGCTCGCCCAGCGCACCCCGGTCACCCAGGCCCTGTCCGGTGCCATCGGCGTCGCGATCGGCGTGTTCTGGGCGGCGCGGTCCGGCCAGGCGGAGGACTACTTCGTCGTCGGGCTCTGGACCAACGCGGGGTACCTCGCGCTGTGCCTCGTCTCGGTGGTCGCCGGCTGGCCGCTCGTCGGCCTGATCGTCGGCCTGCTGCGCGGCGAGGGCACCACCTGGCGCCAGGACCGCGCGCTCCGCAGCCGCTACGCGCTCGCGACCTGGTGCTGGGTCGCGCTGTTCGGTGTGCGGCTCGCCGTGCAGCTTCCGCTCTACCTGGGTGCCGAGGTCGGCTGGCTCGGCACCGCACGGCTCGCCATGGGCGTGCCGCTGTGGGCGCTGACCCTGTGGGTCACTTGGTTGTTGGTCCGGACCCCAGCAGCCGCTCGAGATCCTGCTCGTCCGCATCCCGGCCCGTGACCAGCAGCAGCTCGTCGCCCTCCTCGAGGGTGTCGTCCGGGCTCGGGGCGATGGGCTGGTCGCCCCGGATGACGCAGGCGAGCACGGTGTCGTGCGGCCAGACCACCTGACCGACGCGGACCCCCGCGAGCGGTGAGCCCACCGGCAGGGTGAGCTCGAGGATGTCCGCACCCGACTGGTGGAACGTGAAGATCCGGACGAGGTCGCCGACGGCGACCGCCTCCTCGACCATCGCCGTCATGATCCGCGGCGTGGACACCGCGACGTCGACGCCCCAGGCCTCGTCGAACATCCACTCGTTCTTCGGGTTGTTCACGCGGGCCACGGTGCGTGGGACGCCGAACTCCGTCTTGGCGAGCAGCGAGATGACCAGGTTGGCCTTGTCGTCTCCCGTCGCCGCGACGACGACGTCGCACTCGTCGACCTTGGCCTCGGTGAGCGTCGGGAGCTCGCACGCGTCGGCGAGCAGCCACTCGGCGTCCGCGACCTGCGCGATGCGCATGGCGCTCGGCTGGCGGTCGACGAGGGTGACCTCGTGACCGTGGGCGAGGAGCTCGCGGGCGATCGACCGGCCGACGGACCCGGCTCCGGCAATGACGACGCGCATCAGGAGACCTCCGGGGCCCGGGTCATCGTGCGTTCGACGGCGTCGGAGTCGACGGTCCGCACGAGCATGTGGAGCAGGTCGTTCTCCTGCAGGACGCCACCGGGGGCGGGCAGCACGCCGTCGCCGTAGCGCAGCACGTACGCCACGCGGGCACCGGTCGCCTCCTCGATCGCGCGGAACGGGCGGCCGATCCACTGCGGGTGGACGTCCATCTGGAGGAGCCGGATCTGGCCGGACGGGTCCCGGTACTCGTCGGTCGCGCCCATGGGCAGCAGCCGGCGCATCACCTGGTCGGCGGTCCAGCGCACGGTCGCGACCGTCGGGATGCCCAGGCGCTGGTAGATCTCCGCGCGGCGGGGGTCGTAGATGCGCGCGACGACGTGATCGACGCCGAACGTCTCCCGGACCACCCGCGCGGCCAGGATGTTGGAGTTGTCGCCGTCGGACACCGCCGCGAACGCGTACGCGTCGTCGATGCCCGCCTGCGCGAGCGTGTCCCGGTCGAAGCCGAGGCCCGTGACCTTGCGACCCGAGAACGAGGCGTCCAACCGGCGGAAGGCCTCGGGGTTCTGGTCGATCATCGCGACCGAATGGCCCTGGCGCTCGAGGTTCTGCGCGAGCGTCGCGCCGACGCGTCCGCAACCCATGATGACAAAGTGCACAGGCCGAGACGCTATACCGTCCCGGGCGCCGTAACAGCAACCGGTCGGCTGCCACCGGGCGCCGACGGACGAATACGCGCTCGGTGTGCACTCGGCAGGGCGAACCAGTGCCTAGCATTGACTCTCGTGCCGGATATCTCAGATGCTGCCAAACGCTTGCTGCTCGGACGTCCCGTCCGCAGCGACCGCCTCGGGCACACGTTGCTCCCCAAACGCATCGCGCTCCCGGTGTTCGCCTCGGACGCGCTGTCGTCCGTCGCATACTCCCCGGACGAGATCATGCTCACCCTGTCCCTCGCGGGGGTCAGCGCGCTGGCCATCTCGCCCTGGGTCGGGCTCGTGGTCGCGATCGTCATGCTCACGGTCGTGGCGTCCTACCGGCAGAACGTGCACGCCTACCCGTCCGGTGGTGGCGACTACGAGGTCGCCACGGTCAACCTGGGGAAGAACGCCGGCGTCACCGTCGCGAGCGCCCTCCTGGTCGACTACGTGCTCACCGTCGCGGTGTCGATCTCCTCGGGTGCGCAGTACGCGGCGAGCGCGCTGCCGGCGCTGCGCGGGCACGAGACCACCTTCGCGGTCATCCTCGTGGTCCTGCTGACCCTGGCCAACCTGCGCGGGGTCAAGGAGTCCGGAACGGCGTTCGCCATCCCGGTGTACCTGTTCATGCTGGCGATCGGGACGACCGCGGTGGTGGGCTTCGTGCGGTTCGCGCTCGGCACCCTGCCGATGGCGGAGAGCTCGAACTTCGCCCTCGCCAACGAGGCAGGCTTCGAGCACGGCCTGACCGGGCTGGCGGGCGGGTTCCTCATCCTGCGGGCGTTCGCCTCGGGGAGCGCGGCCCTGACCGGGATCGAGGCGATCAGCAACGGCGTCCCGGCGTTCCAGAAGCCCAAGAGCAAGAACGCGGCCACGACGCTCGCCCTGCTCGGCAGCATCTCGGTGACCATGATCCTGTCGATCCTCGTGCTCGCGAACCTCACCGGGGTCCGGTACGCCGAGGACCTCTCCCAGCTCACGCTCGACGGCGTCCCCGTGGGGCCCGACTACGTGCAGCACCCGGTGATCGGGCAGCTCGCCGAGACGGTGTTCCAGGGCTTCCCGCTCGCGTTCTACTTCGTGTCCGCCGTGACCGGGCTGATCCTCGTGCTCGCCGCCAACACCGCGTTCAACGGGTTCCCCGTGCTCGGGTCGATCCTCGCCAAGGACGGCTTCCTGCCGCGCCAGCTGCACACGCGCGGTGACCGGCTCGCGTTCTCCAACGGCATCCTCACGCTCGCGCTCGCGGCGATCGCCCTCATCGTGGCGTTCGATGCCCAGGTCACCCGACTGATCCAGCTGTACATCGTCGGGGTGTTCGTGTCGTTCACGCTCAGCCAGCTCGGGATGGTCCGGCACTGGGGCCGGTTCCTGCGCACGGAGCCGGATCCGGCCGCGCGTCGCCGGATGAAGCGGTCGCGGGTCATCAACGCGATCGGGTTCGGCATGACCGCGGTCGTGCTCGTCGTCGTGCTCATCACGAAGTTCCTGCTGGGCGCGTACATCGCCATCCTCGCCATGATCGCCGTCTTCATCGTCATGAAGGCGATCCGCAAGCACTACGACCTGGTGCGCGCCGAGCTCGCCCTGGGTGACGACCCGGCCTCCACGCGCGCGCTGCCGAGCCGGGTGCACGCCATCGTGCTGGTGTCCCGCCTGCACAAGCCGACGATGCGGGCCATCGCCTACGCCCGTGCCTCGCGCCCGCAGCTGCTCGAGGCCGTCACGGTCGGGGTCGACCGCGAGGACGTCGAGGCGCTGCGGATCGGCTGGGAGGCGCTGGACCTGCCGGTGCCGCTCAAGGTGCTCGACTCGCCGTTCCGCGAGGTCACCCGCCCGATCATCAACTACGTCCGGTCGATCCGCCGGGAGAGCCCGCGCGACATCGTCGTCGTCTACATCCCGGAGTACGTCGTCGGGCACTGGTGGGAGCAGCTCCTGCACAACCAGAGCGCCCTGCGGCTCAAGGGCCGGCTGCTCTTCACCCCGGGCGTGGTGGTCGCGTCGGTGCCGTGGCAGCTCGCCTCGACCGAGGGGCAGACAGGGCTCGAGGACAACCTTCGGGGTACCGTACCGCGTGGACTCTGACCGTTCTTCCTCCGTAACTCCCGCTCCCGTCGACCGCGCCGTGCGGTCCACCCGTCAGCCCGTGGTGACCGGCCTGGTCGCACCCGGTGCCGTCGTCGAGCTGGAGATCGGCCCGGTCGCGCACGGCGGGCACTGCGTGGCCCGGCTCGCGCTCGACGGCGACGCCGCGGGCTCCGGTGGCCGTCCCGGTGGGCGGGTCGTCTTCGTGCGGCACACCCTGCCCGGTGAGCGCGTACGCGCCCGGCTGACCGAGTCCGGCGACGACGCGACGTTCTGGCGCGCCGACGCGATCGACATCCTCGAGGCCTCACCCGACCGGGTGCCGTCCGCCTGGCCCGCGGCCGGGCCCGACGGCGTCGGTGGCGGCGAGCTCGCCCACGTCGCGCTGCCCGCCCAGCGGGCCTGGAAGGCGACCGTGGTCGCCGAGCAGCTCCAGCGGCTCGCGAAGATCGAGCGCGAGGTCGTCGTCGAGGCGGCCCCGGGCGACGACGAACGCGGCGGGCTGGGCTGGCGGACCCGGATCGACCTCGTGGTCGACGACGCCGGCCGGGCCGGCATGCGGGGCATCCGTTCGCACGACGTGCACGCGCTGACCGACATGCCGCTCGCCAGCGAGGCGATCGCGAACCTGGGCCTGTTCACGCGCAAGTGGCGGCCCGGCTCGCACGTCGAGGCGGTGGCGCCGGCCAACGGGCAGACCCCGATCATCCTGGTGGACGGCATGCCGTTCGCCGGGGGCAGCGCGGACAACCGCCCCAACGCCCGCACCAGCGTGCGGGAGACCTTCACCGTCGGCGGGCGCGAGTACTCCTACCGGGTCACCGCCGACGGCTTCTGGCAGGTCCACCGCGAGGCCCCGAGCATGCTCACGGGCGCGGTTCTCGAGGGGCTCGGCGACGTCGACGGCGCGACGGTGCTCGACCTGTACGCCGGCGCGGGCCTGTTCACGCTCCCGCTCGCCGACGCCGTCGGGCTCACGGGCGAGGTCGTCTCGGTAGAGGGCGACGCCCGCGCCGTCCACGACGCGCGGCGCAACTCGCACGACCGGCCGAACATCGAGCTCCACCACGGCGAGGTCGCCAAGGTGCTGGCCGGGACGATCGACTCCGACTCCGACGTCATCCACGCGGACGCCGTCGTGCTCGACCCGCCCCGCGCCGGTGCGGGTCGCAAGGTGATCACCTCGATCGCCGAGCTTCGCCCCGAGCGGATCGTCTACGTGGCCTGCGACCCCGCGGCGCTGGCTCGGGACGTCTCGTACCTCGCGGAGGCCGGGTACGGCCTGACGGGGCTGCGGGCGTTCGACCTGTTCCCGATGACCCACCACGTCGAGTGCGTGGCCGTCTTCACCCGCTGACCCCGGACGACACCGGCCCTCACCAGACACTGGCCCTCGGCGCGGCTGCGGCATAGCGTCGAGGTGCGGCGCGTCCCGACCGGGGCCGCCCGGTGGACGAGAGGGGTGCATGGTGACTGGCCAGAGCGAGGCGGCCAAGCGGTACATCGAGGCCGGTCGGGTGGCTGCCGCAGAGGCGCGCAAGACCGGGACCCCGGAGTACGACCCGCGGGCCCATGAACGCGCCGTGGAGCACGAGCGCAAGATGGCCGAGGAGCTCGCCAAGGAGCAGGCCGCGACGTAGGGCGAACGTCCGGCGGCGGCAGCGATCGGCACGGACGGACGCGACCGATCGCTGCCGTCGCATGCCATCTGGCCACGCCGAAGCGGGCGCCGCGCGCCCCGTCGGCACGCTAGGATGTATGTTGACGTCGAGATACTTGGTGGCGCCCCTCCGCATGCAGGGGAGCCCCGTCGTCGTCCGGCGACCTCCTAGTCGTCGGCACCCGCCAGACGAAGGAGTTCACCTGTGAGCAACGTCGACACGTTCGGGTCCAAGGGGATCCTGGAGGTCGGCGCGACCTCCTACGAGATCTACCGCCTCGCCGCGGTCCCGGGCCTCGAACGACTCCCGTACAGCCTCAAGATCCTGGCCGAGAACCTCCTGCGGACCGAGGACGGCGCGAACATCACCGCCGCCCACGTGCAGGCGTTCGCGGACTGGGACCCGGCAGCGCAGCCGGACACCGAGATCCAGTTCACGCCCGGCCGGGTCGTCATGCAGGACTTCACCGGCGTGCCGTGCGTCGTCGACCTCGCCACGATGCGCGAGGCCGTCGCCGACCTCGGCGGCGACCCGGACCAGATCAACCCGCTCGCGCCGGCCGAGCTCGTCATCGACCACTCGGTCCAGATCGACATCGCGGGCCGCGCGGACGCGTTCGAGCGCAACGTCGCCCTCGAGTACGAGCGCAACCACGAGCGCTACCAGTTCCTGCGCTGGGGCCAGACGGCGTTCGACGACTTCAAGGTCGTGCCGCCGGGCACCGGCATCGTGCACCAGGTCAACATCGAGTACCTGGCGCGGGTCGTCATGACCCGCAAGGTGCCTGGCGCGGTCGACGGGGACGGCGCCGTGCTGCGGGCGTACCCCGACACCTGCGTCGGCACCGACTCGCACACCACGATGGTCAACGGGCTCGGGGTGCTCGGCTGGGGCGTCGGCGGGATCGAGGCCGAGGCGGCCATGCTCGGGCAGCCGGTCTCCATGCTCATCCCGCGGGTGGTCGGGTTCAAGCTCTCCGGCGCGATCCCGCCGGGGGTGACCGCGACCGACGTCGTGCTCACGATCACTCAGCAGCTGCGCGCGCACGGCGTCGTCGGCAAGTTCGTGGAGTTCTACGGCGAGGGCGTCGCGCAGGTCCCGCTCGCGAACCGGGCCACGATCGGCAACATGTCGCCCGAGTTCGGCTCGACCTGCGCGATCTTCCCGATCGACGACGTGACCCTCGGCTACCTGCGCCTGACCGGGCGGGACGAGGCGGCGGTCGCGCTGGTCGAGGCGTACGCCAAGGAGCAGGGCCTGTGGCACGACCCGAGCGTCGAGCCGGTGTTCTCGGAGTACCTCGGGCTCGACCTGTCCACCGTCGTCCCGTCGATCGCCGGCCCGAAGCGGCCCCAGGACCGGATCGCGCTGTCCGAGGCCAAGGAGTCGTTCGCCACGACGATCCTGGACTACGTCGACTCCGTGCCGCCCGCCCCGGTCGTCGGTCTCGACGAGGCCGTCGTCGAGACGTTCCCGGCGTCCGACCCGATCGCACCGGGGGAGCACGCCGACACGTCCACCGGGCCGGCGCACGTGGCCGGCGGCGACGTCGCCCACCGCCCGCACCGCCGGATCCCGGTGACCCTCGCCGACGGGACCGTGACCGAGGTGGACCACGGCTCCGTGGTGATCGCGTCGATCACGTCCTGCACCAACACGTCGAACCCCTCGGTGATGCTCGCCGCCGGGCTGCTCGCGCGGAACGCCGTCGAGAAGGGGCTGACCGCCCAGCCGTGGGTCAAGACCTCGATGGCGCCGGGCTCGAAGGTCGTCACCGACTACTACGAGAAGGCGGGCCTGTGGCCCTACCTGGAGAAGCTCGGGTTCCACCTCGTCGGCTACGGCTGCGGCACGTGCATCGGCAACTCGGGCCCGCTGGCCGAGGAGATCACCGCCGTGGTCAACGAGCACGACCTGTCGGTCGTCTCGGTGCTGTCCGGGAACCGCAACTTCGAGGGCCGGATCAGCCCCGACGTCAAGATGAACTACCTCGCCTCGCCGCCGCTGGTGATCGCCTACGCGCTCGCCGGCACGATGGACTTCGACTTCGAGTCCGAGCCGTTGGGGCACACCGACTCCGGTGCACCCGTGTTCCTGCGTGACATCTGGCCGACGCCGGCAGACGTCCAGTCCACGATGGACTCGGCGATCGACCGCGCGATGTTCACCACCGACTACGCCGACGTCTTCGCGGGCGACGAGCGGTGGCGCGGGCTCCAGACGCCGGCGGGCTCGATCTTCCAGTGGGACCCCGAGTCCACCTACGTGCGCAAGCCCCCGTACTTCGACGGCATGGGTGCGACGCCGGAGCCGGTCACCGACATCGCCGGGGCACGCGTGCTGGCCAAGCTGGGTGACTCGGTGACCACCGACCACATCAGCCCAGCCGGTTCGATCGGGGCCGACAGCCCGGCGGGGGTCTATCTCGCCGAGCACGGCGTGCAGCGCCGGGACTTCAACTCCTACGGCTCGCGCCGGGGGAACCACGAGGTCATGATCCGCGGGACGTTCGCCAACATCCGGCTGCGCAACCAGCTGGTCCCCGGGGTCGAGGGCGGGTTCACGCTCAACCACCTCACCGGCGAGCAGTCCACGATCTACGACGCCTCCCACGCGTACGCGGCGGCGGACGTCCCGCTCGTGATCCTCGGTGGCAAGGAGTACGGCTCCGGCTCGTCGCGGGACTGGGCAGCCAAGGGCACCTCGCTGCTCGGGGTGCGCGCGGTCATCACGCAGAGCTTCGAGCGGATCCACCGGTCGAACCTCATCGGGATGGGCGTGCTGCCGCTGCAGTTCCCCGCGGGCGCGTCGGCCGACTCGCTCGGCCTGGACGGCACCGAGACGTACGACATCTCGGGCGTGACGGTGCTCAACGAGGGTGTGACTCCCAAGACGGTCGCGGTCCGCGCCACGCGGGCCGACGGTTCGGTCGTGGCGTTCGACGCCGATCTGCGGATCGACACCCCCGGCGAGGCGGACTACTACCGCAACGGCGGCATCCTGCAGTACGTGCTGCGGTCGTTGGTCGCCGCCTAGCGGCGCCCGCCCCCCGCCGGCCCGGCGGGGGACGCACGAAGGCCCGTGGCCTCGGATCGCTCCGAGGCCACGGGCCTTCGTGGTGCTAGCTCAGTCTCAACGTTCGACGACGAGCGCCGTTCCCTGGCCGCCACCGATGCAGAGCGTCGCCAGGCCGTGCTTGGCGTCCCGACGCTTCATCTCGTGCAGCAGCGTGACGAGGATCCGGGCGCCGCTCGCACCGACCGGGTGGCCGATGGCGATCGCGCCGCCGTTGACGTTCGTCTTCTCCGGGTCGAGCTTGAGGTCCTGGGCCACGGCGAGCACCTGCGAGGCGAACGCCTCGTTGGCCTCGACCAGGTCCATGTCCTCGATCGTGAGGCCGGCCTTGGCGAGCGCCTTGCGGCTGGCCGGGATCGGGCCGGTGCCCATGATCTTCGGGTCCACGCCGGCCGAGGCCCACGAGGTGAGGGTCGCGAGCGGGGTGATCCCGAGCTCGAGGGCCTTCGCCTTGGACATGACGACCAGGGCCGCCGCGCCGTCGTTGATGCCGGACGCGTTGCCGGCGGTGACGGTGCCGTCCTTCTTGAACGCACCGCGGAGCTTGCTCAGGCCCTCGATGGTCGTGCCGAACCGGGGGAACTCGTCCTGGTCGAAGACGACCGGGTCGCCCTTGCGGCGCGGGATGACGACGGGGACGATCTCCTCGACGAACTTGCCGGCCTTGATGGCCGCCTCGGCCCGGTTCTGGCTCTGGACGGAGTAGTTGTCCTGGTCCTCACGGGAGAGGTCGTACTGCGCGGCGACGTTCTCCGCGGTGACGCCCATGTGGATGTCGTTGAACGCGTCCCAGAGGCCGTCCTGGATCATGGAGTCGACCATCGTGGCGTTACCCATGCGGTAGCCCGTGCGCGCCTTGTTCAGCAGGTACGGGGCCAGGGACATGTTCTCCATGCCGCCGGTGACGACGATGTCCGCGTCGCCCGCGAGGATGGCCTGGGCGGCCAGCTCGAGGGTCTTGAGGCCGGAGCCGCACACCATGTTCAGCGTCCAGGCCGGCACCTCCTGGGGGATGCCGGACTTGATGGCCGCCTGGCGGGCCGGGTTCTGGCCGAGGCCCGCCTGGATGACGTTCCCCATGATGACCTGGTCGACCTGCTCCGGCGTGATGCCGGCGCGGGCGATGGCCTCCTTGATGACGAGGGCGCCCAGCTCGACGGCCGGGACCTCTCCGAGGGCGCCGCCGAACGATCCGACGGCCGTGCGAACTGCACTGGCGATGACAACGTCGCTCATGTGTGTTGCTCCCTTGCAAGTAGAATTAGATGAAGCTTCCGCCGTTGATGTCGAGCACCGCGCCGGTGATGTAGCTCGAGGAGTCCGAAGCCAGGAAAAGGGCCGCGTCGGCCACCTCTGTCGGCTCGGCGAAACGGCCCACCGGAATCGTCGCAATGAGCTTTGCATTCTGCTCGGCGGGGTACTTGTTCATCATGTCCGTGTTGATGTAGCCGGGCGCCAGGGCGTTGCACGTGATTCCCTTGGTGGCGTTCTCGACCGCGGTGACCTTGGTGAGGCCGATCAGGCCGGCCTTGGTGGTCGCGTAGTAGCCGGTACCGAAGATGCCGATGCGAGCCGTGAGCGAGGACATGTTCACGATCCGACCGTAACCCTGCGCGCGCATGCCGGGAAGCACGGCCTTCGTGCAGTTGAACGGACCGGTGAGGTTGACGGCCACGACGGCAGCCCAGTTTTCGCCGCTGGCCTTGTGGAGCAGCCCGTCGCGGTTGATTCCAGCGTTGTTGACGAGGATGTCGAGACGGCCGAACCGGGCCTGGACATCGGCCACCATCTTCGTCACCTCGTCCTCCTTGCTGACGTCCGCGAGGAAGAGCTCGGCTTCGACGCCCAGGGCGCGAAGCTCCTCGACGGTCGCCTTGGCCTTCTCCTCATTGAAGGGAATGTCGTTGACAGCGATCGAGGCGCCTTCGCGTGCAAAGGTGAGGGCAATTGCCTTCCCGATTCCCTGGCCGCTGCCGGTAATCAGGGCGATACGCTTTTCAATCTTCATCTGGCTGCGCTTCTCTCGTCGGGGTCGGTGGTACGTCAGGTGGAATACTTCGAAAATAATGCAGGATCAGGGTCGTCGACCCAGCCGAAGGTCCTAGTGACCGCCTTCTTCCACATCCGGTACTGCCGGGCACGCTCGTCCGAGTCCATCATGGGCGCCCAACGCGTGTCCTCGCGACGACGGTCGATCACGTCCTGCACGCCGGACCAGAACCCGACGGCGATGCCCGCGGCGTAGGCGGCACCGAGGGCGACCTGGTCGCCCGCCCGGGTGCGCACGACGGGGACGCCGAGGATGTCGGCCTGGAACTGCATGAGCTCCTCGTTGGCGACCATCCCGCCGTCGGCCATGACCTCGGTCAGGTCCACGCCGGAGTCGGCGGTCATGGCGTCGAGCACCTCGCGGGTCTGGAAGGCGGTGGCCTCCAGGACCGCGCGGGCGATGTGGCCCTTGTTCACGAACCGGGTCAGGCCCACGAGCGCACCGCGGGCGTCCGCGCGGTCGTACGGGGCGTCGAGGCCCGAGAACGCCGGCACGAAGTACGCGCCACCGTTGTCCTCCACCGTCGCCGCGAGCTGCTCGATCTCGGCCGCGGACGAGATCATCTCGAGGTTGTCGCGCAGCCACTGCACCAGGGCGCCGGTGACCGCGATCGTCCCCTCGAGCGCGTACACGGCCGGCTGGTCGCCGATCTTGTAGGCGACGGTGGTCAGCAGCCCCTGCTTCGAGATGACCGGCACGGCGCCGGTGTTGAGGAGCATGTCGTTGCCGGTGCCGTAGGTGTTCTTCGCGTCGCCGACCTCGAAGCACGCCTGGCTGAACAGCGCGGCCTGCTGGTGCCCGAGGACGCCGGCGATCGGCACCCCGAACAGCAGCCCGCCCCGACGGCCGGTGCCGTAGAC
The DNA here is from genome assembly GCF_004168625.1 of Pengzhenrongella frigida. GTDB lineage: Bacteria > Actinomycetota > Actinomycetes > Actinomycetales > Cellulomonadaceae > Pengzhenrongella > Pengzhenrongella frigida. The sequence continues at coordinate 47,786 of NZ_SDWW01000036.1, forward strand.
CTCGGACGACGAGCGGATCTCGGGGAGCATCGACAGCGGGATGGTCATCTCCGCCGCGAT
>NZ_SDWW01000037.1 GCF_004168625.1 Pengzhenrongella frigida
GAATACGAGACCATCATGACCACTCAGGTCGCACTCGCCGCCTGAGCCCGACTGTCACCTATCGGTGCAGCAGACCCGACCGCGCTATCCACAACCAGCCGCCGCAACCCCCGCCCAGGCAGCCGATCGTGGCCCCATGGGAGAAGGCCCCAGAGGAAGGGAGCAGGACGATGACCGAGTTCAATGCCGTCGACCCGACGGCCACTTGGATGCAGATCATCGCGATCCTGACGGCCGCAGCTGACAGCCCACAGAAGACGGTGGCGGGCGGGCCGGACCTGCAATCTCTGGCTCTGGGCGCACAGATCGTTGCGTCAAGGGCTGTGGCGCTCCTGCCCATCGACTCCGACGACGACCTCGAGGACCTCGTCCTGGAGGTCGCTGCGTCGTCCGCTGTGGGAGAGCTCATCCGGGCGGCGGCAGAGGCTGCCCGTCGGTACCCGATCGACAAGTTCCCCGCCGGTGCCGCCGCAGTGATTTCCGAGCTAGACGACTTGGTCGCCGAAACCGAGGTCGCATCGTGACGGCGGCGAGAGGGGCGTCGTCCGCCACCGCGCCGCCGGTGCCGCCCGACGAGCGGACGGTGGGAGATCTGCTGCACGACGCCGACTTCGCCGCACGTGAGCTCTTATGGGAGGCACCGCCACATATGGCCAAGGCCAGGGTGCGTTCGTGGGGCGAGGTCGTTGAGGCGGCGGCCGGATTGTGGGCGTCGATCCCGGATCGGACCGGGGACCCGAGCATGGGGCGGATTCACAGGCTTGCTCTGGGGATGCACCGCACCCAGCTGCGGACCGGTTGGCCGGGCGTCGGTGAGGGCGACCCGCTCCTGGAACGCGCTGTGGAGAATCTCTGGCTGGCAGCTGAGATGGTCGCCGCCCGCCGACACCCCACTGCGCCGCTCAGCGAGCCGGGGCACCTGGACTCCGAGGCCGCCCGAACTCGGATCATGCACGTGGTCTACGTCGCCTCGCACGGCGTAGGCCAGGCGCTGGACAACTACAACCGCGACCTGCGCCGCGTGCTCGACGCGAAGCACCGCGTCGAGCCGGGGCAGTCGGCAGAGCAGTCGCGTGACCTTCTGGTGCGGGTGGGAACGGCCGAGCAGTTGGCGGCGTCCTATCTGTCCGGCCGCTGGCCCGCCGCGCTGACCGGGCAGCACCTCGACCCCGTCGAGCCAGGCCGCCTCGAACGCGCCGTCGCTCGCTGGGACGTCCAAGCTCGCCGGACGCTGGCGGCATCGCCGACCGCAACGGATGTCCTATTCACTGTGAAGGTCGAACGGGACCTAACCGTGACCGGCGCCAGAATCTTCACCGCGGCCGCTCACCTCGGTGCCATCGACGCCGACCAGCACGCGAACCGTCTGCAGCCGGCGCTCGGTTCGCTCGACGACGCCTGGGCGCAACTGGGTGTCGACCTCCAGCAGATCGCCGGACGCGCCCGCAGAATCGACCCCGACCTCCTGCACGCTGGCGCCGAGCTGCGCGCGTCCCTGCGGGAGATCACCGCAGACCTCGGCGGCCACGCCGGACCGGAAACGATGGCGCAGCGCGTCGACCTGCGCGCGGCGAGCCGGGAGGTGCAGCGCGGGCTGGTCGCCGCGGTCGACTTTGGCTACGTCCTGCGCGAGGCGGTCACGGATCCCGAGTTCTTCGCCCCGGCCCGTGGTGTGGCGGCCGCGTGCACGGTTCTTTTCGTCCGGTCCGACGACGCGGCCTGGGTCGAGCTAGGGGACCTGTACGCCAACCGTGCGATACCCATCCCCCAAGCCCTCCGCGAGTCTTTGGCCGAGCGCAGCGCCGACGTCGTGGAAGCGGCGGTGCAGGTCGACTCGGCCAGCACGTTCCTGGGTGCGAACCGTGACATCAGCCCAGCCGGCCCGCGGCTGAATGGGCGCGGCCACGAGGAGCGCGGGATCGGTGTGCCGCCAGGCCCGGGCCCGGCATATGGCTGCGAGCGGTGACGGACCGGTGACGAGACGATCGAGAGGAAATGCCATGCGAAGCAGGGACCCGGTTGGCGACGCGATCGCGGCTTTGACCGAGGCAGCACGGGGCACCCGGACCATCGGCGCGGGTTCCCCGCACGAGCACAGTGAGCCGGTCGACTTCGGGGAGATCGCCTGTCACGTCCGGACTGCCGTGGCGGCCAACGTCGGCGGGGTCGAGCGGCTGCTCTCCGGTCGTCCCGGATCATGGGAAGCCGACTATGTCCGGCAGATCGTTCTGAGCACGGCTGGCGAAGGTAGCCAGGAGCTGTTGCGCTGGCGAACCGAAGCATCTCGGCTCTCGCCAACGGGTGGGGATGCCGACGATGGCCAGCATCACCAAGCGCCCTGACGGGGTGTGGCGGGCTCGGTACCGCGATGAGGTGGGCCGCGAATACTCCAAGCACTTCCAGCGCAAGCTTGACGCGCAGCGGTGGCTGAACGAGGTGACCACGGCGGTGGGGACAGGTACCTACCTGGACCCGGAGATCGCGCGCACGACGGTGGAGGAGTGGTGCACCTCGTGGCTGGCCGGCTATGGCACCCGGCGCGCGTCGACCGTCCGCCAGGGACGCGTGCACGTGGCGCGGATCGTCGCGGAGTTCGGACCGAGGCGGCTGGCGAACGTGCGCCCCTCCCACGTGAAGGCGTGGACGGCCAAGCTCAAGGCCGAGGGTGTGTCCGACTCCTACGTCTACGCACTGCACGCCCGCCTCGCGCAGATCATGGCCGACGCGGTCCATGACGGCCTGATCGCGCGCTCGCCCTGCTCGCGGCGCACCTCACCGGGCGCTGGCAAGCAACGGCCCTACGTCGCCACGGAGATCCAGGTGTGGGCGCTTGTCGACACCGTGCCCGAGTACCTGCAGCCGGCGGTCTTGCTGGCCGCGTTCGCCGGCCTGCGCGTCGCTGCGGTCTGCGGGCTCCGAGTCACTGACGTGGACTTCGCGCGAGGTGTCATCAACCCGGCGGTGCAGTACCCGCAGGAGCCGCTCAAGACGGCCACGGCGCGCATCGCGATTCCGATCCCGCAGGCGCTGGTGGTCGAACTTGCGGACGGAGCAGGTGGGCGCAAGTGGATCGTCGAGACGAGCGCGGGGGAGCAGGTCGCCCCGTGGAAGATCGATCGGGCCGTCCGTGCGGCACGAGCCGCACTCAAAGCGAGGGCGGAGAAAACGGTGCAGCAGCCGACGGCGGAGCTCGTCGAGGTCGAGGCGGCGCGAGCCGCCGCGCTGCCCGTGGGCTTTCGGTTCCACGATCTGCGGCACTTCTACGCGTCGCTGCTGATCGCGTCCGGCGCCGACGTGAAGGTCGTCCAGGCGCGGCTTCGGCACGCGTCCGCTAAGACGACTCTCGACACCTACGCCCACTTGTGGCCGGATACCGAAGAGTCCACCCGCGCGGCCGTTGGAGCAGCGATGGCGGCGCGTGCGGACTCGGTGCGGACCAAGACGTCCTCGTGAACGCGGTTGCGCTGCCTAGAGGCAACTCCATGTCAGAAGCCATCAACGGTGACGGCGAACCTGATGAGCCTGGGAATGAAGTCCACCGGGGAACCGCGATCAGGACCATACTCCAGTCCCCGCCCGCGACCACTTCTGGTCTGAGGATCTCCGGCACTTCTATGGCTCGTCACTGATCACCTCCGGCCCTTCCGCATTGGCCATCCAGGCACGGGTTCGGCACGCGTTGGCGAGGCCCCGCTCGACACCCAACGCCCACCCGTGGCCGGACGCAGAAGAGCCCGCAAACGCCGACGTTTCAGGAGTGCTGTCGGCGCTTGCGGACTCTGTGCGGACTAGACCGACCTCACGCCTGCGTTTGTGCAGGTCAGAGGCATATCTTCGTCAGCAGTCGTAGTAGAGCTCGAACTCGTGCGGGTGCGGCCGCAGGCGGATCGGGTCGATCTCCTGGGTGCGCTTGTAGTCGATCCACGTCGAGATCAGGTCGGGGGTGAAGACGTTCCCGGCCGTGAGGTAGTCGTGGTCGGCCTCGAGCGCGTCGAGGACCTCGCCGAGGCTGCCCGGAACCTGGGCGATCGCGGCGTGCTCCTCGGGGGGCAGCTCGTACAGGTCCTTGTCGACCGGCTCGGGCGGCTCGATGCGGTTCTGGATACCGTCGAGACCGGCCATGAGCATCGCGGCGAAGGCCAGGTACGGGTTGGACGACGGGTCGGGGACCCGGAACTCGATGCGCTTGGCCTTCGGGTTCGATCCCGTGACCGGGATGCGGATGCACGCGGAGCGGTTGCGGGCCGAGTAGACCAGGTTGACCGGCGCCTCGAAGCCCGGGACCAGGCGGTGGTAAGAGTTCACCGTCGGGTTCGTGAACGCGAGCAGCGACGGCGCGTGCTTGAGCAGGCCACCGATGTACCAGCGCGCCATGTCAGACAGGCCGCCGTAGCCCTTCTCGTCGAAGAACAGCGGCACGCCGTCCTTCCACAGGGACTGGTGGACGTGCATGCCCGAGCCGTTGTCGCCGAACAGCGGCTTCGGCATGAAGGTGGCCGTGCGGCCGGCTTCGTGCGCCACGTTCTTCACGACGTACTTGAACAGCTGGACCTTGTCGGCCGAGATGGCGAGCTTGTCGAAGCGGTAGTTGATCTCCGCCTGGCCGCCGGTGCCGACCTCGTGGTGCGAGCGCTCGATCTGCAGCCCCAGAGCGTCGAGCTCCAGACAGATCCGGTCGCGGATGTCGATGAAGGAGTCGACCGGCGCGACGGGGAAGTAGCCACCCTTGTAGGGGATCTTGTGGCCGAGGTTGCCGCCCTCTTCGACGCGGGCCGAGTTCCAGGCCCCTTCGATGGAGTCGACGATGTACGACGCAGAGTTGGACTTCGTCTCGAACCGGACGTCGTCGAAGATGTAGAACTCGGCCTCGGGGGCGAAGAACGCCGTGTCCGCGATGCCGGTCGAGAGCAGGTACGCCTCGGCCTTGGCGGCCACCTGGCGCGGGTCGCGGCTGTACGGCTCGTTGGTGTACGGGTCGACGATCGCGAAGTTGATGTTGAGGGTCTTTTCCTTGCGGAAGGGATCCAGGTAGGCCGTGGTGATGTCCGGGATGAGCTTCATGTCGGACTCGTGGATCGCCTGGAAGCCGCGGATCGAGGATCCGTCGAACATCTGACCCTCGGTGAAGAAGTCCTCGGGAAGCGAGTAGGCCGGCACGTTGAAGTGCTGCATCACGCCCGGAAGATCACAGAACCGCACGTCGACGAACTTGACGTCGTTGTCCTTGATGAACGTCAGGACTTCCTCGGGATTACTGAACATCCGTTGCTCCTCGGTTCGGTGTGCCCGGTGCGGGCGGTCTCGACGCTAGGTGAGTGGCGTTAACCAACCGTGTACCTCGTGTTTCCGCCGTGTTAAGTCGACGCCGGATCGCACGAGATCCGGTCGTTAGGCTACCGGGATGGCAGCGCGGGACGACATCGGCTCATGGTTGGACGGCACCGGGTCCGGCGACGGGACATCTGGTGCCGGCCGCCGGCTCGGGCTGCCGTCGACCGGCCCCGGCTCGCTCGCGTCGCTGGTCCGCCGGGTCGCGGCGATCGGCGTGGACTGGGCGCTGTGCCTGCTCATCTCGGCCGCGTTCTTCGACGGTGACCCGATCGCCACGCTCGCGGTGTTCGCCGTCGAGAACGTGCTGCTGGTCGGCACGATCGGCCACACGCTCGGGCACCGCCTGCTGGGGATCCACGTGCGGCGCGCACCGTCCGGCGGGGGAGCCGACGGCGGTCGTTCCGGCGGTGGGCCTGCTGCGTCGCTCTCCGGCCCGGGCGCCGTCGGCATCCCGCGAGCCGCGCTGCGCACCGTGCTCGTGTGCCTCGTGATCCCCGCCGTCGTCTGGGACGGTGACGGCCGTGGCCTGCACGACCGGGCCGCCGGGACCGTCATCGTCCGGCTCTGACCTCGCCTCCACGCAACGACCTCGGCGACCTCGGCCGCACGCACCCGGCGCACCCGGCGCACCTGGCAGCCGCAAAAGAAAGGCCGGCTCCCGGGGAACGTATCCCCGAAGAGCCGGCCGTCGGCGAAAGCGGTCAGCGTCCGCGCATCCCCTTGCGGTCCGGGCGGGCCCGGGTCGGGTCGATGCCCTTCGGGACGGGCAGGCGCACGCCGCCCAGCGCGGTGAGTCGCTTGGAGATCTCGGACGTCTCCTGCTTGGTCAGCGTGGGGCGCAGCTTCTGCACGCGTCGCGGCAGCTTGCGCAGCGGCACCTGCCCCTCGTCGGAGCCGGCCTGGATCAGGGTGATCGGGACGTTCGGCAGCACGCGGGCGGTGCGCTTGCGCTCGGTGTCGAGCAGCTTGGCCGCGCGCGCCTTCGGCCCCTCGCTGACCAGCACGACGCCGGCGCGCCCGATCCCGCGGAACACGAGATCCTGCGTGCGGGGGTCGACGGCGACGGGCTCCTCGGCGAAGCTCCAGCCGCGGCGGATCGTGCCCAACGCCGCGCGGGACGCTCCCGGCTGGCCCTCGATCTGCGAGTACGCAGCCGTCTCGGCCCGGCGGGCGAGGATGAACATCGCCGCCAGGGCGCCGAACGGCAGCCCCAGGAACAGCGTGTAGATGACGTGGCCCCACCAGAGGCCGATCAGCAGCGCGACGGCGACGATGCCGAGGAACGCTGCCAACATCAGCCAGGTGACCGCCGGATCCTGCTTGCGGGTCATCTGGTACGCCTGCCACACCTGCGTGTACCAGCGGGTCTTCTTCTGCTTTACCGGCTTGGCGGCGGGTGTGTTCGCCCCGGTGCTCTGACGTGCCATGGAGCGAGAGTCTAGACGGTCCAGACTGACGGCTCGGGCCGCAGCGGCGCGTCAGCGGGCGAGCAGGCTCGCGGCCTCCTGCCGAGCGGTCCGCGCCTCGCCGAGGTGCGCGAGGGCGGCGGGGATCTCCTGGCCGCGCCGGCGCATCGCCTGCCCCCACAGCCGTCCGGCCCGGTACGACGAGCGCACCAGCGGCCCGGCCATGACCCCGAGGAAGCCGATCCGCTCGGCCTCGTCGGACAGCTCGACGAACTCCTCGGGCCGGACCCACCGGGCCACCGGGTGGTGGCGCACGGACGGGCGCAGGTACTGGTTGATCGTGATGAGGTCGCAGCCGGCCGCGTGCAGGTCGACCAGCGCCTCGCGGACCTCCTCGGTCGTCTCGCCCATCCCGAGGATGAGGTTGGACTTCGTGACGAACCCGGCCGCGCGGGCGGAGGTGATCACCGAGAGCGACCGCTCGTAGCGGAACGCGGGCCGGATCTGCTTGAAGATGCGGGGCACGGTCTCGAGGTTGTGCGCGAGGACCTCGGGCCGCGAGGAGAAGACCTCGGCGAGCTGGTCGGGCACGGCGTTGAAGTCGGGGATCAGCAGCTCGACGCCGGTGCCGGGGTTGAGGGCATGGATCTGGCGGACGGTCTCGGCGTACAGCCACGCACCGCCGTCGGCCAGGTCGTCCCGGGCCACGCCGGTGACGGTCGAGTACTTCAGCCCCATGGCCTGGACCGACTCGGCCACGCGGCGCGGCTCGTCGCGGTCGAGGTCGGCCGGCTTGCCCGTGTCGATCTGGCAGAAGTCGCACCGCCGCGTGCACTGGTCGCCGCCGATGAGGAAGGTCGCCTCGCGGTCCTCCCAGCATTCGAAGATGTTGGGACAGCCCGCCTCCTCGCACACGGTGTGCAGGCCCTCGCGCTTGACCAGGCCCTTGAGCTCGGAGTACTCGGGCCCCATCGTGGCGCGGGTCTTGATCCAGGCGGGCTTGCGTTCGATGGGGGTCTCAGCGTTGCGGGCCTCGACCCGCAGCATGCGGCGTCCTTCGGGTGCGATCGTCACCTTCGCCACACTACGTCAGGGGTTCGGCCCCGACGGCGGCGGTCTCGCGGCGGCCGCTGCGGCCCACCGATCCCCGGGCCAGCAGCCCGACGACGGCGAGCGCGGCCGCGGCGGTCACCGGGACCCCGAACGCCGCCTGGACCCCCGCCGCCTCAGCGACGGCGCCGGCCCCCGCCGCGCCGATCGCGCCGCCGACCACGTTCGCGCTGACCAGGAGGGTCATGACCGTGCCCGCGCGTCCGACCGGCGACACGTTGCCGCCGACGGTGAAGATCGTCACCATCGCCGGTCCGATGAACAGGCCGGTCACGCCCAGGACGGCCACGATCGGACCGACGCCGGTCACGACGAGGGTGGCCGAGCTCACGATCGTCATCCCCGTCGCGGCCACCACCCAGCGTCGACGCGGGTCGATCCGGTCGGGCAGGGCGACGACGGCGAGCGCGGTGGCCGCCGAGCCGACGCCCATCGCGGCGTAGAGCAGGCCGGCGAGCCCCGGGTTGCCCGCGTCGGTGGCGAACGCCGTCACGGCGGCCTGCGAGCCGCCGAAGAAGACCCCCATCGCCGCCATCCCGAGCAACGGGGCGCCGGCCAACGGCAGCAGACGGCGGACCGGCCAGCGCGCCGCCACCGCGCGGTGCGCGGTCCGATCGCCGTCGGCCGGGCGCGTGATCCGGGCGGTGGGATGCGCCGCGAACGCCAGCCCGAAGACCGCGGTGAGCAGGGCCGCCGCCAGCAGGGTCAGCTCGGGGCTGGCCGCGGCGCTGATCAGCCCGACGAGGGCGGGGCCGAGCACGAACGTGAGCTCGTCCACCGTGCTCTCGTAGCCCATCGACGCCGCCAGCGTGGCCGGGTCGTCCCGGGTCAGGGCGATCCAGCGCACCCGCGCGAACGCGCCGACCTGGGGCGAGGTCGCGCCGGTCGCGAAGCACGCCACGAGCGTCACCGCGAGCGGGGCGCCCCGGTGGGCGGCCAGCACGACGGCGACCATCGCGGCGGCGTTGGCCGTCACGGCGATCGAGACGACGGGCCGTTGACCGAAGCGGTCCGCGAGGTTGCCGTGCACGGCGCCGAACAGGGCCGTGCCGAGGGAGGACGCCCCGGTGGCCAGGCCGCCGGTGGCGACCGAACCGGTGCTCGTGGTGACCAGCAGCATGATGCCCAGCGCGGTCATCGAGAACGGCAGCCGGGCGAGGAGGGCGATGGGGAGGAACGAGCGCCCGGCGAGCCGCGGCAGCGCCCGATAGGTCGCGAGCGGCCCGGCGTGCGGACGGGACGGGTGGGGTGGTGCGGGAGTTCGGGTCATGGCCTCGGGGTTCGTCGAAGATCGCGCGCCGACCCACCCAATTCCCGACGCGCACGAGACCCTGTGCGTCGCTCATTCTATCGGTCGTCGGCGATCGTGCCACGTTTGGGCCGTTCTGGGCGTTGCGCCTGGGACCTCTGGCCCACGCGGACCGCGGCTCGATTCGTGAACCTGGGCCAAGGCGGTGTGCAACGCGGCGGGTCGCCTCAGAGCTCTGGGAGGCGCCATGCACGTTCTCGTGACGGTCGGATCGCGGCACGGCTCGACCCGGGAGATCGGCGACAGCCTCGCCGGGGTGCTCGAACGGGAGGCGCACACGGTGGCGCAGGTCGACCCCGACGACGTCACCTCCCTGGTCGGCTACGACGCCGTCGTCCTGGGTTCGGCCATCTACGCCGGCCAGATGACGGAGTCGGTCCGCGCGCTGGTGCGTCGGCTCGAGGCTGCGCTGGTCGACATCCCCCTGTGGCTCTTCTGGTCGGGCCCGATCGGCGCGCGCGCTCGGCCGGTGGGTGAGCCCGACGACGTCCGGCTCCTCCAGCGACGGCTCAAGCCGCGCGGGGTGCACATGTTCGGCGGTCAGCTGGCGACCGCCGGGCTCGGGATGGCGGAGCGTTCGCTCGTGGCCGCGGTGGGTGCCGTGCCCGGTGACTACCGCGACTTCGAGGCGGTCGACAGCTGGGCCGAGCAGATCGCGGTCGAGCTGCGGGCGAAGGCGCGGCCGGGGATCGAGATCCCGCCGTCGGGGCAGTGGCGGGGGCTGGGGCCGGCCTAGACCGGCCGGCGTCCGCGGCCGGGGGACCTACGCGGCCGGGGGACCTACGCGGCGGGAACACCTACGCGGCGGGGCGGCCGACGGCGAGCAGCGGCGCGAGCGCCTGGTCGACGTGGGTCCGCACGGGGTCCAGGACGTCCGCGATCCGCACCCGGCGTCCGGTCTCGGCCGAGAGCGAGGTGACGTCCGCATCCGGCAGGCCGCAGGGCACGATCCGCCCGAACTCGGCGAGGTCAGGCTCGCAGTTCAGCGCGAACCCGTGCATCGTGACGCCCCGGGCGACGCGCACCCCGATCGCGGCGACCTTGCGCTCACGGCGCCCCGCGTCGGCCGGGAACCACACCCCGCTGCGGCCGTCGACGCGGATCGCCGCGAGGTCGAGCTGCGTGCACACGGCGATCAGGGCGTCTTCGAGCGCGCGGACGTAGGCGACGACGTCGATCGGGTCGCCCAGCCGCACGATCGGGTACCCGACGAGCTGACCCGGGCCGTGCCAGGTGATCTTGCCGCCGCGGTCGACGTCGACCACCGGCGTGCCGTCCTGGGGGCGGTCCAGCGAGGCGGTGCGCCGACCCGCGGTGTAGACGCTCGCGTGCTCGCAGAGCAGCACGGTGTCCGGGCGGGTGCCGTCGGCGACCTCGGAATGGACCGCGCGCTGCAGGTCCCACGTCTCGCGGTAGTCGGCGAGGCGGGTTCCGAGGTCGAGCTCGACGAACTGCATCGGGTCAGGCTAACCGCCCGACGCCGGACCGCGGGTTCGGCGTCGGGCCGCTACGCCGGGTCGGTCGGCTCGGGGCGCGCCTGGATCATCAGGGTGAGGAGCTCGCGCATGGTCGCCACCTGTTCCGGGGTCAGGCCGCGGGCCGACATGGCCTCGGCCGGGCCGGGCCGGGCGGCCTCGCGGAGCACGCGCTCACCCGCCGGGCTGAGCGCGATGACGTGCCGACGCTTGTCGTCCCCGTGCGGGGTGCGGGTCAGGTAGCCGGTGCGCTCCATCCGCGCGAGGATGCGGCTCATCGTCTGTTCCGTCACACCGACGGCGGACGCGAGCTGGCGCTGGGAGTGGTCGCGCTGGGCGAGCAGGACGAGGACCGGGAAGCTCGCGTGGTTGAGATCCCAGGCGAACAGGTGGTGGTTCCACTCCCGCTCGACGTGGCGCGCGGCGCTCGACAGCATGCGCCCGGTCGACCACCTCGTCATGTCCTGCATGTACGCCTTCACCGCCTCCGGCTTGCCCCAGGGCGGGACTAGCCTCATGATACTCAGCATGCTGAGTAATTCCAGATCTGCCGCCGCGCTCCGGGCCCTTGTCATCGTGCTGCTGATCGCCGTCTGGCTGGGGGTCGGCGCGATCGGTGGCATGGCCCAGGGAAAGCTCTCCGAGGTGCAGAGCAACGACGCTGCCTCGTTCCTGCCTGCGTCCGCGGAGTCGACTCGAGCCGCCGAGCTCAATCGGGCCTTCGTCGACTCAGAGACTTTACCCGCGCTCGTGGTGCTCACCGCGCCCGAGGGTGGTGCCATCTCGCCGGAGCAGCTCGCCGCGGTCGAGGACTTCGCCGCCGGCATCCCGGCGCTCCCGATCACCGGCGCAGACCCGGCGGCCGGGGACCCCGCCACGATCGGCGACGTGCTCACGGCCGACCCCGTCGTCGTGCCCTCCGAGGACGGCGCCGCGCTGCTCGTGCCGCTCTCGCTGGACGGCCCCGCCGCCGAGGAATCGCTCGCGGACGACTCGAGCGTCGTGGGCGGGGTGGTCGGATCGCTGCGGGACGCGCTGAGCTCCGACCTGGGGGCCACGTCCGAGTCGGTCGGTGCGGTCGGGCTCAACGCGTGGGTCACCGGACCGGCCGGGTTCGTCGCCGACCTCGTGACCGCCTTCGGCGGGATCGACGTCACCCTCCTGCTCGTGGCGCTGGGGGCGGTCCTCGTCATCCTCGTGGTGGTCTACCGCTCGCCGTTCCTGCCGTTCCTCGTCATCTTCACGGCGGTGTTCGCGCTCTCGGCCGCCTCGCTCGTCGTCTACCACCTCGCGAAGAACGACCTCATCACCCTCAACGGGCAGACGCAGGGGATCCTGTCGATCCTCGTGGTCGGCGCCTCGGTCGACTACGCGCTGCTGCTCGTGGCCCGCTACCGCGAGGAGCTGCGGCACGTCGAGAGCCCGTTCGTGGCCATGGCGCGTGCGATGCGGGTCTCGGTGGCCCCGATCGCCGCCAGCGCGGGGACTGTGATCGCCGGGCTGCTGTGCCTCACCCTCTCGGACCTCGGCTCGAACAAGGCCCTCGGGCCCGTCGGGTCGCTCGGCATCGTCGCGGCCTTCGTGGCGGTCATGACCCTGCTCCCCGCGTTCCTGCTCGTCCTCGGCAAGCGCTCGCGGGCGCTGTTCTGGCCCCGGGTGCCGCGCCAGGTCGACGCCGGCACGCACGCCACCGTCCCGGGGACGCTGTCCACCGCCGAGATCCTGTCCGGCGGCTGGGGCCGGCTGGCCGGGTTCGTCGGCCGCCACCCGCGCCGCGTCTGGGTCGTCACCGCGCTGGCCCTGCTGGCAGGTGCGGCGTTCCTGCCCACCCTCCAGGCGAGCGGCACCAGCCAGACCGACATCTTCCTCACCAAGGTCGACGCCGTGTCCGGTCAGAAGGAGCTCGCCGAGCACTTCCCGGCGGGCGCGGTCCAGCCCGCCGTCGTCATCACCCCGCAGGGCGACGCCGACGCGGTCGTGGCCGCCGCGCAGGGCGTCGACGGGGTGGACTCGGTCTCGGTCTACACCGGTCCGCAGACGGGGCCGCCGAGCGCCGTTGCGGCGCCGCCGCTGGTCGTGGACGGCAACGTGCGCGTCGACGTCGTCACGACCGCCTCGGCCGACTCGCTGGCCGCGGTGGGCACCATCGAAGCGGTCCGTGACGCGGTGCACGCGGCGTCCCCCGACGCCCTCGTCGGCGGCGCCAGCGCGGAGTCGCTCGACACCCAGAACGCGAGCACGCGGGACCTCAAGGTGATCGTGCCGGTCGTGCTGCTCGTCATCCTGCTCATCCTCGGCCTGCTGCTGCGGTCCGTGCTCGCGGCGCTGCTCCTCATCGCGGCGAACGTGCTGTCGTTCGCCGCCGCCCTGGGGATCTCGGCCATCGTGTTCAACCACGTGGTCGGCTTCCCGAGCGCCGATCCGTCGGTCCCGCTGTACGCCTTCACGTTCCTGATCGCGCTCGGCGTCGACTACTCGATCTTCCTGATGACTCGCGTGCGGGAGGAGTCGGTGCTCTACGGGACGCGCGAGGGCGTGGTGCGGGGGCTCGCGGTGACGGGCGGGGTGATCACGTCCGCCGGTGTCGTGCTCGCCGCGACGTTCGCCGCCCTGGGCATCATCCCGCTGCTGTTCCTCGCCCAGCTCGCGCTGATCGTGTCGATCGGGGTCCTGATCGACACGCTGGTGGTGCGCAGCCTGCTCGTCCCCGCCCTCGTGCACGACATCGGCCCGCGGATCTGGTGGCCGAGCAGGCTCCGCCACGAGGCGCCCCGGGTGCACGCCGACGGTGCCCCGGAGCCGGAGGGTGAGGAGTTCGCGCGCACCCTGCGCTGACCGGGTGATTAGGGTGTCCGCATGAGTGAGCAAGGTGCAGGCCAGCGGCTCCGCGTCGGGTTGATCGGGTACGGCGATGCCGGACGGGGGATCCATGCCCGGCTGCTGCGCGCGGCGGGGCACGTCGTCACCCACGTCGCGGTTCGCAACACCGAGCGCGCGGCCGCCGCGCAGGCCGACTGGCCTGGCGTCGTCCTCGTGCCCAGCGTGGCGGCGCTGGTCGAGCTGGGCGGCGACCTCGATCTCGTCGTCATCGCGAGCCCGACCGGGAACCACGTCGAGAACGCCCTCGCCGTGATCGCGGCGGGTCTGCCCCTGGTCATCGACAAACCCCTGGCGCCGGACTCGGCCGGGGCGCAGGCCGTGGTGGCGGCCGCCACGGCCGCCGGCGTGCCGCTGACGGTGTTCCAGAACCGCCGGTGGGACTCCGAGCAGCTCACCCTGCGTGCGCTGCTCGCGGACGGCACGCTCGGCACGGTGCACCGGTTCGAGCGCCGCTGGGAGCGGTGGCGCCCGGTCCCCAAGGACCGTTGGCGGGAGAACGACCCCATCGCGGGCGGGCTCCTGCTCGACCTCGGGGCGCACCTGGTCGACTCGGCGGTCCAGCTCTTCGGCCCCGCGACCAGCGTCTATGCGGAGATCCGTGCGTTGACGACCCCGACCCCCGACGACGTCTTCCTCGCGCTGCAGCACCCGGGCGGCGTCGTCAGCCACCTGTGGGCGGGTGGGCTGACCGGAGCACCCGGCCCGCGCACCCGGGTGCTCGGCAGCGCGGGGGCGTACCTGGTGACGTCCTTCGAGGGGGAGCCGACCCCCTTCGCGGAGCTCGACGAGGCCGCGCCGGGCGGGTCCGAGGGTCACGAGGGCTGGTTGGTGCACGGATCGGACCGGGTAGCCGTCCCGCGGGTGAGCGGTGGGCATGTCGACTTCTACCGCGCGGCCGGGCGCTGGATCCTCGCCGGCGGACCCGTCCCGGTCGACCCGCAGGACGCCGTTCGCACCGCCCGGGTGCTCGAGGCCGCCGTCGTCAGCGCGCGCGAGCAGCGGGTGGTCCAGCTCGGCTGACGGCCCCCGTGGCCGTCGGGGGAGGCCGCGCAGGCGCAGCGCACTGACGCTGTGGACAACCCCGGTCGGCACCCGGGCGGACGGTTCGATGGGCGGATGGAGACCGACCTGGTGCCGCCCGACCTGGCCGCCGCGCTGCGCGCCGCCGGGTACCGCGTGGGTGGGCCGGTCGGGGTCGGCTCGCACGGGCCGGCCTGGGCGGCGGTCGGGCACGCCGGTGGCTCGTCGGCCGGGACCCGGGTCGTGGCCACGGTGCTCACCGTGCCGGCCGGCTCGGGCGGGACGGAGCTGCGCCGGCGACTGGTCACGCTGCGCGCCCTCACCCATGACCACCTCGCGGAGATCGTCGACGTCGTCCCGATCGACGGTGCCGGTGCCGACCTCCCGCCGCCCGCTGGTTCCCCGCAGGCCGCGCAGTGGGCGGTGCTGCTCGCGGAGGTCCCCGGTGTGAACCTGGCGACGCTGCTCGCCGCGCGGCCGCCGCTGGCCGACGGCGAGGTCGTCACGCTCGTCGTCCCCCTCGCGCAGGCGCTCGCCGCGCTGCACGACGCCGGCCTCGTCCACGGGGACGTCTCGCCGGCCAACGTCGTGGTGCGCCCAGACGGGCGGCCCGTGCTCGTCGACCTGCTCGGCGCCCTCACCGGGCAGGCCGGAACCCGGGACGGGCGCGGCACGCCGGCGTTCGCGGCTCCCGAGGTCGAGCGCGGCCACCGGCCGGGCCCGGGCGCGGACGTGCACGCCCTGGCCCGGGTCGCGCTCGCGGGGCTCGCCCCGGGCGGTCACCCGGGCCTGCGGAGCCTGATCGAGCGGGCCTGCGCCGCGGACCCGGGGCGTCGGCCGTCCGCCGCCGACCTCGCGGACCGGTGCTACGCCGCGGTGGCTCCTGAGCCGCTGGCCCTGCCCGACGCCGCCGTCCTTGCTCGGACCACGCTCGCGCGGCTGGCGGGCGAGCGTGGTCCCCGCTCGGCGGTCACGATCCGGCCCGCGGGTTCCCGGCACCGCGCCGCCCGGCGGGGGCCGGGTGCGGTCCAGGCGCTGGTGGCCGCCGGGGCCGTCCTCACCTGCGCCGCGGTCGTGGTCGCGCTCATCGCGCGCGGCCCCGCCGTCGGGAGTGCCGACGCGCGGACCGCAGCACCAACCCCGTCGGGGGGAGTCGACCCGAGCGGGGCCGCGGGCCCGGCCGATGGTCGGCGCGTCTCGTCGGGCCCGGCCGATCCTGTCGCCGCAGCCAAGGCGCTCACCGAGCGGCGGGCCGTGCTGCTCGCCGCCGACGACCCGGACGCCCTGGCCGAGGTCGAGGTCGTCGGCTCCGACGCGCAGCGCGCCGACCTGGCCATGCTCGCCGGCGTGCGTGCTGCCGGGCAACGCATCCGTGGCCTGTCGGCCGAGGTCGCCTCGGTGCGGCTGGTCGACGCCGGCGTGGGGGAGCCGCTCACCGAGGCCAGGGTCGAGGTGAGCTCGGCGCTGACGGCGCACCGTCGCGTCGCCGCCGACGGCACGGTCGCTGCGGAGATCCCTGCCCAGCCGGCGCGCACCGTCGTGCTGACCATGGCGTGGACCTCGGCGGGCTGGCGGGTCGTCCAGGTCGCCGGTTCGCCGACCGGCGCGCCGGTGGATGGGGTCAGCGGGACCGGGGGGTGACTCCGCGGCCCGTCACCCAGGCGGCGACGTCGGGCACATCGGGGTGGGTCCAGGTGAAGCCGCTGTCGACCAGGGCGGTGGGCAGGGCGCGGACGGAGCCGAGGACCTCCTGGGCGAACTCCCCGAGGACCAGCCGCACAGCGAATGCGGGCACCTTGATCACGGCGGGACGGTGGGCCGCCCGCGCGAGAGCGCTCGTGAGCTCGGCGTTGGTCGCCGGGTGCGGGGTGGTGAGGTTCACCGGACCCGCCACCGGCGCCTGCAGCAGGTGCACGATCGCGCGGACCTCGTCGACCAGGGAGATCCAGCTCCAGTACTGGCGGCCGGAGCCGAGCGGCCCACCGACGCCCAGGCGGACGATGGGCAGGAGCCGCCCGAGCGCTCCGCCGGAGGGCGCCATCACGATGCCGGAGCGGAGGTGCGCGACCCGGATCCCTGCGTCCTCGGCCGGGGAGGCCGCGCCTTCCCATGCCCGCACGATCCCGGCGAAGAAGGTGTCCCCGAGCGCCGAGGTCTCGTCCAGCACCTCGTCGCCACGGTCCGCATAGGTGCCGTACGCACCGATTCCCGAGGCCTGCAGCAGCACCGACGGCGGCGTGTCCATCCCCGCGATCGTGCTCGAGAGCAACGACGTCGTGCGGGTGCGGGAGGTGAGCACGACCCGCTTGTACTTGTCCGTGAGCCGGTGGTCCGCGACGCCTGCCCCGGCGAGATTGATCACGGCGTCGGTGCCGGCGAGGTCGCGGGGGTCGAGACGACCCGCGTCGGGATCCCAGGCGATCTCGGTCGGACCCGACGGCGCGCGCCGCACGAGCCGGCGGACGTCATGCCCGCCGCGCGTGAGCTCCGTGACCAGCGCGTTGCCGATCAGCCCGGACGATCCTGCGACGACGACCTGCATGGTGGGCACCTTGGGTTCGGGCCGCGGACGACGACCGTCCGCGCCCCGCCGGTCGAACGGACCGGGGAACGCGGACGGGCGGCGTCAGGGACGCTGGGCGAGCAGGCGAGGGGTCAGAGCCCGACTTCGGACTCGAACGCCCCTTCCTCGAGACGGTTCTTGACCGCGGTGAGGTATCGCGCGGCGTCGGCACCGTCGATCAGGCGGTGGTCGTACGACAGCGACAGGTAGACCATCGACCGGATCGCGATGATGTCGGACCCGTCCGCATCCTTGGCGATGACCGGGCGCTTGACGATCGTGCCGGTGCCGAGGATGGCCACCTGCGGGAGCGCGACGATCGGCGTGTCGATCAGCGCGCCGCCCGAACCGGTGTTGGTGATCGTGAACGTGCCACCCGTGAGGTCGTCCGGACCCACCTTGTTCACGCGGGTGCGCGCGGCGAGGTCGGCGATCTTCCGGGCGATCCCGGCGAGGTTGAGGTCGCCGGCGTCCTTGATGACGGGCACGACCAGGCCGCGCTCGGTGTCGACCGCGATGCCGAGGTTCTCGGAGCCGTGGTAGATGATCTGGCTGCCGTCGATGCTCGCGTTGATCTTCGGGTAGGTCTTGAGCGTCTCGACGGCGGCCAGGGCGAAGAACGGGAGGAACGTGAGGTTCACGCCCTCGCGCGCCCGGAAGTCCGTCTTGGCCCTGGCCCGCAGGCGGGCCACCTTGGACACGTCCACCTCGACGACGGTCGTGAGCTGGGCCGAGGTCTGCAGGGACTCGACGAGCCGGTCGGCGACCAGCTTGCGCAGCCGCGACATCTTCTCGGTCGTGCCTCGCAGCGGGGAGACGGCCACGGGCGCGGCCTTCGCCGGGGCCGTGGCGGCGGCGGGTGCCGGGGTGGCAGCAGCAGCAGCGGCGGCGGCCTCGGCCTTGGCAGCGGCCTCAAGGACGTCCTCCTTGCGGACGCGCCCTCCGACGCCGGTGCCGGTGATCGTGGCCAGGTCGACGCGCTTCTCCGCGGCGAGCTTGCGCACGAGCGGGGTGAGGTAGCTGCCGGACACCGTCGCGGCGGCGGCCGGGGCCGACGGAGCGACGTGCTGCGCCGGGGTTGCCACGGGTGCCGGGGCGGGAGCCGCGACCGGGGCCGGTGCGGCGGCCGGAGCAGCAACGGGGGCGGGAGCCGCGACCGGAGCGGGAGCGGCCACGGGGGCCGGCGCCACGGAAGCGGGAGCTGCCACCGGTGCGGCGCCCGCGCCGAGCACCGCAAGGGCGGTGCCGACCGCGACGGTCTCGTCCTCCTGCACGAGGATCTGCTGGAGCGTGCCCGCGAACGGCGACGGGATCTCGGTGTCGACCTTGTCCGTGGACACCTCGAGCAGCGGCTCGTCGACCGCGACGTCGTCGCCGACGGCCTTGAGCCACCGGGTGACGGTGCCCTCGGTCACGGACTCGCCGAGTGCCGGCATCGTCACCTGGACGCCGTCGGACGGGGCGGCGGCGGCCGGGGCGGGAGCAGCCTGCGGCGGTGCCACGGGCTCGGGCGCGACGGCGGCCGGCTCGGCGGCGGCAGGCGGTGCCTGCTCGACGGGCGGTGCTGCCTGCGCGGCGGGGGCGCCGCCGTCGGCCACGGCCGCGCCGGTGCCGATCACGGCGAGCGCGGTGCCGACCGCGACGGTCTCGTCCTCCTGGACGAGGATCTGCTCGAGCACGCCCGCGAAGGGCGACGGGATCTCGGTGTCGACCTTGTCGGTCGACACCTCGAGCAGGGGCTCGTCGATGGCGACGGTGTCCCCGATCGCCTTGAGCCAACGGGTAACGGTTCCCTCGGTGACGCTCTCACCGAGCGCCGGCATCTGCACGGAGTCAGCCATGACCGCTCGTGTCTCCTTCGATCGTGGGGTCAGTTGTGGGCGTGCAGCGGCTTGCCGGCCAGGGCCAGGAAGGCCTCGCCGAGCGCTTCGTTCTGGGTCGGGTGGGCGTGCACCAGGCTGGCGACGTCTTCCGGGTACGCCTCCCAGTTCACGATGAGCTGGCCTTCGCCGATGAGCTCACCGACGCGGGCGCCGATCATGTGCACCCCGATGACGGGGCCGTCCTTCTGGCGGACCAGCTTGACGAAACCTGTCGTGCCCAGGATCTGGCTCTTGCCGTTGCCGCCCAGGTTGTACTCGAGCACCTCGACGGCGTCGTCCCCGTGGATCTCCTTGGCCTTGGCCTCGGTCAGACCCACCGAGGCGACCTCGGGGTCGGAGTAGGTGACGCGCGGGATGCCGGACTCGAGGATGGACACGGGCGCCAGGCCCGCGATCTCCTCGGCGACGAAGATGCCCTGCGCGAACCCGCGGTGCGCGAGCTGCAGGCCGGGCACGATGTCGCCGACGGCGTAGATGTTGCCGACACCGGTGTGCAGGCGCTCGTTGGTGATGACGAAGCCGCGGTCGAGGGTCAGACCCTGGTCCTCGTACCCGAGACCGGCCGTGCTCGGTCCGCGGCCGACGGCGACGAGCAGCAGCTCGGCGTCGAACGTCTTGCCGTCCTCGAGCGAGACGTGCACGCCGGCGTCGTCCTGCGTGACGCCCGCGAAGCGGACCCCGAGGTTGAAGTTGATGCCGCGCTTGCGGAACGCCCGCTCGAACGCCTTGCACAGCGCGAGGTCCTCGTTCGGGACGAGGTGGGGGAGCGCCTCGATGATCGTGACGTCCGTCCCGAAGGACTTCCAGACGCTCGCGAACTCCGAGCCGATCACGCCGCCACCGAGCACGACCACGGACTTCGGCACGTAGTCGAGCTGCAGCGCCTGGTCGGACGTGATGACCCGCCCGCCGATCTCGAGACCGGGGAGCGACCGGGCGTAGGAGCCGGTGCCGAGCACGATGTTCCGGCCGGTGATGCGCTCACCGTTGACCTCGACGGCGTCGGGGGCGACGAGCTTGCCCCAGCCCTCGAAGACGGTGACCTTGCGCGACTTCACGAGTCCCTGCAGGCCCTTGTAGAGCCGGGCGACGACGCCGTCCTTGTACGCGTTCACGCCGGTCATGTCGATCCGGTCGAGGGTGGTGTGCACCCCGACGTGGGCACCCTCGCGGGCGTTGTCGGCGAGCTCGGCCGCGTGCAGCAGCGCCTTGGTCGGGATGCAGCCGTTGTGCAGGCAGGTCCCGCCGAGCTTGCCTCCCTCGACCAGGGCCACGCTCAGGCCGAGTTCTGCGCCGCGCAGCGCGGTGGCGTACCCGCCGCTGCCTCCGCCCAGGACCACGATGTCAAAAACGGTGCCGTTCGTGTCGGCCACGTGTCACTCCTCCGGCGCAGGCTGTGGGGTTCTTTCGAATACTCGCGGCCCATCCTGTCACCGCCCGGGCCTTGCCCCTAACCGGATGGGGGTCGAGTATGTGTGAGCCTCAGAACATTCATCCCATGACTTGACCGGCGCTCGGAACCTTCAGCGTTCGCCCAGGCACGGCCGCTATTCTGGGCCGATGGCTCTGTTCTTCCGACGTCAGCGCACCTCTGACGCGACCGCTCAGCCGTCGGCGCGCGAGGCGCAACAGGCCACCGTCGACCATTTCCGGGAGTTCGTCCGCACCCAGGTCGGCGTCGAGGCCTATCTCGAACCCGTCACGAGCTCGACGCCGATGACGCTCATGCTGATCGCGACCTCGGGGGAGTGGACCAGGCGCAAGGTGCCTGACGCCCGCGCCGCGCACTCCCTCGCGCACGACCTGGGCATCCCGATCTACGACGTGCACCGCACGGGCTACCCGCAGCGGATGCGCGACTGGAGCAGCCGCCAACGCATCCTCGCCAAGCGCGCCCGACAGGCGAGGACGTCGCCGGGTTCACAGCCCGTGCGGGCGGATCCCGGCGACGTCGGTCGCACCGGCTTCTAGCGGCGACTCGGCTTCTCGCGACGTCGCCCCTCGCGGGGCGGCGTGCCCGCTCGGACTACTTCTTCGCTGCGACCTTCGCCGCGCGCGCCTCGATGACCGCGAGCATCGTCCGGACACCGACTCCGGTGCCACCCACGGACGTGTAGCCGTGCGCGGCCTTCTCGTTGTACGCGGGGCCGGCGATGTCGAGGTGGGCCCACGGCGTCGATCCGACGAACTCCTTCAGGAAGAGCCCGGCGGTGAGCATCCCGCCCCACCGGTCGCTGATGTTGGCCAGATCGGCGAACTTCGAGTTCAGCCCCGGGCGCAGGTCCTCGGGCAGCGGCATCGGCCAGAACTGCTCGCCGGCGACGCCCGCGGCGTCGATGACCTCGGCGCGCACGTCGTCGGTGCCCATCACCGCGGACACGCGATTGCCGAGGGCGACCATCTGGGCGCCGGTGAGCGTCGCGATGTCGAGCACGACGTCGGGCTTCTCCTCGACGGCGGCCACCAGGCCATCGGCCAGGACCAGGCGGCCCTCGGCGTCGGTGTTGAGGACCTCCACGGTCTTGCCGCCGCGGATGGTGATGACGTCCGACGGCCGCTGGGCCGAGCCCGACGGCATGTTCTCCGCGATGCAGAGCCAGCCGGTCACGGCGACGGGCAGCTCGAGCCGGGCCGCTGCGATCACGGTGTGCAGCACGGCGGCGGCACCGGACATGTCCGACTTCATCGCCTCCATGCCGGCCGCGGGCTTGATCGAGATGCCGCCCGAGTCGAACGTGATGCCCTTGCCGACCAGCGCGACCTTCGCCGACGGACGCGAGGGGGCGTAGCTGAGCTTCACCAGGCGCGGTCCGCGGGCCGAACCCTGCCCGACGGCGAGGATGCCGCCGTACCCGCCGGCCGCGAGCGCCTTCTCGTCGAGCACGGTGACCTTGACGCTGGTGCCCTTGGCCGCGGCCTTGGCCAGGTCGGCGAAGGCCTCCGGGAACAGGTCGTTCGGCGCGGCGTTGATCAGGTCGCGCGTGGCGTGGACCGCGGCGGCGATCGCCTCGGCGCGGGCGACCGCGGCCTTGGCCGCACCCTCGCGCACGAGCGGGGTGACGATCTCGAGCGCGGTGGGCGGGGCGGACTTGGCGGCCGCCTTCGCGTCGCGGTAGCGCGTGTAGGAGTAGGCCCCGAGCAGGGCGCCCTCCACCACGGCCGCGAGCAGCTCGACGTCGTCGGCCGGCAGGGCCAGCGCGACCGACTCCGCACCGGCGAGCTCGCGCGTGGCGGCACCGGCCGCGCGGCGCAGGGTCTCGGCGGAGTAGCGGTCGGTCTTGGCGCCCAGACCCGTCAGGACGAGCACGGGCGCGGCGATCTCGCCGGCGGTCGGGACCTTGCGGACCTCGTCGGCGGCTCCCGTGATGCCGAGGGTCACCGCCGCCCGCAGGATGTGGTTGCGCAGCGCGGCGGGCAGCGCGTCGGCGGACACGAGCACGACGCCGTCGTCGGTGGTGGCCGTCGCGACGACGAGGGCGTCGGCAGCGAGGCGGGCGGGGTCTTTGGCAGTCAGGGTCAGTGGCACCTCTCGATGGTAGTCGCCCGGCGCGCGGCTGCCATGGGTGCGTGGTGGGCGTCACCACCGGACGGCGGCTGTCGCGCGGGTGCCGCCACTAGCCTGTGGACCGTGGTCATCCCCCTCGCGCTCACCGTCGTGATCCTCGCGCTCGCGCTGGCGGCGTGGGCCGGGGTCTTCGCGGTGCGTGACCGCGCCGTCGTGCTCCGTCAGCTGTGGGGTGCGGCCGTGGTCGAGGGTGCCCTCCTCGTCCAGGCGGTGGTCGCGATCGTCGTCGCCGTCTCCGGGACGCAGGTCCACGACGCCGTGACGTTCTGGGGGTATGTCGCGTGCTCCCTGATCGTCCTGCCGATCGCCGCCGCCTGGGCGTTCGCCGAGCGGACCCGCTGGAGCTCGGTGGTGCTGGTGGTCGCGGCAGTGACTGTCGCGTTCCTCCAGTGGCGGCTGCTCCAGATCTGGGGCGCGGCATGAGCGCGCCGAGCGCGACGGCCGCATCGACGGCGCGGGGGCCGGGGCGCGTGCTCGTGGCCGTCTATGCCGTGTTCGCACTCGCCGCCAGCGCGCGGGCGGGGGTGCAGCTCGTGCGGGACTGGCACGAGGCCCCGCTCGCGTACGCGCTGTCGGGGCTGGCCGCCGTCGTGTACGTCGTGGCGACCCTCGCCCTGGCCCGGGGCTGGCGCGTCGTCGCGACCGCGGCCGTCAGCGTCGAGCTGGTCGGGGTGCTCGTGGTCGGCGCGTTCTCGCTCGCGGACCCGGCCGCCTTCCCGCGTGCCACCGTCTGGTCGGCGTTCGGGCAGGGGTACGGCTACGTGCCGCTCGTGCTGCCGCTGCTCGGCCTGCTCTGGCTCCGGCACACGCGGCCGCGGCCGACGGAACCCGCGCGGTCGACCTTCGAGCCGGCGTGACCCGTGCGGGCGCGACCCGCGCAGTGGTGAACGCAGGCCCCCGATCCCTGCCCGCGACGGCTAAGTTGGGCGGCGTGTACCCCCTTCTCTTCAACCTCGTCTTCCGTCGGATGGACCCCGAGCGCGCGCATGAGATCGGCTTCCGGGCCATCCGGGCCGCGGCCGCCGTGCCGCCGCTCGCCGCCGTCCTGCGCCGCGCGCTCGCGCCGGGTGCGGGCGCCCGCGTACGCGCGTTGGGGATCGACTTCCCGGCGCCGTTCGGCGTCGCGGCGGGCTTCGACAAGAACGCCGTCGCGGTCCGCGGGCTGACGATGCTCGGGTTCGGCTTCGTCGAGGTCGGCACGATCACCGCGCACGGGCAGCCCGGGAACCCTAAGCCGCGGCTGTGGCGGGTGCTCGACGAGCGTGCGATCCGCAACCGGATGGGCTTCAACAACGAGGGCGCCGCGGCGGTCGCCGCCCGGCTGCGTCGCCTGCGGGCCACCCCAGCCGGGCGGGCGCTCGTCGTCGGGGTCAACATCGGCAAGACCAAGGTGACGCCCGCGGCCGACGCCGCCGCCGACTACGCGACGAGCGCGGGACTCCTCGCCCCATACGCGGACTACCTGGTCGTCAACGTCTCGTCCCCGAACACCCCCGGCCTGCGCGACCTGCAGTCGGTCGATGCGCTGCGCCCGATCCTCGTGGCGGTCCGGGCCGCGGCCGACGCCGCGCCGTCGCCCCGCGGGTCCGGCGTCCGCGTCCCGCTGCTCGTCAAGATCGCTCCCGACCTGTCCGACGACGACATCGACGCGATCGCCGACCTCGCGACCGAGCTGGGCCTGGACGGTGTGGTGGCGGTGAACACGACGATCGCGCACAGCTACGGCGAGGGCGGGCTGTCGGGCCCGCCGGTCTTCGAGCGCGGGCTCGACGTCGTGGCCCGGCTGCGGACCCGGCTCGGGCCCGCGCCGGTGATCATCGGCGTCGGCGGCATCTCGACGCCGGCCGACGCGCGCGAGTACCTCGCGGTCGGCGCCACGCTGGTGCAGGGCTACACCGGGTTCATCTACCGCGGGCCGTTCTGGGCCGCACGGATCAACCGGGCGCTCGCAGCCGACGGCGCGCAGCGCACCGATCCGGTGACGGCATGATCCGCGCGCAGTGGGAGTGGGCGCTCGAGGACGCAGCCGGCGTGCGTCTCGACCGCCCGATCAGCCCCGTGTTCGGCAACCAGTTCGACGCCGAGCAGTGGCTGGGGGAGAACTGGCGCGACCTCGCCAAGCAGTCCGCCGCCGTCGCGCGCCTCCTGCACGACGGCGTCCAGGCCGCGGCGCCCGTCACCCTCCGGATCCCGTGAGCCCGGCGAACCCCCCGGAACCTGTGGCGACGACTGACGGTGCGCCGGTTGTGACCGGTGCGCCGGCCGGGACCGGTGCGCCGGTTCCGGTCGCCCGCGCCGCCGTGCCGCGCCCGGCGGGCGTGCCGCGTCGGGGCGCGCAGCTGTTCGCGGGACTCGTGCTGTACGCGGTGTCGATCTCGCTGATCGTGCACGCCGCGCTGGGCAGCATGCCGTGGGACGTGCTGAGCCAGGGCGTCTCGCGCCAGCTCGGCTGGAGCTTCGGGACGGTGACGATCGCGCTGAGCCTGGTCGTGCTCGCGTGCTGGATCCCGCTGCGCCAGCGCCCCGGCTTCGGAACCGTGGCGAACGTCCTGGTCATCGGGCTGCTGGTCGACCCGTTCCTCGCGCTGCTCGCCCGGCTGCCCGACCTCGCGTGGCCGGCAGCGGCGGCGATGACGGTGTCGGGGATCGTGCTCAACGGCCTGGCCACCGCGCTGTACATCGGGGCGCGGATGGGACCCGGGCCGCGGGACGGGCTGATGACCGGGCTCGTGGCCCGCACCGGACGGCCGGTGCGGGTCGTCCGGGTCGTCATCGAGGTGGTCGTCGTAGCGCTCGGGTGGGCGCTCGGCGGGACGGTCGGCTGGGGCACGGTCGGCTACGCCCTCGCGATCGGCCCGATCGTCCACGTCCTGCTGCCGCGCTTCACCCTCCGGGCGACCCCGACCCCGACCCCGACCCCGACCCCGACCCCGACCTCGACCCCTCGCTGAGCACCGCCCGCTCCCGGCCGCGCTGGTCCGGGAGTCGCAGGACTCTCCGGACCAGCGCGCCGGCGCGTGAGCCTCAGACCGGGCGGGTCTGCGGCGCGGTGCGCGCGGTCATGGCCGCATCGCGCACGACGGCGTCGCCGAGCACCTCGTCGATGCGGGCCAGCAGCTCCGCCGGGATCGTCACGCCCGACGCCTTCGCGTTCTCGACGACCTGCTCCGGCCGGGAGGCGCCGATCAGGGCCGCCGCGACGTTGTCGTTCTGCAGCACCCACGCCACCGCGAGCTGCGCGAGGGACAGGTCGAGCTCCGCGGCGATCGGGCGCAGGCCCTGCACCCGGGCCAGGACGTCGTCGTTCATGAACCGCTTGATCATGTTCGCGCCGCCCTTCTCGTCGGTCGCACGCGAACCGGCCGGCAGCGGCTGACCGGGCACGTACTTGCCGGTGAGCACGCCCTGGGCGACGGGCGACCACACGATCTGAGACATGCCGAGCTCGCGTGACGTCGGGACGACCTCGGGCTCGATCACGCGCCACAGCATCGAGTACTGCGGCTGGCTGGAGATGAGCTGGAACCCGAGCTCCTTGCTCAACGCGTGGCCCGCGCGGATCTGGTCGGCCGTCCATTCGCTGACGCCGATGTAGAGCGCCTTGCCCTGCCGGACGATGTCGGCGAACGCCTGCATCGTCTCGGCGAGCGGGGTCTCGGTGTCGTACCGGTGGGCCTGGTACAGGTCCACGTAGTCGGTCCGCAGGCGCCGCAGCGAGCCGTCGATCGACTCCATGATGTGCTTGCGCGACAGCCCGCAGTCGTTCGGGCCGCCGGGGCCGGTCGGCCAGTACACCTTGGTGAAGATCTCGGTCGACTCGCGGCGCACCCCCGCCAGCGCCTCGCCGAGCACGGTTTCCGCCGCGGTGTTCGCGTAGACGTCCGCGGTGTCGAAGCTCGTGATGCCGACGTCGAGCGCGGCGCGCACGCACGCCTTCGCGGCGTCGTTCTCCACCTGCGAGCCGTGCGTGAGCCAGTTGCCGTAGGTGATCTCGGAGATCTTCAGACCGGAGTTGCCAAGGTAGCGATGGTTAACCATGGCTCGACCCTACGACCTGGGTCCGACACGCTTGCGCCGGGCTCCGCCGCGCCGCGCTGCGGTCGGGTCGCCCCGCCGCCGTCAGCGAACCGAGCGGGTCAGACCGGGTACTCGCCGTGCTTGACCTGCGGCTTCGGCAGGCGTGCCCGGCGGATCTGGAACCCGCGCATGACGGCGTACATCGCCAGGCCCTTGAGATAGGTGTCGGCCCCGAACTTCGTGAGGATCCGCTTCTTGAGCCCGCGCCACATGACGAACGCGTCGATCACTGTGACCAGCACCACGACGTACAGGGTGAGCACCACGACCGTCGACACGGCCGCGTTGGTCGCGAACGCGAACGTCATCACGACGAAGACCATCGCGATCGGCAGGAAGAACTCGCCGAGGTTCCAGCGGGCGTCGACGTGGTCGCGCACGTAGCGGCGGACCGGCCCCTTGTCCTTGGCCGGCAGGTACTTCTCGTCGCCGGTCTGCATCGCCTGGTACTCGCGATCCCGCTGGGCGCGGGCAGCGACGCGGGCCGTCTTGCCAGCAGCCTTGCGGTCGGCCGGGACCAGGGGGCGCTTGTTCAGCGCCTCGGAGGTCTTGCGCTTCGGGGTCGGGTGGCCCTTGCCCGCCTGGACGGTACGGCTAGCGGCCGCATCGTCCTCGGGGACGGTCGGCTGGGCAGAGTTCGACTTGCTACGGAAGAGCACGCCCCCAGGATAGTCGAGGCCCGGGGGTAGCGTGGTCGCTCGTGACCGAGCCGAGCACGACCCCCACGGACCCCACCGAACTCCTGCGCCCACGCGTCGCGGCCGCCTTCCCGGGGCTGCGCGCCGATCTGGAGGCCCTCGTCCGGATCCCGAGCGTCTCGAGCGGCGCGTTCGACCAGGCGCACGTGGCCGCGAGCGCCGCAGCCGTCGCCGAGCTCCTGCGCGGCGTCGGTCTGCCCGAGGTCCAGGTCCTGCAGGCCGACCGCCCGGACGGCCGTCCCGGCGCCCCCGCGGTGATCGCTCGCCGGCCCGCTCCGGCCGGGGCCCCCACCGTCCTGCTCTACGCGCACCACGACGTGCAGCCCCCGGGCGCCGACGAGGGCTGGGACACCGTGCCGTTCGAGCCCACCGAGCGCGACGGGCGCCTCTACGGGCGCGGCGCGGCGGACGACAAGGCCGGCGTGATCGCGCACGTCGGTGCCCTGCGGGTGCTGGCCGACGAGCTCGGGGTCGGCGTGACGGTGTTCGTCGAGGGGGAGGAGGAGGTCGGGTCGCCGTCGTTCGGCGCCTTCCTGGCGAAGTACGCCGACCTGCTCGCCGCCGACGTGATCGTCGTCGCCGACTCGGCCAACTGGAAGGTCGGCGTCCCCGGCCTGACCACCTCCCTGCGCGGGCTCGTGGACCTCTCGGTCGAGGTCGCCGTCCTGGACCACGCGGTGCACTCCGGGATGTTCGGCGGCCCGGTGCTCGATGCCCTCACGCTGCTGTCTCGCCTGATCACCACCCTGCACGACGACGCCGGGGACGTCGCCGTCGCGGGCCTCGTCAGCGCCCCGGACCCGGTGGTCGACTACGACGAGGCCGAGCTGCGGGCCGACGCCCATCTGATCGACGGCGCCCATCTGGCCGGGACGGGACCGCTCACCGCGCGGCTCTGGACCCGCCCGGCGCTGGCCGTCATCGGCATCGACGCGCCGAGCATCGCGCTGTCGTCCAACACCGTCGTCCCGCGGGCGACCGCGAAGCTGTCGCTGCGGATCGCCCCGGGACAGGACCCGGCCGCGGCCTACGACGCGCTGCGCGCCCACCTGGTGGAGCACGCGCCGTTCGGTGCCCGGGTGACCGTGACACCCGGTGAGCTCGGCCGCCCGTTCAAGGCGCCGGCAGACTCCGAAGCGATGCGGGCCGCGCGCTGGGCCTTCGAGCAGGCCTGGGGCACCGCACCCGTCGACATCGGCATCGGCGGTTCGATCCCGTTCATCGCCGACCTGCTCGAGGCCTTCCCGGACGCCGCCATCCTCGTGACCGGCGTCGAGGACCCGGACTCGCGCGCGCACGGCGCGAACGAGTCCGTCCACCTCGGCGAGCTCGAGAAGGTGATCCTGGCGGAGGCTCTCCTCCTGACGAAGCTGGCCGAGAGCTGAGGCCACCCGGCGCGCCGGACCAGGTCAGGTGAGGCGGATCGCGCGGGACCAGGTGCTGACCTCGTCGGGGAGCTCGGGGCTGACGCGGTCCGCGCCGAACGACTCCGCGACGTCGGGCGCCGGGACCCCGCCGCCGGTCCGGGCGAGGAAGCGGGCCGCGACGATCGCCTCGGCCACCACCTCGACGTCCCCGGAGGGACGGCGGCGCTCGAAGACCTGCTCGAGGTAGACCACCCGGTCGTCCCAGCCCAGGACGCGGGTCTCGATCTCGAACCGCTCCCACAGCTGCAGCGAGCGCCGGAAGCGGATGGACTCGCCGACCACGACCGGGTACCACCCCTGCGCGGACACCGCCGCGTGCACGCCGGTCCGGAGCATCATGTCCACCCGGCCGAGGTCCATCAGTGACAGGTAGACGCCGTTGTTCATGTGCCGCAGCAGGTCGAGGTCGTTGGGCAGCACGCGCAGCGCCGTGCGGCGCGGGACGAACGGCGAGTCCGCCTGCCAGCCCGCCCGCCGTGCGTCGAGTCGGGCGCGAGCGACGATCCAGGCGAGGCGCAGCAGGCGATTCATGTGCGCGATCGTGCCATGCGCGCCCGCCGCCGGGGCACAGAACGGTGCGGGCAGCCGCGCGTGGGGCGGCAGTGACGGAAGTGGCGGGAGGGACGTCCCGCGCGTCGCACCAGCACCACGCGTCACCCGCGCGGCTGTGCGCACCGGCGGGCGACGGTCAGACGGGGCAGACGGGCGGGCGGCGGTCAGACGGGGGGCGACGGGTCGTACTGGATCGCGCGTCGCACCTGGGCGGCCACCTCGCGGCTCTCCAACCGGGCGACCAGGTGCAGGGCCATGTCGATGCCGGCGGACACCCCGGCGGCGGTGATCACGTCGCCGTCGTCGACGAACCGCGCCTCGGTGTCGGGCAGCACGCTCGGCTCGATCGCGGCGAGCTCGTCGAACGCCCCCCAGTGGGTGGTCGCGGGCCGGCCGGCGAGCAGCCCGGCCGCCGCGAGCACGAGCGCGCCGGTGCAGACGCTGGTCACGAGCGGGGTCTCGGCGCGGATCGACCGGACCCAGTCGAGGTGCTCGGAGTCCTTGGCCAGGACCCGGGTCCCGCCGCCGCCGGGATAGACCAGCACGTGCAGCGGGACGACGTCGTCGGCCGCGCGGTCGGGCACGATCCGCAACCCCTTGGCCAGCCGTACGCCCGAGCCGTCGGTGGAGAAGGTCAGGACCTCGGGTCTCAGCTCGGACAGGGCGGCCCACGCTGCCAGCACCTCGTAGGGCCCGACGACGTCGAGCTCCTCCGCATCGTCGAACACGAAGATGCCCACCCGCAACGGGCTGCCGGTACTCATCGGGGTCTCTCCTCCTGTGCCGGCGTGCCTCCCGGCCCGCCGCATCTGGACAGCCGGGTCAGTGTCCGGGCAGCGCGAGCATCTGATCGAGGGCCACCTTGGCCCAGTGCGCATCGTCGGGGTCGACGACGATGCGGTTCACCGTGCGTCCGGCGAGGAGCGACTCCATCGTCCAGACGAGGTGCGGCAGGTCGATCCGGTTCATGGTGGAGCAGAAGCAGACGGTCGAGTCCAGGTAGTGCACCCGCTTGTCCGGGTGGGCGAGCGCGAGGCGGCGCACGAGGTTCAGCTCGGTGCCCAGGGCCCAGGCGGACCCGGGCTCGGCGGCGTCGAGCTGCTTGATGATGTACTCCGTCGAGCCGACGAAGTCCGCGGCCTCGACGACCTCGTTCGTGCACTCCGGGTGCACCAGCACGTTCACGTCCGGGACGGCGGCGCGGATGTCGAGCACGTTGCGCACGGAGAACCGGCCGTGCACGGAGCAGTGCCCGCGCCACAGGATCATCCGGGCGGCGGCCAGCTGGTCCGCGGTGAGTCCGCCGTTCGGCTTGCGGGGGTCGAACACGACGCAGTCCTCGAGCGACAGCCCGAGCTCGCGGACGGCGGTGTTGCGACCGAGGTGCTGGTCGGGCATGAACAGGACCTTGCCGGTGCCGTCCACGCCGCCGACCTTGTCGAACGCCCACTTCAGCGCGACGTGCGCGTTCGACGACGTGCACACCGTCCCGCCGTGGCGGCCGGTGAACGCCTTGATCGCCGCCGAGGAGTTCATGTAGGTGACGGGCACGGTCGCCTCGGCGATGCCGGCGTCGGCCAGCACGTCCCACGCGTCCTCGACCTGGTGGATCGCGGCCATGTCGGCCATCGAGCAGCCGGCGGCCAGGTCCGGGAGCAGCACCTGCTGGTCGTCCGTGGTGAGGATGTCGGCCGACTCGGCCATGAAGTGGACGCCGCAGAAGATGATGAACTCCGCCTCGGGGCGGGCGGCGGCCTCGCGGGCGAGCTTGAACGAGTCGCCGGTGACGTCGGCGAAGTCGACCACCTCGTCCCGCTGGTAGTGGTGGCCGAGCACGAAGACCCGGCTGCCCAGCGCGGCGCGGGCGGCCCGGGCCCGCTGCACGAGGTCGGGGTCGCTCGCGGCCGGCAGTGCGCCCACGCACTCCACGCCGCGTTCGGAGGCGAGGTCGACCCCGCGCCCGAGCAGCAGCAGGGCCGACGGCGCGGGCTCGGTGAAAGGACTGGTGGCGGTGGTGCTCACGGCATCAATCTTCCCACAACCGTCTTCCGACGATCGATGCTGCGACGACCAGTTCGTCCCGGCCGCACCCGAGGTGCGCGCCGTGGGGCGCGGTCCGGGCCCGGCGTGGGCCTGTGCCAGGATCCAACGCATGCGCGTTGTGATCGCCCCCGACTGCTTCGGCGGAACCCTGACCGCCACCGAGGCCGCTGCGGCGCTGCGGGACGGTTGGTTCCGCGCGGCCCCGCAGGACGTCGTCGACCTGTGCCCGCTGGCCGACGGCGGGCCCGGGTTCCTCGACACGGTGCACGCCAGCCTCGGCGGCACGCTGCTGGCCGCCACCGTGCGCTCGCCGGTGCACGACGACGTCCCGGCGGCCGTGCTGGTCGTGGACGGACCCGACGCGGTGCGCACCGCCTACCTCGAGAGCGCCCAGGCCGCCGGGCTCGCCCTGGTGGCGCCCGAGCGACGCGATCCGACGGTGACCACGACGTACGGCGTCGGCCAGCTGCTCCGGGTGGCGCTCGACACCGGCGCACGACGGATCGTGGTCGGGCTCGGCGGCTCGGCGACCAACGACGCCGGCGCGGGGATGCTCGCGGCCCTCGGGGTCGGTGCCCCGGACGGGATCCTGACCCGCGGCGGCGGGACGCTCGGGCTCGTGGCGCCGACCGACCTGACCGGGCTCGCCGAGCTGCGTGCCTCGCTGTCGGGGGTCGAGCTGGTGGTCGCCACCGACGTCGATGTGCCGCTGCTCGGCCTGCACGGCGCGAGTGCCGGATTCGCCCCGCAGAAGGGCGCCACGCCCGAGCAGGCGCAGGAGCTCGAGCGCGCGCTCGGGCACTTCGCGCACGCCGCGGTCGCCGGGCTCGGTCCGGATGCGGTCCGACCCGACCTGCTCGCGTCGTCCCGGACCGCGTCGCCCGCGGCGCGCCTGACGGGGTTGCCGGGTGCGGGCGCGGCCGGGGGGCTGGGGTTCGCCCTCGCCCTGCTCGGTGCGCGGATCGTGTCCGGCTCGGGCCTCGTGGCCGACGTCGTGGGGCTCGGCGCGCGGATCGCGGCCGCGGACCTGGTGGTAACGGGGGAGGGGCGGCTCGACTGGCAGTCCCTGCACGGCAAGGTGGTCGCCGCCGTCGCGCACGCCGCGCTCGCGGCCGGGGTGCCGACGGTCGTGATCGCCGGACAGGTCGAGGTGGGTCGCCGCGAGTGGGCGGGCGCCGGGATCGCCGGGGCCTACGCGGTGGCCGACACCCCCGAGCAGCTCGTCGCGTCGCTCGCCGACCCGGCCGGCACCCTGTCCGACCGGGCCCGGCGGGTCGCCCGGACCTGGTCGCACTGACGACCTACTGGGGTGCGCGGCGAAGTCGACGTACCCTGAACGGGAACAACCGGGCGAGCACGTGCTGTTGACCCGTTAACGAGCTTCTCGGGAGATCGCGTCCTGGGGACCGTCGAGACCTTCGGAGTGATGATGAGCGAAACCACTGAGACCACCACCGAGACCGCGACGCACGGCGTCAAGCTCAGCGATGTGGCCGCGGCCAAGATCCGCAGCCTGCTGGAGCAGGAGGGTCGCGACGACCTGCGCCTGCGCGTCGCCGTGCAGCCCGGCGGATGTTCCGGCCTGATCTACCAGCTGTACTTCGACGAGCGCGTGCTCGACGGCGACGCGCTGCGCGACTACGACGGCGTCGAGGTTGTCGTCGACCGCATGAGCGTGCCGTACCTCGACGGCGCGACGATCGACTTCGCCGACACGATCGAGAAGCAGGGCTTCACGATCGACAACCCGAACGCCGGCAGCTCGTGCGCGTGCGGCGGCTCGTTCGGCTGATCGTTCGCCCCGCTCCGACAGCACCACATCTCGACGGCACGACACTCTGACAGCCACGACACGCTGACAGCAGAGCCCCGCAGCGTCCGGACGGACACCGCGGGGCTCTGCTGCGTCTCAGCCGCTCGTGCGGACCGTGATGGCGAGGACGTCGCCGTCGGTCATCGCGACGCGGTCGCTTCCCGATACGGTCTCGATCGACACGAGCGCATGGCCCCGCAGCCGGGCCCACGCAGGCACGTCGTGCCGGGCCGCCGGATCGGTGGTGAGCACGGTCAGGACGGTGCCGCCGGGAGCGTCGCGGGCCGCCTTGGCCAGCTCGATGACGGGCAGCGGGCAGCGCAGGTGCCGCGCATCGACGACGACGGGCTCGGCGCCGGTCACAGGTCGCGCACCCCGAGCACGTCGCGGACCCGGGCGACCGCAGCCGGCAGCACCGCGAGGAACCGGTCGACGTCGTCGTCGCGCACGCCGACGGGCAGCGTGAGCCGCACGTTGCCGTGGGTCAGCACTCCCATCGCGGCCAGCACGTGGCTCGGCTCCAGCGCGCTCGACGTGCACGCCGAGCCGGAGCCGACGGCGAAACCCTGCCGGTCCAGCTCACCGGTGAGCGCCTCGCCGTCGACGAACAGGCAGGAGAACGTGACGACGTGGGGGAGCCGGTCGGTGGGGTCGCCGACGACCTCGACGTCGGGCACCGTCGCCGCCACCGTGCGCCGGATGCGGTCGACGAGCCCGCGGCGATGGGTGTCCGCGGCGGCCCGCTCGGCGACGGCGTGCTCGAGCGCCACCGCGGCGGCCAGGGCGGCCGGCACGCTCACCCCGCCGGGGAACCACGCGTCCTCGTCCGCCGGCCAGTCCGGCGACCAGCGCACGCGCGAGCGCACCACGAGCACGCCCAGCCCGCCGAGGCCGCCCCAGTCGCCGGGATCGGCGGCGAGCACGTCCCAGTCGTCGGGGATCGCGACGTGCCCGACGGCGGCGCCCGCGTCGACGAGCAGCGGTACCCCGGCGCGGCGGGCCGCCGCCGCGACCGCGGGGACCGGTTGCAGCGTCCCGACCTCACCGTTGGCCACCTGCAGCGCGGCGAGCGCCACGCCCGGTGCGGCGACGGCGTCGGCCATGGCCGCGACGTCGACCCGGCCGAGGCCGTCGACCCCGACGATCACCCGGCGGCCCGGGGCCGCACCCGGCGCACCGGCGGCGACGAACTCGGCGGCGGCCAGGACGGCGGCCCGTTCGACCGCGGACACCACCACATCGCGGCCCACCCGCCGTCGACCCCGGGCGATGCCGCGGACCGCCGCGTGCAGCGACGCGGTGTGCGAGCCGGACAGGAACACCTCTTCGGTCCGGGCGCCGAGCGCGGCGGCCAGCGCGGCGCGCGCGCCGTCGAGCAGCGCGCGGGCGCGGCGCCCCTCGGTGTGCAGCCGACGAGGGTCGGCCCACCCCTCGTCCAGGGCCTGGTCAAAGGCCGCGCGGGCCGCCGGGTGCAGCGGCGCGTGGCCGCTCGCATCCAGGAACGTGCGTCGGTTCGTCATGGCGTGCGTCACACCCGCCGGGAGGTGCCTGGGGGCTGTGGGGTGCCTGTGCTGCTCACCCCCCGCACGCTAGTGCCCGCGCCGGTGGGTGACGTGCTGCGGCGGGTCCGGCGGGCGGTCGCACCGAGGCCGGGTCCGACCGCGCGCGAGGCCAGATGCACGCTACTATGCGCGAGACGAGGACGAAGGTCCCGCACCAGCGGTGCAGTGATCCGGCGGCCGCTGACGGACGTGACGCGAGAGGTCGTACCTTGCACTCGGATTCCACCCGCCGACACCGGCGCCCGGCACTGAGGGTCGCAGCAGTCGCGGCCCTGGTCGCGATCGTGCTCACTGGTTGCTCCGCCGAGGCGCAGCGGGGCTTCCTGCCCGGTTTCACCGACGGCGAGGTCACGAACCAGACCGCCCGCATCACGAGCCTGTGGGTCGGTTCCTGGGAGGCCGCGCTCGCGGTCGGTGTGCTCACCTGGGGCCTGATGCTCTGGGCGATCGTGGTGTACCGCAAGCGGAAGAACGACGACACGCTGCCGGTGCAGCTGCGCTATCACGTGCCCCTCGAGATCATGTACGTGATCCTGCCGATCCTCATGATCGGGGTGCTGTACTTCTACACGGCCCGCGACATGAGCGCGATCACCGACACCACGACCCATGAGCCCGATCTCACGGTCCAGGTGATCGGCAAGCAGTGGAGCTGGGACTTCAACTACGTCGACGAGGACGTCTACGAGACCGGGGTGCAGGCCGAGGACGTGGGCGCGTCCGGCAGCCTGGACCTCCTGCCGACGCTCTACCTTCCGGTCGACCAGCGCGTGGAGTTCGTGCTGGACTCCCGCGACGTCATCCACTCGTTCTGGGTCCCGGCGTTCCTGTACAAGCTCGACGTGATCCCCAACCGGACCAACACGTTCCAGATCGTCCCCACCCGTGAGGGCGTCTACACGGGCAAGTGCGCGGAGCTGTGCGGTGAGGAGCACTCGTCGATGCTGTTCAACGTGGCTGTCGTCTCGCAGGCCGAGTACGACAAGCAGATGGAAGCCCTGCGTGACAAGGGACAGACAGGGCAGCTCGGCATCGAGTTCAGCCGGCTGCAGGATGCGCGGACCTCGCTCGGTCCGCAGGAGATGGACAACTGATGGCCGCCACGACCGCACAGATCCCCGGTCTGGCCCCGGCGCGCCAGTCGCTGGGCCGCCAGGTGATCAAGGTGATCACCTCGACCGACCACAAGACGATCGGGTACATGTACCTGGTCACGTCGTTCATCTTCTTCGCCATCGGTGGCTTGATGGCGCTGCTGATCCGCGCGGAGCTGTTCGAGCCCGGCATGCAGATCCTGTCGAGCAAGGAGCAGTACAACCAGCTCTTCACGATGCACGGCACGATCATGCTGCTGCTGTTCGCGACGCCGCTGTTCGCCGGCTTCGCGAACGTCATCATGCCGCTGCAGATCGGTGCGCCGGACGTCGCCTTCCCGCGGCTGAACATGTTCGCGTACTGGCTCTACCTGTTCGGCGGGCTGATCGCCAGCGCCGGGTTCTTCACCCCGCAGGGAGCCGCGTCGTTCGGCTGGTTCGCGTACGCGCCCCTGTCCAACGCGGCCTTCTCACCGGGCCTCGGCGGTGACCTCTGGGTCTTCGGCCTGGCGATGACCGGGTTCGGCACCATCTTGGGTGCCGTCAACTTCATCACCACGATCGTCACCATGCGCGCGCCCGGCATGACGATGTTCCGGATGCCGATCTTCACCTGGAACACCCTGGTGACGAGCATGCTCGTGCTGATGGCGTTCCCGCCGCTGGCCGCGGCCCTGTTCGCGCTCGGCGCGGACCGGCGCCTGGGGGCCCAGGTCTTCAACCCCGAGAACGGGGGTGCGATCCTCTGGCAGCACCTGTTCTGGTTCTTCGGGCACCCGGAGGTCTACATCATCGCGCTGCCGTTCTTCGGCATCGTCTCCGAGATCTTCCCGGTCTTCAGCCGCAAGCCGATCTTCGGCTACAAGGGTCTGATCTACGCGACGATCGCGATCGCTGCGCTGTCCATGACCGTGTGGGCGCACCACATGTACGCCACGGGCGCGGTGCTGCTGCCGTTCTTCGCGCTGATGACGATGCTGATCGCGGTGCCCACCGGGGTGAAGTTCTTCAACTGGATCGGCACGATGTGGCGCGGCAAGCTCACGTTCGAGACGCCGATGCTCTGGTCCCTCGGGTTCATGGCCACGTTCCTGTTCGGCGGCCTGACGGGCGTGATCCTGTCGAGCCCGCCGCTGGACTTCCACGTGACCGACACCTACTTCGTGGTCGCCCACTTCCACTACGTCATCTTCGGCACCGTGGTGTTCGCGATGTTCGCCGGCTTCTACTTCTGGTGGCCCAAGTTCACCGGGCGGATGCTCAACGAGTCGCTCGGCAAGGTCCACTTCTGGTTGACGTTCATCGGCTTCCACACGACGTTCCTCATCCAGCACTGGCTCGGGGTGGAAGGCATGCCCCGGCGGTATGCGGACTACTCGCCCGAGGACGGCTTCACCTTCATGAACCAGGTGTCGACCGCGGGCGCGATCATCCTGGCGGCGTCGACCCTGCCGTTCTTGTGGAACGTCTACATCACCTGGCGCAACGCGCCCCTGGTCACGGTGGACGACCCGTGGGGCTACGGCGGTTCGCTCGAGTGGGCGACCAGCTGCCCGCCGCCGCGCCACAACTTCACCTCGCTGCCGCGGATCCGCTCGGAGCGACCGGCCTTCGACCTGCACCACCCGGAGGTCGCGGCCATGGACCATGCGGAGCCCGACCCCGGACTCCTCGATCAGCTGCTCGGTGAGCCCGACCGCATCGGTGCCGATGGCCACGAGGGGGAGATCCGATGAAGGTCGAGACCAGGCTCTTCCTGTGGATGGCGCCGTTCTTCGGGCTCTGCGCCGCCGTGTACGGCTTCTGGAGCGGGTGGGAGCCGGTCGGGTCGGCCGCGCTCATCATGGTCGCGCTCCTCATGGCGATGATCGGCGCGTACTTCACGCTGCTGATCAAGCGGATCGACTCCCGACCGGAGGACGACCCGCTGGCCGAGATCGAGCAGGGCGCCGGCGACCAGGGCGTGTACAGCCCGTGGAGCTGGTGGCCGCTGGTCATCGCGCTCGCTGCCGCGATCGCGTTCCTCGGCCTGGCGATGGGCTGGTGGATGCTCCTCATCGCGATTCCCGTCGCCGTCGTCGGCCTGTGCGGCTGGGTCTTCGAGTTCTCCACCGGTCAGCACGCGCACTAGCCCCGATCCAGACGAACGAAGCGCCGGTGACCTCGAGGGTCACCGGCGCTTCGTCGTATGGGGGAGGTCAGGCGGGAACGATGAGGCCTGACGTCTGGGTGGTCGCCCGGGCGAAGCGCTCAGCGGCGTCGGCCCAGTTGACGATGTTCCACCAGGCCTTGACGTAGTCGCCCTTGACGTTGACGTAGTCGAGGTAGAAGGCGTGCTCCCACATGTCGAGGACCACGATCGGGACCAGGCCGAGCGCGATGTTCCCCTGCTGGTCGTGCAGCTGCACGATCACGAGGCGCTGGCCGATCGAGTCCCAGGCCAGGATGGACCAGCCGGAGCCCTGGATGCCCAGTGCGTTCGCCGTGAAGTGCTTCTGGAAGCCGTCGAACGAGCCGAAGTGCTCGGTGATCGCGGCGCTGAGCTCACCGGTGGGCTTGTCGCCGCCGTCGGGCGAGAGGTTCTTCCAGAAGACCGAGTGGTTGACGTGCCCACCGAGGTTGAACGCAAGGTTCTTCTCGAGGAAGGACACGGTCGCGAACGAGCCGCTCGTGCGTGCCTCGGCCAGCTGCTCGAGGGCGGTGTTCGCGCCGGCGACGTAGGCAGCGTGGTGCTTGTCGTGGTGGAGCTCCATGATGCGGCCGGAGACGTGCGGCTCGAGGGCCGAGTAGTCGTAGGGCAGGTCCGGGAGGGTGTAGTCAGCCATGGATGCGAAGCCTCTCCAAGTCAGGCCGCAGCTCGCTGCGGCGATCGGGGTACCACCTTGCGGTGCCCCCAAGTTAGCGGCGTTCAGCGGGTGAACGCCATTGCCTGGTCCAACCAAATGGTCGGATCAATAATTCCGGGTGTCGGAACCCAGGTCGTCGTCGTGGTCCGCAAGCCGTCGACCGCCGCCCGAGACGGCGCCGCCGACCAGGGGGGCCTCCGTGGCTGCACCGACGGCCTCGTGCCCGCCGTGCGGCTCGGCGCTCTCGAGGGCGTCGTGCGCCCCGTGGGCGTGTGCGGCGGCAAGCTCGGCGGGCGTGACCGGCTCGACCCGATCCTCGAAGAACGTGCGGGACACCCGCTGGCGCAGGAGATCACGGCGGTAGCCCTTGCGGCGCACCCCGCGAGAGTCGTGGGCCGGCGCGATCTGGAGCGGCGCGTGGGCGTCGTAGTTGACCCGGAGCCACCGCTCCTCGTCGCTCAACGGCTTGTGGACCTCGATGTACTCGCCATGGGCGAAGCGCACGATCCGGCCGGTCTCGTGACCGTGCAGCACCAGCTCGCGGTCCTTGCGCTGCAGGCCCAGGCAGATGCGCTTGGTGACCCAGAACGCGATCGCGGGCACCACGAACAGCAGCACCCGCAGGGTCCAGGTGATGTCGTTGATCGACAGGCTGAAGTGGTCGGCGATGATGTCGTTCGCGCCGGACAGGATCAGCACGATGAAGGCCGAGAGGACCGAGACCCCGGTGGCGGTGCGGAAGGGCACGTTGCGGGGCCGGTCGAGCACGTTGTGCACCCGCTTGTCGCCGGTCGCGAACGCCTCGATGAACGGGTAGAGCGCGAGCACCCCGAAGAGCACCCCGGGAACCACCATGGCGGGGACCAGCACGTTCAGCGAGAGCGTGAAGCCGGCGATGACGAACTCCGTCTGGCCCGGCATCAGTCGGACGGCGCCGTCGAGGAAGAGCATGTACCAGTCGGGTTGGGCGCCCGAGGACACCGGCGACGGGTCGTACGGGCCGTAGTTCCAGACCGGGTTGATCGACATCGTCGCGGCCATCAGGGCGATCACGCCGAAGACGATGAAGAAGAACCCACCGGCCTTCGCGGCGTAGATCGGGAAGAGCGGGTAGCCGACGACGTTCTTGTCGGTGCGTCCGCCACCCGGGTACTGCGTGTGCTTCTGCAGGAACACCAAGAACAGGTGCGCGCCGATGAGCGCGAGGATCAGCGCCGGCACGAGCAGGACGTGGATGGTGAACAGGCGCGGGATCAGGTCCTGGCCGGGGAACTCGCCACCGAAGATCCAGTACGAGAGGTAGGTGCCGATCACAGGGACCGCCATGACGATGCCGTCGGTGATCCGCAGGCCGTTGCCCGACAGGACGTCGTCGGGCAACGAGTAGCCCGTGAAGCCGGCGACCAGGCCCAGGATCATCAGCGTGAAGCCGATCAGCCAGTTGAGCTCGCGCGGCTTGCGGAAGGCGCCGGTGAAGAAGACCCGCATCATGTGCGTGACGATCGCGGCCATGAACAGCAGCGCCGCCCAGTGGTGGACCTGCCGCATGAGCAGCCCGCCGCGCACCTCGAACGACAGCCGCAGGGTCGAGGCGAACGCCTCGGACATCGGCACGCCGTTCATCGCGGCCCAGGGGCCGTCGTACTCCGTCTCGGCCATGCTCGGCACGAAGAACGCCGTGAGGAAGACGCCCGAGATGAGCAGCACGACGAACGAGTACAGCGCGATCTCGCCCAGCATGAAGGACCAGTGGTCCGGGAAGATCTTGCGGGACAGGCCCTTCACGGCGGCGGCGATGCCGGTGCGCTGGTCCAGGTAGTCGGCGGTGGCACCCGCTGCGCGGGCACCGCCCGAGGGGGTCGTCGTGGTCATTTCAGGCGCTCCCAGAAGCTCGGACCCACTGGTTCGGTGAAGTCGCTCTGCGCGATCAGGTAGCCCTCGTCGTCGACCTCGATCGGCAGCTGCGGCAGCGGGCGCTTGGCGGGGCCGAACAGCACCTTGGCGCCGTCGGCGACATCGAACGTGGACTGGTGGCACGGGCAGAGCAGGTGGTGCGTCTGCTGCTCGTACAGGGCGACCGGGCAGCCGACGTGGGTGCAGATCTTGGAGTAGGCGACGATGCCGTCGTAGGACCAGCCCTTGCGGTCCTCGGCCTCGGTGAGGTCGCGGGGGTCGAGCCGGATGAGGAGCACGACCGCCTTGGCCTTCTCGTCGAGGGGGTGCTCGGTGTCCTCGAGACCCTCGGGGATCACGTGGAAGACGGAACCGATCGTCAGGTCGGACGCCTTGATCGGCCGACCGGAGGGATCGATGGTCAGCTTCATGCCCTTGCGCCACATCGTGCTCTTGAACTTCGAGACGTCCCAGTCCTCGCCGACGTTGCCGACGAGCGGGACGACGACGGTGAGGGGAGCGAGCAGGAGGGCCGAGACCATCGCGCCCTTGAGCACCCCGCGGCGGCCGATGGCGGAGTCCTGCGCACCCTCGCGCAGCATCTCGACGGCGGCCGCCCGGGTCTCGTCCGAGCTGCGCAGCGTGTGCCGGTCCTCGGCCTTCTCCTCGGAGTTCATCAGCGACTTGGCCCAGTGCACCACGGCTGCGCCGATCCCGAACATGCCGAGGAACAGGCCGAGTCCGAGCAGCAGGTTCGACTGCCGCATGCTGGCCACCGTCTCGCCCGGCGGTACGGCGAAGTAGGCGACCAGGAAGCCGATCGTGCCGAGCACGGACACCGCGAACAGCAGGACGACCTGCCGCTCGGCCCGCTTGTTGGCCGCCGGGTGGAGGTCGGACTGCCTCGGCTGGTGCTCGGGGTGGCCCGGGTCGGTGAAGTGGGTGGGGACGCCGGCCTGCCCGTCCGGTGCGGCGAGGTCCTGCGACGGGTGGCCCTTGGCCGGGTTCTGCTGGTTCATGAGGACTTGGCTCCGATCCAGACGGCGCAACCGAGCAACAGGCCCATGCCGACGACCCACACCCACAGGCCTTCGCTCACGGGGCCGATGGCGCCGAGGTCGGCGCCGCCCGGCGAGCCGGACCGCTGCGCCTCGACGTACGAGATGACGTCGCGCTTCTCTTCTGCGGTGAGGACGTTGTCGTTGAAGACCGGCATCGACTGCGGGCCGGTGAGCATGGCCTGGTAGATGTTCCGCGCACTGGTGTCCCACAGTGCGGGGGCGTACTTGCCGCCCGAGAGGGCGCCACCGGCGCCGACCGCGTTGTGGCACATCGCGCAGTTGGTGCGGAACAGCGCCATGCCGTTGGCGACGTCGCCCTGCGAGCCGTCGATCTCCTCGTCCGTCGGGATCGCGGGACCGGCGCCGAGGGAGGCGACGTAGGCGGCGAGCTGTGCGGTCTGCTCCTCGTTGAACTGGGGCGTCTTGGCGGGGGCCTGCGGGCCGTTGGCCTGCATCGGCATGCGGCCGGTGCTCACCTGGAAGTCGACCGCGGCAGCGCCGACGCCGATCAGGGACGGCACACCCTCGGAGCCCTGGGCGTTCATGCCGTGGCAGGTGGCGCAGTTCGCCTGGAACAGCTTCATGCCGAGCTCGACGTCGCTGGCGGTCGCGACGGATGCGGTGGCGGTGGCCGTGCTCGGAGCGAGGGCGGCGTACAGACCGCCGGTGATCAGCAGTGCCAGCAGGAGCAGGGCCGTCGGGGCGAACCGGCTGCGCCTGCGGGTGGCGAGTGCCTTCACGATTGGATCCTCGTCTCGCATGGGGGAGTGGCGGAGGTGCTGGTGGCGGCCGCGGCGGCGCGGGCGGTCACTGGATCAGGTAGATCACGGAGAACAAGGCGATCCAGACGACGTCGACGAAGTGCCAGTAGTACGACACCACGATCGCCGTCGTGGCCTCGTGGTGGCCGAAGCGCTTGGCGGTGAAGGAGCGGCCGAGCAGGAACAGGAAGGCCAGCAGCCCACCCACCACGTGCAGGCCGTGGAACCCGGTCGTGAGGTAGAAGACCGAGCCGTAGGGGCTCGACGCGATCGTGAGGCCCTCGCTGACGAGGCCGGCGTACTCGTAGATCTGTCCGCCGATGAACACCGCGCCCATGAGGTAGGTGAGCGTCATCCACTCGTTCATGCCCCAGCGGTTGACCTGGACGAGCGAGCCGCTGCGTCGGGGTTGGAACCGCTCCGCGGCCCACACGCCCATCTGGCACGTCACCGACGACAGCACCAGGATCGTGGTGTTCACCACCGCGAACGGGAGATTGAGCAGCGGCGTCTCCCGCGCCCACTCGTCGGGGACCGTCGACCGGAGAGTGAAGTACATCGCGAACAGGCCGGCGAAGAACATGAGTTCGCTGGCCAGCCACACGATGGTGCCCACCGACACCGGATTGGGACGGTTGACGCTCACGTGGAGGGAGGCGCTCGGAGCAGCCGTTGAGGTCGACACGTTCGCCATTATGGAGGAAAGTCCCGGGGAATGGGTCATTAGACCTAGGCGAAGTGCGGTCGTGTGTGTCACAGATTCGTCACAGTCGCAGATCGGGGCCGTTTCGGCGGTGGCGCACGGCACGGTTCCGCCCGCGCGTGCGGTCCCCGGCGCCGTGGCGTGCCAAGATGCCAGGACCAGTGCACGGCAAGCACCAGCGA
Organism: Pengzhenrongella frigida; assembly: GCF_004168625.1. Classification (GTDB taxonomy): domain Bacteria; phylum Actinomycetota; class Actinomycetes; order Actinomycetales; family Cellulomonadaceae; genus Pengzhenrongella; species Pengzhenrongella frigida. The sequence continues at coordinate 43,255 of NZ_SDWW01000037.1, forward strand.
GGGCGAGCATGACCACGGAACTGCAGGACACGGCAGGCACGACGGCGAGCGCGAGCGGTCCCCGCGTGCTGCTCTACAGCGACGACAGCGACACCCGGGCGCAGGTGCTGCTCGCCGTCGGGCCCCGCCTGTCGCGAGGCGCGCCCGACATCGAGTGGGTGCAGACGGCGACCCACGCGGCCGTGCTCACCCACGCGGACGCCGGGGGCTTCGATCTGCTCGTGCTCGACGGCGAGGCGGCGAAGTCCGGCGGGATGGGCCTGTGCCGCCAGCTCAAGGACGAGCTGTTCCAGTGCCCGCCGATCCTCGTCCTGACCGGCCGCCCGGAGGACGCCTGGCTGGCCTCGTGGTCCCTCGCTGACGGGGTGATCGCCCGACCGTTCGACCCGATCGAGCTGCAGAGCACCGTCGCCCGCCTGCTGGCGGCACCCGTCACCCCATGACCGAGACCACCTGGCCCGAGCTGCTGACCTGCCTCGTCGGCAGGCAGGACCTGTCCGAGCGACAGACGTCCTGGGCGATGGACCAGGTCATGGCCGGTGAGGTTCCGCCGGCGCGTCTGGCCGGGTTCCTCGTCGCGCTTCGCTGCAAGGGCGAGACCGTCGAGGAGCTGACCGCGCTCTCCGACACGATGCTCGCGCACTCGCTCCGGTTCGCCGTCCCCGGGCGCACCGTCGACCTGGTCGGCACCGGGGGCGACCGGGCGCACACCGTGAACATCTCGACCATGGCGGCCCTCGTCGTGGCCGGGACCGGCACCACCGTCGTCAAGCACGGCAACCGCGCGTCGTCGTCGTCGTCCGGATCGGCCGACGTGCTCGAGGTGCTCGGCATCCGGCTCGACCAGCCCGTCCAGCGGGTCGCGGCGATGGCGGGCGAGGTCGGGATCACCTTCTGCTTCGCGCAGGTGTTCCACCCCTCGATGCGGCACTCCGCGGCGGCTCGGCGTGAGCTGGGGATCGCGACCGCGTTCAACTTCCTCGGGCCGCTCACCAACCCGGCGCAGCCGGGCGCGACGGCGGTCGGGGTCGCGGATGCGCGGATGGCGCCGCTCGTCGCGGGCGTCTTTGCGCGCCGCGGCACCGATGCGCTCGTGTTCCGCGGCGAGGACGGACTCGACGAGCTCGCGCCCACGGCGCGGTCGCACATCTGGGAGGTCCGCAACGGGGAGGTCACCGCCTCGGTGCTCGATGCCGTGGCCGACCTCGGCCTGGCGCCCACGACCGTCGACGACCTGCGGGGCGCCGACGCCGGCTACAACGCCGAGGTCGCCCGTCGCGTGCTCGCCGGAGAGACCGGTCCGGTGCGCGACACCGTCCTGCTCAACGCCGCCGCAGCCCTCGTGGCCGACGGCGTGCTGGCCGGCACCGCCACCGGGTCGCTGGCCGACCGGCTCCTGGCCGGCATGGGACACGCCGCTCGCGCGGTCGACGACGGCGCGGCGGCCGACGTGCTGGCCCGCTGGGTCACAGCCTCGGCGTAGCCTGCCGGCGCACCGGGCCCTCCCGCCGGCGCACCGGGCCCTGCACCCACCGAGCTGCGGTGGGTGCGGTCAGTCCTCGATGCCGAGGGCGAAGGCCTGCTCCAGGTCGTGCTTCGAGTAGGTCCGGAACGCGATGTAGGTCTGGGTGCGCAGGACGCCCTCGACCTTGCTCACCTGGTCGGCGATGACGTCGGCCAGCTCCTCGTGCTCGCGGACCCGCACCATCGCGATCAGATCGACCTCGCCCGTGACCGAGTACACCTCGCTCACGCCCGGGAGATCGGCGATCGCCGCGGCGACCTCCGGGATTCGGCTGGCGTCGACGTCGATCAGGACGATGGCAGTGAGCATGGGTTTCCTCCGACGGCGGCAATGCGGGACCTGCGGGTGTGGTCTCCCATCATGCCGTGCGCGCCGGCGCGGGGACGGCGAGCCGCAGCCGGGCGACGATCGCCGCCGTGCGCGCCGGGTCGGTGTAGGCGTCCGCGCCATGCACCGGGCAGCACCGGCCGGACACGGTCGGGTCGTGCTGCGTCGGGTCGTGGTCGGTCGGGTCGTGCTGCGCCGGGTCGTCGTGTGCCGTGGGATCGCGCGGCGGGGCGAGGTCGACGAGCCGGACGCCCGGTGCGTCCAGCCAGGCGAGCAGCAGGTCCGCCTCCTCGGGGTGGGCGGCCGGTGCCGGCGAGGTGGGCGCCGCGACCTGTTCGGCGGTCAGGCGAAGGGCGGCGATGGCCGCGCGCGGATCGGTCCGCCGGTCCACCGCGGCGGTACCGGCGAGCCGGCCGTACCGCACGAGGACGATCTCCCAGCCGCCGGCGTCCGTCCGGCACGCGGCGATCATCTCCGCGCAGCTCGCGAGCGGGGCCAGGCGCTGGGCCCGGGCGGCGCCGCGGACGAACGCGTCGAGCCGGTTGCGCACGTCACCGGCCTCCTCGAAGCGCTCGGCCTCGATGTAGGTCGCGATCCGTGCGGCGTGGGCGAGCACGACGGGTGCCGGGTCGGTGAGCATCGCGGCCCGGACAGCGAGGATGCTCCCGACCTCGAGGACCGTGGTCCCGCGGGTGCCCGGGGTGCGGGGGACGAACGTCGCGTGCAGCGCGTCGACGGCGAGCTGCGCGGCCGACCGCGCAGAGAACGGCCCGATGTGCGCCAGACCGGGCTGGACCTCCCGGACGATCTGGAGCCGTGGTCGAGTGCCCTCGACCAGGCGGATCCACGGCATCCGCTCCGGGAACCGTGAGCGTCGGTTGTATCGCGGAGAGTGCTCGGCGATCAGCCGCAGCTCGCGCACGCGTGCCTCGAGCGTCGTCGCGCACACCACCGGCGTGACGGCGTGCGCGAGGCGGACCATCTCCGTCATCCGACCGCGCTTCTCCGCCGCGGTGAAGTAGCTGCGCACGCGGGTCCGGATCGAGCCGGACACCCCGACGTACAGGACCTCCTCGCCGGGGCCACGGAACATGTACACCCCGGGGGCATCGGGCAACCCGTCAGCGAGCGTCCGCTTGCGGCGCACGTCCGCCGGCACCGGGTCGGTCGCGGTCGCGAGGTCCTCGAGGTGCGTGATCCCGAGCGGGGCCAGGCGGGACAGCAGCGCGTGCAGCACGTCCACGGTCGCGCGGGCGTCCGACAGGGCGCGGTGGTCGGGGGTCACCGACGCGCCGAACAAGGCCGCGAGGGTGCCGAGCTTGTGGTTGGGGGCCTCGTCGCGCAGCACCACCCTCCGGGCGAGCTTCACGGTGTCGAGCACCTGGTTGCCCGGCCACGGATGCTCGCAGCGCGCGGCTGCCGCCTTGAGGAAGCCGATGTCGAACGGCGCGTTGTGGGCGACCAGCACCGAGCCGCGCGCGAACTCCAGGAAAGACGGCAGCACCTGTTCGATGCGGGGTGCGCCGGCGACCATCGAGGTGGTGATCCCGGTGAGGGTCTGGATGAAGGCCGGCACCGGGGTGCCCGGGTTGACCAGGGTCTGGAACTCGCCGAGCACCTCGCCGCCGCGGACCTTCACGGCGCCGATCTCCGTGATCGCACAGGTGAGCGGCGTGCCGCCCGTGGTCTCGAGGTCGACGACGACGAACGTGACCTCGTGCAGCGGGGTGCCGAGCTCGTCGAGTCCGAGCTGGACCGGTCGCCCGACCGTCGAGGGGACGAGATCCTCGCGGCGCAGGCGACGCACTGTTGGCATGGACGGACCGTAGCCGTTGGTGCTGACAGGGTTTCGCGCCGTCGCGGCACGACCGGCAGACGAGCAGGTCAGTGCACGAGGCTCACATCCTCGTGGCCGCATCCGATGGGGAGGAGAACGCGCACAGCGAGTGCGTCTGGCAGACAGGATGTCGCGTGGCAGGGTCGAGAGCCGTCACGACGGCGATGCAGCCGGGTCGGCTTCCCGGGTCGGGGGGCGCGACCGGCGCGTTCCCGCGCACCGCGCTGCGGCCTCGGCCCGCCCCGAGCCTGGGGCAGTGGCTGGCAGAGGTCCCCGCCGCGTTGCGGACCCCCAGCTGGCGGCGCGCGTTCGCGTACTGGGCGCTCGTCGGTGCGCTCCTCGACATGGCCACCACGATGATGCTCGGACGGGTCGACGGCATCTACGAGGCGAACCCGCTCTCGGCCGCGGGCCAGGCGTTCGTCGGGTCGGTGCCGATCTACATGATCGCGACGACGTTGGTCGTCGGTCTGGTCGTGCTGGTCCTGGCGGTGAAACCGGTCGGGCTTGCGACCCGCCTGGTCTGGTGGGCCGTCGCCGGCCTCGGCGCGGCGAAGATCGCGGTGGCCGTGCACAACCTCGTCGTGCTCCAGGTCGCGGTGAACGCCTCGATCGACCGGCTCTGACGCGCTGCGACCCTGACTCGCTGCGCCCCTGACGCGCTGCGCGCTGCGCAGGCCCGCGTCGAAGGTCGTGATGCTCCTATAGGTGTCAAGCGGCCTGAAGCCATTGGCGGTAGGCGTCGGCGAGTTCGTCGTCGCGGGTCAGT
>NZ_SDWW01000038.1 GCF_004168625.1 Pengzhenrongella frigida
AACCAACCCGCCGACAACACCGGCATCGAGTTAGCCGCATAGACACCCACCGGCCTCATCTACCTTGACAAATTCCGTCGCGCCGAACGTCATCCCGCCGCTGTGGCACCGCCACTGGGAGCTGGTGTGGGAGCTGTCCGCGCTGCACACGTTCTGGCTCAACGCCTACGGCCCCGGCGCGCAAGCGACGTCGCCGCTGATGTTCCAACGGTACTTCGCCGAATCGCGCACCCGGCTGCGCGAGTGGGTCGCGACCTGCGGCACGAAGATCGACACCGACCGACCGACCCGGCAGACCGCCTGGCCCGGCGAAGCACCGCACACCACCGTCCCCGAGCGACCCATCGTCGACCGCCAAGCCGACTTCCAGGCGTTCGTGACCGCGGACGTCGCCCGGCGCCGGGATGCTGCAGGCGCCGACCGGGGAGCCTTGACGCTGTTGATTGGCCAGGACTGGCTCGGTCAGACCGAGGCTGGTGCTTCATGACCGGCCCCGACGATCCGTCATGGCGAGAGCTCGCCGACCGGGTCGCGATGGACGACAGCGAGCACACCAGCGCCCTGCGCCCCCACCGCATCATGACCGGACACCTGTGGATGGCACTGCGCACCCTGGGTTTCGATTCCGGGCGTGTCCTGGTGCACGGCGACGACCCGACCGCGTTCCTCGGCCATCCGCAGGCCAAAGGCCACGGCTTCGCCTCACTGACCGCAACCGTCGGCCCGGCCGATCATCTCGGCTACCCAGTCCAGGCCGAGAAGTTCACCGACATCACCGAGAGATTCGACCTCGTCGTCGGCGCCCTGCCGTACAACGACGTCAAGTTCACCCACCCCGCCCATCAGACACGACGCAACGCCTGGCAGGACCTGCTGACCCTGACCTCCCTGAACCTCACCAGACCGGGCGGGCTCACCGTCATCCTCGCCTCCCACGACCTGCTCGACGCCCCCCACACAAAGGTCCAAGAACAGATGGCCGACCAAGCCGACCTCATCGGAGCGGTGCGCCTACCCGGCGGCATCCAACGCAACATCGCCGGCACCGACAACCCGACCGACCTGCTGCTCCTGCACCGCGCAGCGCCCGGCGCGGCGCGCCAAGTGCGCGACTTCACCTACGCGGCCCCGATCAGCATCAACGGTCGGATGCTTCTGCTGAACAACTACTTCGATGAACGACCCGACTACGTGCTCGGACAGATCGGCGTCGACCCCTTCAACGGCGGCCCGAACGCGCTCACCGTCACCGCCGACCCCACCCTGTTCGAGGCCGACCTGAGCGACGCCCTGGAGGACATCGCCACCCACGCGCGCCAGGCAGGCCTGATGTACGAGACGCGCGTGAAGGGCGTCGACGTCGCAGCCCAGGACTCGGAGCAACATTCTGTAGGCGGCGCGAGTCTGAACACCGCGCAGGGGGGTCGTGAACCGGCGACCGGTGATGGCGACCCTGATTGGGACGATCCTTGCGTGGACGAGTCCGGCCTCGATCTGTGGTGAGCAGCGACTGGTGGTGTCGTCCTCACGTCACCGGACGGGCGGCTCCGGGCGACCGGTCTATCGCGACGCTCTCGTGCTCGCGCAAAGGCTGCGCTCCGGGCAGCGCGCGCTTCAGCCCTGCAAGTCGTCGCCGTCGAGCTCGTCGAGCAGATCTTCCTCCTCGTCGGATACGCGCTGGCCGAGCAGCGTGCCGTCGGGGTCGACGGGTCGCAGCGTCCGGTCCAGGATCGAGGCCGGGGTTTGGTCGACCAACGTGTCGAGCTCGATATAGTGCTTCTGGGTGATCGCCGTGGAGGTGTGCCCGAGGAATGCTGCCGCAGCATCCACCCCGATCCCGCGGGCGAGGATCGTGGCGCCGGTGCGCCTGTACCAGCGCGGGGTGATGCCCAAACCCTCCAGGCCGGCTTCCTTGACGATGTCTCGAAAGGTCCTGCGCAAGTTGTGCAGGGTGAGCACCTTCCCGTACCGGTTGTGAAAGATGGTCACCTCCGCTTGCTCGGGCCCCATGAGTGCAAGTCGCTGGCGGATCACCTGGGCGGCGAACTCCGGCACGGGGATCCGCCGGACCGACGCGCCCGTCTTGGGGTGGTCCTGGCGGTAGCACCCGGACTTCTTGCGCTCGACCACGGTGCCCTGGATGTGGGCGACCATCCCCTTCTTGGTCTCGACGATGTCGACCGGGCGCAGGGCGAGCACCTCTCCCGGCCGCATCGAGGTACCCAGAAGCACTTCGCAGACGTCGCGCACCGTCCCGTCTGGCCTGGGTCCCATCACGCCCGGACCGGTGCGCCACTGCGCAGCGGACGCCCGGATCCGCTGCACCTGCTCCAAGCTCAGCGCCTGGACCACGTTCGGTGGCCTCGTCAGGTCCGACGTGCCCTCCAACGGGTTCCGCGGAATCGCATCGTGGCGCAGCGCGAACGCGAAGAGCATGCTGAGCAGCGTCTTGGAGTGCTTGGCCCGCGAGTAGGAGATCGCCAGCTCCTGCTTGAGGAACACTTCTACCCTGCCCGTGGTGAGCTCACCGAGCGTGTAGCTGGCGAAGAACGGCCGCACATGCAGCCGGAGGTCGTCGCGGTAGTTCTCCTTGGTGCCCTCGGAGATGTCCCGCGTCCGGAGGTCTTCGAGCCACAGCTCGGCGAGTTCCGCGAACGGGCTGGACAGGCGCAGCAGCCCGCCGCTGCCGTACCCGACACGGGCGGCCAGGCGGTCCTTGATCAAGGATCGCACCGCCCGTGCCGACGGCGCGGTTGCACGAACCTTGCGCAGCCGGCCGTCCAGGTCCCGAAACCGGGTCTCGGCGACGTACTTGCCGCCCAGGTCCACCAGCCGGATTTCACCGAACGTCCCGATCGAGGTGCGCGGCCGGCCGCTCACTGCAGGCTCCGGTCATGCCTTCGTCCGTCGTCGGCCTCCATGCGGGCGAGCCAGTCCTCGATCTCGATCACACGGAACATGAGCCGGGACCCGACGCGGAAGCCGCGCGGTCCGCGGCCTTTGGAGCGCAGGTCATACAGAGTCTGCGCGGTGACGTGGAGCCGCTCGGCGAGCTCCGGCAGCGACAGCACCTCGAGGGTGCGCGGGGAGGTGTTGTTCGTGTCCATGACACCTAGGTGTGCCGGACGCGACACACTCCGAGATCGGTCGATATCGGACGGTGCGAGGTCGAGTGGCGACGCCAAAGTGCCCAATAAATGCCCACGAGCCATGCCTCGCCCCCTTCCGGGAGCCCAGACATGGCCCGTGACCTGCGACTTCGGTGGAGCTGAGGGGACTCGAACCCCTGACCCCCTGCATGCCATGCAGGTGCGCTACCAGCTGCGCCACAGCCCCGTACTCGTACTCACCCTTGCGGGCGTCGTGAAGTCTAGGCTACGAACGCCCGAGTTCACCAATCGGCGCCCGGAGCGGCCGTCCGCGCCACGTTCTGAGCGCGGAACGCCGGCCGACGGCCCACTCACGCAAGGTCGGTTCCCGCGTTCCAGTCGTCGATCGAGGTCGACGGGCCGAGGTCGTGGCCGAAGAGCCGCCACGCCGGCTCCATGCCGGCCGGGTTGCGTCGCAGCTCGGTCCAGTGCGCGTTCGTCAGCCCGGCGATGCCCCGCCACCCGGCGATGTCCAGGCCGAGCAGGGCGGTCACCGCGAGCGTGATGGCCGCACCGTGCGAGACGACGACGAGCGCCTCGTCCTTGCTCAGCCCCGCCGAGTGCTCCGTGATCGCCTCGACCATGCGCTCGGCAACCTCGCCGCGACTCTCCGCGCCGACGTTCTCGGGCTCACCGCCGGACTTCCAGGTGGCGTACTCGGTCGCCCAGCCGGCGGAGATCTCCTCGCCGGTCAGACCCTCCCAGACCCCGAAGCTGCGTTCGCGCACGCGCGGCTCGACCACCGGCTCCAGGCCGGTGAGCTCGGACAGGTAGCCCGCGGTGGCCGCCGCCCGACCGAGGTCGGACACGACGATCAGCGCCGGCTTGGTGGTCGCGACCAGCGCGGCGGCGGCCGCCCGTGCCTGCCGCTCGCCGACGACGTCGAGCGGGATGTCGACCTGGCCCTGCAGCCGCATGGTCGCGTTGTGTGCGGTTCGCCCGTGCCGCCAGAGCAGCACGGTCCCCGCACTCACGCCGAGATCTCCGCCGAACCGTCTCCGCCCCGAGCGTCTTCGGGCAGCTCGATGACCGGGCAGTCCTTCCAGAGGCGCTCGAGGGCGTAGTAGACGCGGTCCTCGGCGTGCTGGACGTGAACGACGATGTCGCCGAAGTCGATCAGGACCCACCGGCCGGCGGACTTGCCCTCGCGCCGGATCGGCTTGGCGCCGAGCTTGTGCAGGGCCTCTTCGATGGCATCGACGATGCCGCCGACCTGGCGTTCGTTGGTGCCGGAGGCGATCAGGAACACGTCGGTCAGCACGAGCTGCTCGCTGACGTCGAGGGCGATGATCTCGTCCGCCTTGAGGGCGGAGGCGGCGCGGGCCGCAGCGATCGCCAGTTCAACGGCACGGTCGGTGGCAGTCACAGTTCTCCTAGATGGGGCCACGAGGTCCCCGATGATGAAGTGGTGGGCGCCGGGGCCGAGGCACCGGCCGCACCGGGCTCGGACGAGTCTTTGATGAGTAGCCAGACGAGGAAGCCGAGGACGAAGGCCACCAGGGCCAGCGCCACTACCTGCAACCACGTGTATGACGTGGCGCGCGGGCGGGGGTCGGCTTCATCCCCGTCAGCCGTCGATCCTACCGGGGCCGCAGGCGCTTCCTCTTCCTCGGGTGGGCGCGTGATCGCATCGAAGGATCCGGTCGGGACGTGCCCCCATCGGGGCGTCAGCGGAGCGCCGCCCGATCGCGACGGCGTCGAGTCCTGAGGTTCCGGCCCCACAGCGTCCGCTGCGGAGATCTCGGGGAGCGCACTCCAGGAGGTCTCCGGAGCGGAGGGTGGCGGGGCGACGGAGGCGGCGGGGGTCGACTGCGCCGACCGGTCCCCCGCTTTCGGCGGCACCGTGGTCGGCGCCGGACCGGCAGCGGGCGGCGCCGCAGGGCCGGGGCCGAACAGGGCGGCGGACGGCGGGACGGCCGACGTCGGGCGCTCGTCGGCCCCCGGCTGGCCGGTCGAGGACACCCGCGGGGACAGCGCCGACCGTCGCGGCGCGACGGGCGGGTACCCGCGGCCGGACGTGGCGCTGTCCGCCCGGGCGGCCCGCTCGGCGCCGGTGGAGGCAGCGGGCGCGACTGACCGGATCGTCCCTGTCGTCGCGGGCGGGTGGACCACCGGGGTCCGGGCTGTGTCGACGGGGCTCACCGGGCGCCGCATCGATCGGCGCGACGGTGGCGTCGCCGGACCCTGGATCGACAGGGATCCCAGACCGCCGGTGGACGACGTCGACTCGTCAGCTCCGTCGCCCGGTCGGCCACCCGTGGGCGGCGGGGTCTCTTTGGAGTACGACCGCTGGACGGTCGGGGGTGTGGGCGTGGACGAGGGCGAAGAGGGGGTCCAGGGCGCCGGTGCGGAGGTCGACGGCGACTCGAACGTGCGCTGCGCCGACCCCGACCCCGCTCTCGGGACCTCGGCCGCGGGCTTCTGCGGCTTCGCCGGAGCTTCAGCCGGCGCGACCTTCGGCGCACGTGCCGCGGGGGTATCCGTCCTCGGCTCGCGTGCCGCAGGGGTGTCGGCCTTCGGCGCACGTGCCGCGGGGGTATCCGTCCTCGGCTCGCGTGCCGGCGACGGGTCGACCTTCGCCGCGGCGGGCACACCTGGCGTCACCGTCGGTGGGGGCGCAGACGACGCGGTCGACGTCGGGCGGGGGCGTGCCTCCGGGGCCGCAGCCCCGGCGTTCGCCGCACGCTCGGCCGCCGCGAGCTCGGCCGCTGCGCGGGCCCGTTCACTCTCGCGGAGCTCGCGCCGGGACAGGGTGTGCGGCGCGGGTGGAGCTGGTGCAGCGGCCGCCGGCGCAGCGGAAGCCTGCGCCGGAGCGGCGGCCTGCTCGGCGGCCGCGACCTCACGCGCACGTTCGAGCTCGCGTCGGCGGCGGCGCTCGCCAGGTTCGTTACTCATCGTCGGGACCTCGATATAGACCATGCTTCGCGATGTACTGCACCACTCCGTCGGGAACCAGATACCAGACCGGATGGCCGGCCCGGACGCGGGCCCGGATGTCGGTCGACGAGATGGCCAGAGCGGGTACCTCGAGGACGCTGACGCGGTCCGGAGGCAGCCCGGCCACGGAGAGCACGTGACCCGGCCGGGTGACGGCGACGAACTGCGCCATCGTGAACAGGTGGTCCGCATCCTTCCAGCGCAGGATCTGCTCGATCGCGTCGGCGCCGGAGATGAAGAACAGGTCCGAACCGGGGCGCGACGCGAGCAGGTCCCGCAGCGTGTCGACGGTGTAGGTCGTCCCCGCACGATCGACGTCGACCCGGCTGACCGTGAACCGCGGATTCGATGCGGTCGCGATCACGGTCATCAGGTAGCGGTGCTCGGCGGGTGAGACGTCCTGGTGCTGCTTGAACGAGGGTTGGCCGGTCGGGACGAAGATCACCTCGTCCAGGTCGAACTGGGCCGCTGCCTCGCTCGCGGCAACCAGGTGGCCGTGGTGGACGGGGTCGAACGTCCCACCCATCACCCCGATCCGAGGTCGACGCTGCGTCATGGGTTCCCTCTGCCGATCGATCAGTGGCGGGTTCCGACGCTCCGAAACGCGTACGCCACCAGCAGGAGCGCAGCGAGCCCTCCGAAGCCGGCCACACCGAAGACCGCCGGCGAGAAGGGCAGCTCGTTCGAGTGCTCAACGACCTTCTCGGCCATCTGCAGGGCAGCGTGCACGACATCCTCCAAAGGGTGGGGTCACCCGCGCGCCGACCCACGCACGGAAGGTCCAGTGTCGCATGCCGGGAAATCGGGCGGACGCCCGACCTCCCCCACAAGTCGCTCGATCGCACCGCCGATCAGGGGCGGACCTGGCCCTCGCCGTTGACGATCCACTTCGTCGTGGTGAGCTCGCCGAGGCCCATCGGGCCCCGTGCGTGGAGCTTCTGCGTCGAGATGCCGATCTCGGCACCGAGGCCGAACTGGCCCCCGTCCGTGAACCGGGTCGACGCGTTCACCATGATCACCGCCGAGTCGAGCTCGGCGACGAATCGCTCGGAGGACGCGAGATCGCGCGTGACGATCGCCTCGGTGTGGCCGGACGTCCAGGTCCGGATGTGCTCGATCGCGCTGTCGAGGTCGTCCACGACCCCGACCGCGATCTCGAGCGCGAGGTACTCCCGAGCCCAGTCCTCGTCCGTGGCGGGGATCACCGTCAGCCCCGACGGCGCGAGCGCGGCGGTCCGCGCGTCACCGTGCACGACGACGCCCGCGGCACCGAGGGCGGCGAGGGCGGCCGGAAGGAAGGCGTCCGCGACGTCCGCGTGCACGAGCAGGGTCTCGGCCGCGTTGCACACGCCGGTGCGCTGGGTCTTCGAGTTCAGCAGGATCGGCAGCGCCACGTCGATCTGGGCGCTCGCATCGACGTACACGTGGCAGTTGCCCGTGCCGGTCTCGACCACGGGCACGGTGGACTCCCGCACGACCGTCTGGATGAGATCCGCTCCGCCGCGCGGCACGAGCAGGTCGACGAGCCCGCGTGCGTGCATCAGCGCGACCGCACCCGCACGCCCGTACGAATCGATCGACTGCACCGCGTCCCCGGGCAGCCCCTGGGCGAGCAGGGCCCGCGACAGGACCGACACGATGACCTCGTTCGACCTGGCCGCGGCCGAGCCGCCACGCAGGATGACGGCGTTGCCGCTCTTCAGGGCCAGGCCCGCGGCATCGACGGTCACGTTCGGCCTCGCCTCGTAGATCATCCCGACCACGCCCATCGGGACGCGCACCTGCCGCAGCCGCAGCCCGTTCGGGAGCGTCGAGCCGCGCACGACCTCACCGACCGGGTCGGGCAGCGCGGCGAGCTCGCGGAGCGCGGCGGCGATCGCCACGATGCGGTCGGGGGTGAGGGTGAGGCGGTCGAGCAGCCCCGGCGACGTACCGCTCGCCCGCCCGCGCTCGACGTCCTGCGTGTTCGCCGCGACGATCTCGTCCGTCGCCGCCACGAGCGCATCGGCGAGGGCCAGCAGGGCCGCGTCCTTGGTCCCTCGGGTCGCCGTGGCGAGCGTGCGGGCGGCGACCTTGGCGCGCCGCGCGACGTCGAGCACCGCGTCGCGAACCTCATCGGCGTCGGCGGTGGGGGCCGCGGCGGAGGACGGTTCGGGGGTCGTGGACCCGGAGCCGTCGCCGGTCTGTCGGTGGCTGAGCGTGGTCATCCTCCGAGGGTAGTCCGAGGGTCCACGCCTCGGGCAGGGGCGTCTCAGCGCAGGGCACCGTCGTCGGGCACCGATCACGTCCGGCGAGGAACCCGGCGGGTCGCCGAGCTCAGTCGGGCAGATCGAGGCCGAACGCGTACAGCCGACGCCCGTCGGGCAGGAACGTCTCGCGCTCGGGCAGCCGCACGAACCCGAGGCGCTCGTAGAGGCGGTGCGCGGTGAACATCTCGGGGCCGCTGTTGAGCACCACGCGCCGCAGGCCGCGCAGACGCGCGAGCCGGATGACGTGACACGTCAGCAGGGTGCCGAGGCCCCGCCCGCGCGCGGCCGGATCGACCGCGAGCAGGCGGAAGTCGAGCTCGCCGGGCCGCCCCAACGGGGAGATGTGGGAGCCCGGCCGCGGGGTGGCGACCGTACCGAGCAGCGCGCCCGTCGCGCGGTCCTCGGCGACCCAGACCTCGTGCTCGAGCGCCCGTGGGGCGACGTCCGCGATCGAGGCGAGGTAGGTCGGGGACAGGTCGCCGAAGTCGCCCGCGTAGGCCGAGACGGACAGCTCGGAGACGCGATCGAGCTCCTCGACGCGCACGAGCCGGACCAGCACACCGTCGCCGGGCTGCAGCGCGAAACGGAAGACGATGAGCACGCCGACGCCGGGGATGTGGGTGGTCTCCCGTTCGGGGACGCGTTCGAAGCCGAGGCGGTGGTACAGCCGCTGCGCGGTGAGGTTCCCCGGCCCGGTGTCCACGACCAGCGCAGTCACCCCCCAGCCGCGGGCCCGTTCGAGGGCGGACTCCATCAGGGCGGCCCCCACCCCGCGGCCACGTCCGGCCTGCGACGTCGCCAGCAGCCGCACCTCCGCCTCGTCCGGCAGGGCGCGCCGGGAGTACCGGGCCCCCGCCCGCAGCAGGCTCGCCGTGCCGACGAGCTCGCCGGTGGCGTCGTCGACCGCGACCAGGAGCTCCCCGGCCTCCGCGCGCCCGGCGGCGTCGTGCAGCAGCGCCACCCGGTCGGGGTCGGTGGCCGCGCCGTAGGGTCCCGCGGCGAACCCGGCCACGGTCAGCAGGCCGACCTCGGCGTGCTCGTGCGGGTGCGCGAGCCGGATGGTGATGCCCGACGGCGCCGTCATCGGCGAGGTCGCCGCACGAGGACGAGATCGTCGCGGTGCACGACCACCCGGTCGTACCCGGGGCCGAACTCCTCGCGCAGGGACGACGTCGACCGCCCGAGCAGCGACGGGACCTCGACGGCGTCGAAAGACACCAGGCCGCGGGCCACGACGGTCCCGGCAGCGCTGACCATCTCGACCGGGTCGCCGGCCTCGAAGTCGCCCTCGACGGCGGTGATCCCGGCCGGGAGCAGCGAGGCGAGGCCGCCCTGGAGCGCGCGCACCGCGCCGTCGTCGAGCACGAGCCGGCCGTTGGTGTGCGCGGCATGCGCGAGCCAGAGCAGCCGGTTCGAGCGTCGACGCCCGGTCGGGGTGAACCAGGTGCCGACCTCGTCGCCGGCCAGGGCCGGCCCGGCGAGGGCGGCCGAGGTCAGCACGACGGGGATGCCGGAACCCGTGGCGATCGCGACCGCGTCGATCTTGGTGACCATGCCGCCGGTCCCGACCGACGCACCGCGCCCGGTCACCTCGACCCCCACCAGGTCTGCCGGTCCGCTGACCGTGGTGATCTTTCGGGCACCGCCACGGGCGGGGGGACCGTCGTAGAGCGCATCGACGTCGGTCAGCAGGACCATCGCGTCGGCGTGCACGAGGTTCGACACGAGCGCGGCGAGCCGGTCGTTGTCCCCGAAGCGGATCTCGTCGGTCGCCACGGTGTCGTTCTCGTTGACGATCGGCACGACGCCGAGCTCGATCAGCCGGGTGAGGGCGCGCCGGGCGTTGCGGTAGTTCACGCGCCGGATGGTGTCCTCCGCGGTGAGCAGCACCTGCCCGACCCGCAGGCCGTGCGCGGCGAACGCCTCGGTGTAGGCCGCCACGAGAAGGCCCTGACCGACCGACGCCGCGGCCTGCGCCGTGGCGAGGTCCCGCGGCCGGGAATGCAGCCCGAGCGGCCCGATCCCGGCGGCGATCGCTCCCGACGACACGAGCACGACCCGCACGCCGGCAGCGCGGCGCGCGGCGAGCACATCGACCAGTGCCCGCAGCGCTGCATGGTCGAGCCGGCCGTCCGCGCCCGTGAGCGAGGACGACCCGACCTTGACCACGACGCGACCGGCGCCTGCGAGCAGGCTCCGGTCGCTGACGGGCGCGATGGTCACGACCCGATGGTGGTGCCAGCTCCGGTCGACCCGTCCGACCAACCGGGAGCCTCGGCCTCGCCGGGATCCTGCGCGGGGTCGACGAGGTCGTCGTCGGTCCAGACCCCTGCCTCGCGCTCGGTCCAGAGCTCGGCGCGGGCCTCGGTCTTCGCGTCCATCCGGTCCTTGTACTCCTTGCGCTTGTCCAGGCGGGTCGGGCGTGCGTGCTGCTCGAGCCGCAGGTCCGTCCCGCGCGGTCCGCCGAGCAGCTCGGAGCCGGTCAGCAGCGTCGGCTCCCAGTCGAACACGACGGCGCTGGGGCCGGACCCGATGACGACCTCGGCACCCGCCACGGCACCGGCGGCGAAGAGGGACTCCTCGACCCCCAGCCGGGCGAGCCGGTCGGCCAGGTAGCCCACCGCCTCGTCGTTCGAGAACTGGGTCTGGCGCACCCAGCGCTCGGGCCGCGTGCCGAGGATCTGGAAGTACTCCCGGCCGGCCTCCTCGCGCCGCGAGACGGTGAAGCCGGCGTCGTCCACGGCCTTGGGCCGCAGGACCGTGCGCGTCGGGACGATGTCCGCGGACTCCCGTCGGTGCTTCTCGACCAGCGCGGCGAGCGCGAAGGTCAGCGGGCGCAGACCCTCGTGGCTCGCGGCCGAGATCTCGAAGACCTGCAGGCCGCGGGCCTCCAGCTCGGGGCGCACCATGTCGGCGAGGTCGCGGGCCTCGGGGACGTCGATCTTGTTGAGGACGACCATGCGCAGGCGCTCGGTGAGCGGCACCCGCCCACCGTCGATGCCGACGTCGCCGCCGTACTGCGCGAGCTCGGCCTCGATCACGTCGAGGTCGCTGAGCGGGTCCCGGTCGGGCTCGAGCGTCGCGCAGTCGATCACGTGCACGAGGACCGAGCACCGCTCGATGTGGCGCAGGAACTCGAGCCCGAGCCCCTTGCCTTCGCTCGCACCGAGGATCAGGCCCGGCACGTCCGCGACGGTGTACCGCGACGAGCCGGCCTGCACCACGCCGAGGTTCGGGATGAGCGTGGTGAACGGGTAGTCGGCGATCTTCGGACGAGCGGCCGAGATCGCGGCGATCAGGCTGGACTTGCCCGCGCTCGGGAAACCGATGAGCGCGACGTCGGCGATCGTCTTGAGCTCGAGGACGACGTCGTTCTCCTCGCCGGGCTCGCCCAGCAGGGCGAAGCCGGGCGCGATGCGGCGCGGAGAGGCGAGGGAGAAGTTGCCGAGGCCACCGTGCCCGCCGGGCGCCACGACGTAGCGCGCGCCGAGGCCGACGAGGTCGGCGAGGACCACACCGTCGGTCGACTTCACCACGGTGCCGTCCGGGACCCCGAGGACGAGGTCGTCACCCGAGGAGCCCTGGCGGTAGTTGCCCATGCCCTGGGTGCCGGACTGCGCGTGCCAGTGCGGGGAGTGGTGGAACTCGAGCAGGGTGGTGATCTGGGGGTCGACGACGATGATCACGGACCCGCCGCGGCCTCCCGTGCCACCGTCGGGACCGGCAAGGGGCTTGAACTTCTCCCGGTGGATCGAGGCACAGCCGTTTCCGCCGTCACCCCCGGTGGCGTGCAGCACGACCCGGTCGACGAATGTCGCCACGGCTGGCTCCTCCTTGCTTCGGTACAACTAGTGAGAGACGACGAAGGGGCGCACCGCTACCGGTGCACCCCATCATCGTGAAGACTACGAACAGGTTTCGACCTTCGTCACGCAGCGGCGACGATGTCGATGACCTTCCGGCCGCGACGCGTCCCGAACAGGACCGCACCGGCGGTCAGCGCGAACAGCGTGTCGTCGCCGCCCCGTCCGACGTTGATCCCGGGGTGGAAGTGCGTGCCGCGCTGGCGAACGATGATCGTGCCGGCATTGACGAGCTGACCACCGAAACGCTTGACGCCCAGGCGCTGCGCGTTGGAGTCGCGCCCGTTACGAGAGGAGCTTGCGCCCTTCTTGTGTGCCATCTCAAACCTGCTTTCGTGCTACTGGTGGAAGGGGATCCGATGCGAGCCGTCGAGGCCGCACGGGAGAGTCAGGAGATGCTGGTGACCTTGACGCGGGTCAGCTTCTGGCGGTGACCCAGGCGCCGGCGGTAGCCGGTCTTGTTCTTGTACTTGAGGATGTCGATCTTCGGGCCCTTTTCGTCCCGGACGACCTCGGCCGTGACCTTGATCTTCGCCAGAACCTCGGCGTCGGTCGTCACGTTCTCCCCGTCAACAAGCAGCAGGGCCGGGAGCTCGATGATCGAACCCGTCTTGGCGGACTGGCGGTCCATGACGACGATGTCGCCGACCGACACCTTCTCCTGGCGGCCACCCGATTTCACGATCGCGTACACCACGTTGCTGCTCATCTCTGCTCGGTCAATAACTTGCGTCTGCGGCGTGCTCTTCGCGACGTTGCCCTTCGGGCTGCGCGGGCACACAGGGTCTGCGCGCACTAAGCGCGCCGACGGTCAAGAGTACGGAATCCACCCGGCAGGGTCAAACGGGGCCGGGTAGGCCCTCGGGTCACCGGCCGACGCCGGCGACCCGAGGGAACAGCTCACTGCTGCGGGACGGTATCCGTCTCGGCCTCGCCCAGGTCGAAGACCTCGGGCGCGACCGGGAACAGCTCGAGCGTCTCGTCGGCGTCGAACCCCAACGGGAGGTCGGCCGGGCCGGTCTGGCCAGGCTGGCCGGTCCGTCCGCCGAGCTCGTGACCGTGCTCGTGAGCGTGCGCCGCAGCAGCGGCGATCGTCGCGAGCGTGGCCTTGACCGCAGCTCTGACCTCCGGGAGGACCGGCACCGCAGGAAGCGGCGCGGCACCCGCGAGGGCGGAGATGTCCTTGGCGGCCCCACGCTTGCGGCGCGAGCCCTTGGAGTCGCTGTCGCCATCCGTCGAGCCCGACGACGCGGAGCCGTGCGAGTGCCCGCCCTGCGCGCCGTCGCCCGCGTGACCGGCCCTGTCGTTCGGCTCCGTGTGCACGATGAAGCCGCGCCCGTTGCAGTGCTCGCAGGTCTCGCTGAACGCCTCGACGAGGCCCTGCCCGACCCGCTTGCGGGTCATCTGGACGAGCCCGAGCGAGGTGACCTCGGCCACCTGGTGCTTGGTGCGGTCGCGCCCGAGGCATTCGACGAGCCGGCGCAGGACGAGGTCCCGGTTCGACTCGAGCACCATGTCGATGAAGTCGATCACGATGATCCCGCCGATGTCACGCAGCCGGAGCTGGCGGACGATCTCCTCGGCGGCCTCGAGGTTGTTCCGGGTGACCGTCTCCTCGAGCGTGCCGCCCGCACCGGTGAACTTGCCGGTGTTGACGTCGACGACCGTCATGGCCTCCGTGCGGTCGATCACCAGCGAGCCACCCGAGGGCAGCCAGACCTTGCGGTCCATGCCCTTGGCGAGCTGCTCGTCGACCCGGTAGGCGGCGAACACGTCGCCCGTCCCGGTCCAGCGGGTGACCTTCTGGGCGAGGTCCGGCGCGAGCGCACCGATGTACCCCGAGATGGTGTCCCACGCCTCGTCGCCCTCGACCACGAGCGACCCGAAGTCGCCGTTGAAGATGTCGCGCACGACGCGGATCGCGAGGTCCGGCTCACCCTGCAGCAATGCCGGCGAGGAGGCGGTCTTGGCCTTCTTCTCGATGGCGGTCCACTGCTCCTGCAGGCGGGTGATGTCGGCGCGCAGCTCGTCCTCGCTCGCCCCTTCGGCCGCGGTGCGCACGATGACGCCGGCCGTGTCCGGGACGATCTCGCGGAGCAGCTTCTTCAGGCGGGCGCGCTCGTTGTCGGGGAGCTTGCGGGAGATCCCGGTCATGCCGCCGCCGGGCACGTAGACCAGGTACCGGCCGGCCAGCGTGACCTGCGACGTGAGCCGGGCACCCTTCTGGCCGATCGGGTCCTTGGTCACCTGGACCAGGACCGAGTCGCCGGACTTGAGCGCCTGCTCGATGCGGCGCGGCTGGCCTTCGAGGCCGGCGGCGTCCCAGTTCACCTCGCCGGCGTACAGGACCGCGTTGCGGCCCTTGCCGACGTCGACGAACGCGGCTTCCATGCTCGGGAGCACGTTCTGCACCCGACCGAGGTAGACGTTCCCGGCCATCGACGCTTGCGCCTGGCGGGAGACGTAGTGCTCGACGAGCACCCCGTCCTCCATCACGGCGATCTGCGTCGCGCCGTCGATCTCGCGCACGACCATCGACCGGTCGACGGACTCGCGGCGAGCGAGGAACTCCGACTCGGTGACGATCGTCCGACGACGACCGGCATCGCGCCCCTCGCGGCGGCGCTGGCGCTTGGCCTCGAGCCGGGTCGAGCCGCGCAGCGCGGTGACCTCGTCGGCGGCCGGCGGAGACGTCTGGGCCGAGGAGCGCCCGCCGCGCGAGCGCGTGGGCTGGCTGACCGGCTCGGAGTCGACGCCCTCTCCCCCACGCCCGCTGCGACGGCGACGACGACGGCGACGGCTCGAACCGCCGCCCTCGCCACCCTGGTCGTCGTCCTCGGACTCGTCCGCGCCCTGGTGGTCCTCGTCGGTCGGCGTCGTGTCGTCGGTCGCGGCAGCGCCACGATCTGCACCGGGGCGATCCGTGGCGTTGCGATCGGCGTTGTTGCGATCGTTGCTGTCCGTGTCGGCGTCGTCCGTGCCGCTGCGTCCGCGACGACCGCGGCCACCACGACGACGGCGACGGCGGGGCCCACCATCGCCGGACTCCTCGTCCTCGTCGACCTCGTCCGTCGAGTCCTCGGCGGACTGGTCCTCAGCCGACTGGTCTTCGGCCGAGACGTCCTCGGTAGTCAGATCGTCGGCGGCCAGGTCCTCGGCCGTCTCGTCCTCGTCGAGGGCGAGGTCCGGCGCGACCTGTTCCTCGACGTCGCGTGCACCGCGACCGCGGCCACCACGGCCACGGCCTCCGCGCGGTCCACGGTCACCGCGGTCGTCACGACGGGCCACGACCTCGCCCTCGGGCGCCTCGTCGGGTGTGGCGGTCGCCAGCAGCTCTTCGACGGCCGCGTTCGCCCTCGACGAGCCACGCCGACGCGACGTGCGCTTGGCCGGTGCCGCGTCGGACTCCGGCTCCACCTCGACCTCGGGCCGGGTGTCCGTCCGGGGGGCAGGGCTCGTGCTCGGGGCACGACCCGAGTCGAACGGGGTCCGCGAGGTGTCGAACGGCGTGCGGGTGGGCTCGATCGGGGCCTCCTCGGCGGCGCGGGGCGGGCCCGCGGGCGACTGGGCCCGGCGGCGGCGCGGCCGGGTGGTCGCGTCGGCCGACTGGAACAGGAGTGCGGTCATGGCGCCCGGGGTGGCGAGCTCAGGCTCGTCGGCCGGTTCGACGGGCTCGTCCGCGGTCTCCGCAGCGGCGCGGGAGGCGGCCACGGGTGCGAGCTCGGCAAAGACATCGAGGGTGGAGCGCGAGGCGCGGGTCGCCCGGCGCGGGCCGCGTCCCCGGGTGGTCGGCTCGGCCGGCTCAGAGGGCGCCTCGGCGAGAAGTTCGACCGGGGCGGCGGCGACGGCGGTGGGCTCTGGCGCGATCTCGGCCGAGGCGGGTTCCACCACGTCGACGTCGACGTGGACCGGAGCGGCTGCCTTCTTCGTGACCCGCGTAGAGGCGCGCTTGGCCGGCGCGCGCTTGGCGGCGGCCTTGCGCGGGGCACGGGTCGGCGCGTCGGCGTCCGCGTCGGCCGAGGCCGCAGCGTCACCTGCCGGGGCGGTGCTGGTCGCGGCTGTCTCGACCGGCGCGGCCACGATGCCGGGTGCCGCGGTCTTGCGGGTCGCGCGGCGCCGGGGCGCCTTCACCACGGGCTGTGCCGCGGTTGCGTCGGGGTTGCCCGACGGCGATTCGACGGGGGTGTTGTCGGACGTGTTTTCGAGCGTCACTCGTGGTACTCCTGTGTGCCCCGGCTGCCGTCCACACTCCCCGGCACCCGCGGGCGGTCAGTCGTCGCTCACGCGGTTGCGCGGCGACGGAAGTCGGTCGCGACTGGCCACAAGAGGCGGGCGGCGCCGGCGCCCGCCTGTTCGCCCTGGTGGGGCGGCGGCGGCGCGGCGAGCCGCGGAGCGCAGTTGCGGCGAGCACGGTCATCAGCCTTGGAGGCGGTGTGGACACCCTCAGGACCACGGCAAGTATCGCACAGCGGCCTGAAGATGTACCCGTCGACACGATTCGGCTGCGCGCGGCGGGCAAGCGCCGCGCGAAGCCGACCGGCTACTTCTCCCAGGGCGCAGCGATGGGGAAGTACCGCTCCAGGAAGTCCGTGACCCGGCGCGTGCGCTCCTCCGCGCTCACCTCAGGAAAGCTGCCGTCGTTGAGGCAGAAGAAGTCGTGCGAGCGCTTCCTCAGGAGCTGGTCGAGGCAGGCCAGACCGGAGGTGAGCGTGGTGTCCACGTACCGGACCCGGGCGTTCTCCTGGGTGACCGCGCGGCCGGTCAGCAGGGCGTAGTAGTGGTAGAGCGAGTTGGTCACCGAGATGTTGTCCTTGGCTCGGAACCGGCTCCCGGCCGTGGCCGCGAACTCCGCGGCGAACTCCTGCTCCATCTCCAGGAGCACGCTGCGGCGCAGCGGGGTGGCGCAGTGCTCGAGGTGCCGGGTGGTGATCCGGCCGAACTTCTCCTGCAGCAGACGGCGATTGACCCGGGCCGCGTTCTCGAAGCCGCTGCGGTCCAGGTGGTTGTCGCCCAGGCCGATGCGGGTACCTGCCTGGACGAACTTCGTGATGCCGCCCGGCGAGAAGAACATGTCGGGGCCGAGCGGCCGGCCGAGGAACATGTCGTCGTTCGAGTACAAGAAGTGTTCGGACAGCCCCTCGATGTGGTGCAGCTGGGACTCGACCGCCTGCGAGTTGTGCGTCGGGAGCACCGAGACGTCCGCGAAGTGGTCCTCGCTCCGCACCAGGGTGACGCCGGGGTGGTCGGCGAGCCACTCGGGCGCCGGCGAGTCCGTCGCGATGAAGATCCGCCGGATCCACGGGGCGAACATGTAGATGGACCGCAGGGCGTACTTGAGCTCGTTGATCTGCTGGTAGCGGGCCTCGGAGTCGTCCCCCTCGCCGACGACGACGCCCTCCATCCGCAGGGCGCGCGCGGCCCGGTACTCCGGGGAGTTCCCGTCGACCCAGGAGAACACCAGGTCGATGTCGAAGTCGATGTCCGTGGCGTGGTCGGCGAACATGTTCTCGATCGTCGGCCAGGTGCGGCCGAACCGCTCGACCGTTCCGCGGACCGCCTCGGCGGCGGGCAGCGTGCGGCGCGTGAGCGAGTTCTCGATCGGCAGGACGAGGTTCCCGTCCTCCCACGACCACAGCTCGAGCTGGACGCCCCCCGACGAGCCGTACGTGAGCCCGCCCACGGGCTCGACGCGCGGCCGGTAGAGCCGGAAGATGCGGGCCTTGCCCCCGAGGGACAGGGCGCCGTCGGAGACGAGTAGCGCCGTCTTCTTCTTCGCGTCGACGGTCATCGAGTAGAACGGTTCGTCGCGGCACGCGGCGGCGAGCACCCGGCGCAGCTCGACCCGGTCCTTCCAGTCCGCCGCGAGGACGGGGCGGCGGTCGTTGCCGCGCACCAGGAGGTACCGGATCCCGGCCTCCTCGAGCGCGGCGCCGATGAACAGGAGGTCCTCGATCATCGCCTCGTGCGCGGTCCGATCGGTGTTCACGACCGCGAACCGGCCCTTGACCTTGACGACGTCCGCCCGGTCGGTCAGCCTCGCGACCGCGTCCGGCGAGGTGACCTCGATGACCTCGCGTGCGGGTTCTTCAGGTTCCGGCGCCCCGAAATAGACGTCGTGCAGGGCGAGCGGATCCGTGATGGGGTCCTCCGAATGAGACTGACGGGCAAGGGGGCTGCGCCCATGATAGGCGCGTCCACGCGTCTCGACGGAGCCCCTCCCCCGGCCGCCAGGCCCCGCACACCACGCCCGGCGCAGGGCCGAACGGTGCGACCGGTCCGCCGCGCGAACGAGCGAGTCACAACCCCACGTACCGTGGGGGTAGTTGAACGCGAGCGAGAGAAGCGACATGACCATCGACCAACGACCAGCGCCGGCGGGAACCTCCGACCTGTTGCGCGCGGTCCTCTCCCTCGCGGCCGACCTGGACCTTCCCAGCCTGCTCGAACGCTTCGTCGAGGCGAGCACCGAGCTGACCGGTGCGCGCTACGGGGCGATCAACATCCTGGACGAGCACGGCGTCTCGCTGACCTTCGTGCAGAGCGGGCTGGACGACTCGATCGTCGCCCAGCTGGCCAACTCGCCGCACTCGATCGGCGTGCTCGGTCAGATTCCCGCGCACGGGGTGCTGCGCCTCGAAGACCTCACCGACCACCCCGCGTTCCAGGGGTTCCCGAGCAACCACCCGCCGATGGGCTCCTTCCTCGGCGCCGCCGTGCGCGTGCGCGAGGAGGTCTTCGGCTACCTCTACCTCTCCGAGAAGGAGGGCGGCTTCAACGAGGACGACGAGGCGGTGGTCACCGCGCTGGGGGCCGCCGTGGCCGTCGCCATCCAGAACGCGACGCTCTACGCCGACGCCGACCGGCGCCAGCACTGGCTCCAGGCGGGCCAGAAGATCACCACGATGCTGCTCGAGGGCGCCGAGGAGGAGGAGGCCCTGCAGCAGATCGCCAGCACGGCACGGGAGATCGCGAAGGCGGACACCTCCGCGCTCGTGCTTCCCGGCCTGGGCGACAAGCTGGTCATCGAGATCGTCGACGGCCTCGCCCACGAGGAGCTGCTCGGGCTCACCATGCCGCCGGACGGGAAGTCCTGGCTCGCGTTCACCCGCGGGATCGGCGAGGTCGTCCCGTCCCTGGCCGCCGCCAAACGGCTCAGCCTGGCCCCGATGCGCAAGTTCGGACCGGCCCTGTACGCGCCGCTGCGGACCGCGGGGCACAGCGTCGGGGTGCTCGTCCTGCTGCGTCAGGTGGGTTCCCCGCCGTTCGCGCGCAGCGACCTCGTCGCGGCACAGTCGTTCGCCGCGCAGGCGGCCCTGGCCTTCGTCCTGGCGGAGGCCCGGCACGCGCAGGACGTCGCGGCGCTGCTCGACGAACGCGAGCGGATCGCCCGCGACCTGCACGATCTGGCCATCCAGCAGCTGTTCGCCACGGGCATGCAGCTCGAGACGGTGCGCCGGCGGGCCGCGCGCGGCGTCGAGCCGGCCAACCTCACCAGCATCATCGAGGAGGCGCTCGACAGCGTGGACTCGACGGTGCGCCAGATCCGGACCATCGTGCACCAGCTGCGCGACCCGGATGCGGCCACGTCCCTGGTCGAGCGCCTGAGCCGTGAGGCGTCCCTCGCGCGCCGGGGGTTGGGGTTCGCCCCGTCGCTCGTCTTCGCGCTGGACGGCCGCGTCGTGGACTCGTCCAAGAAGGACCACGACGCGCAGAGCGACCTCGACCGGATCGACGACGTGGTGGGTGCGGACCTGGCCGACGACGTCGTCGCGGTCGTGCGCGAAGGCCTCGCCAACGCTGCCCGGCACGCGCACTCGTCGTCCGTGGCGGTGCGGGTCGCGATCACGGGGTCAGGGCCGACGGGAACGGTCGGGATCGAGGTCGAGGACGACGGTGCCGGCCTGTCGGTCGCGCGTGACCGGCACTCCGGGACGCAGAACCTCGCCGCCCGGGCCCGTCAGCATCGCGGCACGTTCAGCCTGGGGTCGCCGCCCTCGGGCCGCGGCACGCTCCTGAGCTGGCAGGTCCCGCTCGCCTGACGCGATCCGCCGGGTCGAGCCTGGTCGGGCCGGGGCCAGGAGTCTCGGGCCAGCAGGGTCAGGAGTCGCCGGGCTCCGCGCGCCAGCCGCTGTGCTTGCGGGCCGCCACCCAGGCCGCGACCTGGGTGCGACGCTGCAGGCCCATCTTCGCCAGCAGCGAGGTGATGTGGTTCTTGACGGTCTTCTCGGCGACGCTCAGGCGCTCGGCGATCTCGCGGTTGGACAGGCCCTCGCCGATGAGGTCGAGCACCCGCAGCTCGCTCGGGGTCAGGTGCTCGGTCGGGTCGTCGTGGCCCGCCTTGTGCCGGGTGACCGTGCGCTCGTCGAGCAGCGTGCGACCCGCGGCGACCGCGCGGACGACATCGGTGATCTCGGCCCCGCGCACGCTCTTGAGCAGGTAGGCGACCGCGCCGGCGTCGAGCGCCGCGGCCAGCGCGTCGTCGTCGTCGAACGAGGTCAGCACGATGGCCTTCACCTCGGGCTGCGTCTCGCGGATCTTCTTCATGAGGTCGATGCCCGTGCCGTCCGGCAGCTGGAGGTCGACCAGCATGATCTGGGGGTGCACGAGGCCCGCACGGCGCACGCCGTCGGCCACGGAGCCCGCCTCGGCGACTACGTGCATCCCCTCGGCGCGCTCGACAACCTCGGCGATTCCCCGTCGGACGATCTCGTGATCGTCGACGATCATCACCGTGATTACGGCCGCACGGTCGGCGGAAGAGGTCAAGTTGCTGATCACCACGTCGGTATCGTAACGATCAGGAAGCGCCTTCGACGTCATCCGCCACCCTGCCGTCCGTTTTCTTTACGTTTCTCCCCTACCGGCGGCCTACCGGCGACCGCTACCAGCGCCCGTTCCGCGGCCGCGGCTGACACGTCGGGCACGTGAACGACGAGCGGTTCATGAACTCGTCGCGCACCACCGGGCTCCCGCACCGCGGGCACGGCCGACCCACCTGGCCGTACACGGCCAGGGACCGGCCGAAGTAGCCGGACTGACCGTTGACGTTGACGTACAGCGCGTCGAAGCTGGTCCCGCCGACCGCCAGCGCCGCGCTCATGACCTCGGTGGCCGAGTCGAGCACGCGCTCGACGTCGACCCGGCGCAGGGTGTCCGTCGGGCGGGCGTAGTGCAGCTGCGCCCGCCACAGCGCCTCGTCGGCGTAGATGTTGCCGATCCCGGAGACCAGCCGCTGGTCGAGCAGGGCCCGTTTGAGGCCGGTGCGACGGTGGCGCACCGCGGTGACCAGCGCGGCGCGGTCGAGGGACGGGTCGAGAAGATCACGCGCGATGTGCGCCGCGGGGCCGGGGACCACGGGCGCTGCGGACCCCCGGCCGCCCGGGGCGCCGTCGGACGTCGCCACGAGGGGAGTCACCGCAAGGTGGCCGAACGTGCGCTGGTCGACGTAGTGCAGCTCGGAGCCGTCGTCGAGCACGAGCCGTACGCGCAGGTGCGGCGACGGCGGGGCGACGGCACCCGCCTCGCGCACGAGGAGCTGACCGCTCATCCCGAGATGCGCCATCAGCGCGGCGTCGGCGGTGGTGTCATCGAGCAGCAGCCACAGGAACTTGCCGCGGCGGACCGCTGCCTCGAACCGCCGGCCGGTGATCGCCTCGGCGAAGCCCTGCGGACCGCCGGCGTGGTGCCGCACGCAGTACTCGCGCAACACCTCCGCATGCGCCACCGTGCGCCCCAGGACGTGCCGGGCGAGTCCGTCTCGGACGGTCTCGACCTCGGGGAGCTCGGGCACGAGGGTGGGTCAGGACCCGCTGGCGCCGGCCTGCAGCACGCCGTACGCGAGCGCGGCGGCCTCCTGCTCGGCGATCTTCTTCGCGGAGCCGAGGCCGATCCCTCGCACCTCACCCCCGACGATCGCCCGAGCGGTGAACGAGCGCTCATGATCGGGGCCGGTGCCCTCGACCTCGTACACCGGTCCGCCGAGGCCGAGCTCGGCCGCGAGCTCCTGGAGCGAGGTCTTCCAGTCCAGCCCCGCACCGAGATCGGCGGCGAGGTCGAGCGTGGGGTCCACCAGGCGTTCGACGAGCGTGCGCGCGGCCTCGAGACCGTGCGAGAGGTAGACGGCGCCGAACACGGCTTCCATCGTGTCCGCAAGGATCGAGTCCTTGTCCCGCCCACCGGTGGTCAGCTCACCCTTGCCCAGCAGCACGAAGCTGCCCAGGCCGAGCGTGCGCGCGATCGCGGCCAGCGCACGTTGGGACACCGACGCCGCTCGCATCTTCGCGAGGTCGCCCTCCGACTGGTCCGGATGACGGCGGTACAGCGCCTCGGTGACGACCAGGCCGAGCACGGTGTCGCCGAGGAACTCGAGCCGCTCGTTGGTCGGGATGCCACCGGCCTCGTGCGCGAACGACCGATGGGTCAGTGCAAGCACGAGAAGCTCGGGGTCCAGATGGACCCCGAGCTTCTCGATGAGCTGGTCGGCCGAGACAGCGGTCACGTCACGTGTCTGCATCGGCGCCACGAGGGCTTCGTCAGCCGGCGTGCTCGGTGCGAACGGCCTCGGCGTACTGGCGGCCGTTGTAGTTACCGCACGTCGGGCAAGCGATGTGCGGACGGGTGTTGCCCTTGCACTGGGTGCAGGTGGTGAGCGCGGTAGCAGTGGCCTTCCACTGCGACCGACGCGCACGGGTGTTGCTGCGCGACATCTTGCGCTTCGGAACAGCCACGGCTAGCTCTCTTTCGTCTCGTCGAACGTACCCTGGAGCCGGTTGAGCGCGGCCCACCGAGGGTCAAGGATCTCATGCGAATGGTCCGGGTCGTCCGCCAGGAGCGCTCCGCACTCGGAGCACAGCCCTGGGCAGTCTGGCCGGCACAACGGTCGGAACGGTAGCGCAGGCACTACCGCATCTCGCAACGCGGGCTCGAAGTCGATCAGATCGCCCTCGAGCTCACGCACGCCCTCGAGGTCGTCCCCTTCCGCTTCCGCGATCCGGGCACGCTCCGAATAGGCGTACAGCTCCACCACCGAGACCTCGACGTCGTCGAGCACCTCTTCCAGGCAGCGCACGCACTCCCCGACCGCCCGGCCGCGAATGCTGCCGGTGACGAGGACCCCCTCCATCACGGACTCGAGCCGAAGCTCCAGCTCAAGGTCCGTACCGGTGGGAATGCTGATGATGTCGGTGCCGAGGTCCACCGGTGCCGGAATCGTGCGTTCCACCTGACGCATCGATCCCGCTCGTCGACCGAGCTCTTTGGTATCGAGCACGAACGGTGATCGGGGATCGAGGTGAGTCGGGTGCTCCACGGCGGTTCCAGACAAGGTTAGACGTTCGGCCCGTGCAAGACCTGCAGGGCCAACGGAGGATGTTACCCGGTTGCGGGTGGGCGCCCAAACGCAGCGCTCGTTCAGCGCGTCGGCTCGCCGCCGCCCAGGCGTCCGGCGAGCTTCGCCCGACCGGCCTGGACCTGGGCCAGCACCTTGCCAAGATCGATCTCGAAGTCGGCCAGCCGGCGGTCGCAGTAGTCGTCGGCGTCCCGTCGCAGCCCCTCCGCGACCCCTTCCGCGTCGGCGACGATCTCGCGGGCCCGCTCGCCCGCCGCGATCGTGACGTGCTCGGCGGAGACCAGCTCGGCCGCCTGGGTCCGGGCCTCCGCCAGGATCACGTCCGCCTCCCCCTGGGCGACCCCGCGCGCGGCGTCGGCGTCGGCGAGCAGCTCGTCCGCGCGGGTCAGCTGCGTCGGCAGCACCTCGTGGGCCTGGTCGAGCAGATCGAGCAGCTCGGCGCGGTTGACGAGCACCGACGACGACATGGGCATCGACCGGGCGTGCGTGACCGCGGCGCTCAGCGCGTCGAGGATGCCGGTCAGCCCCTCGGGCTGCGTCCGGTCGAGCTCGCCGTCCTCGGCCTGGGTGTTCTCGGTCATCCGTTGCTCCCTCCGGGCGCGGGCACCTGGCCCAGCGCCGCCCGCACGACAGCCTCGACGCCGTCTGGCACGAGGTCCGCGATCGACCCACCGTGGCGGGCGACGTCCTTGACCAACGACGACGCGATGTGGCCGAGCGCGGGGTCGCCGACCACGAACACCGTCTCGACGCCGGTCTGGTGACGGTTCATGAGCGCCATGGGCAGCTCGTGATCGAAGTCCGCTCCCCCGCGCAGCCCCTTCACCACGGCGACCGCCCCGAGGTCGCGGCAGAAGTCGGTGAGCAGCCCGCCGACCAGCTCCACCCGGACCCCGTCGAGGCCGGCGAGGGCCGTGCGGGCGAGGGCGAGGCGCTGCTCGGCGGGGAGCAGGGCCTGCTTGGCCGAGTTGTGGGCGACGCCGACGACGACCTCGTCGAACAGCGCACGGGCGCGGCGTACGACGTCGAGGTGCCCGAGCGTGACCGGGTCGAAGGACCCGGGACAGACTGCGATGGTCACCTCGCCAGGGTATGTCAGGCGGAGGACGGAGCCGATGATCCCGGCCCGTGCGTCGCCGCCTCGTCGCCGTCGGCCGGCGAGGCGAACCAGACCACGGTGTCGCCGTACGACCGACGGTCCGTCTGCTCGAGCCCCTCGGGCCAGCGCGGCTCGGGGCTGCGCGAGGACCGTTCGACGACGACGACGGCGCCCGCTGCGAGTGCGGGGCCCGCGTGCTGGCCGGCAGCGCCGACGAGCCCCCCGAGCACCCCGGCGAGGTCGTCCTCGGCGAGGTCGTAGGGCGGGTCGAGGAAGACGAGGTCCCACGGGGGCGCGACCGGGCGCAGCACGAACCGCTCGGCCTTCTCCGCGACCACCCGCACGCCGGTCAGCGCGAGGTCTGCGACGTTGCGACGGCACACGTCGGCCGCGGGCCGCGCCGAGTCGACCAGGGTCACGGCGGCGGCCCCCCGGCTCGCCGCCTCGAGCCCGAGCGCCCCCGACCCCGCGTACAGGTCGACGACGTGCGCGCCGTCGAGCACCCCGAGATGCGCGAGCCGCGAGAACAGCGCCTCGCGCACCCGGTCGCTCGTCGGGCGGGTGCCCGCCGGGGGAACCCGCAACGTCCGCCCACCGACGGTCCCGGCCACGATTCGTGTCATGCGTGCACGCTCTTCGGTGTGGTGATGTGGGCGCCGACCGCGAGCGCGATCGCCGAGGTGACCACCTGGGCGATCAGCAGGTGCGGGGTGACGAACCCGAGCACGATCGCGATCCCGGTCGGCACCAGCCCGAGAACCACCGTGTCCGGGCCCCGGGCGAGCACCCCGCCGACGCCGACCGGCAGGGCACCGGCAGCCGTCGACACCAGCGGCCCGGACCAGTCCGGGGAGGGCCGGTAGGCCGAGCGCACGGCAGCGCCGGCCCACACGGGGGTGGACAGCACCGCGAGCGCGAGCCAGCTGCTCAGGTCCCCCTCGAGCCGCGCGACGGCGGCGAACGCGGCAATCGACCAGAGCAGCATCACGACGCCCGGCACGACCATGCGGAGCGTGCGCACGCGCGCGGCGGCGAGCGGCAGCAGCCGGTCCAGCACCGGTGACATCTCGGCCCGGCGGGCCCCTTCCGCGGTCGCGACCATCGCGACGTAGCCCGACACCACGAACGCGGCCGCGAGCACGCCGGGGACCGCGATCTGACGGACCCCCACCACGACGGCGGGCACGCACGCGGCCGCGACCACCTGGACGAGGTGTCGCGGGGACCGGCGCAGCACGGCCAGATCGGCGGCCACGAGCGCGGTGGCGGCCGAGCTCACCCAGGAGAACCGGGCCACCCGCCGCCGGCGGGTCGGGGCCGCGCCGTCGGTCAGGGCCCGGCCGAGCTCGCGCGAGTCGAGCGAGACCATCGCGCCGACGGCCTGGCTCGCGACCGAGCCGCTGTCGCGCAGGTCCCGCGCCGGGATGCGCGCCAGCCGCCGGTCGAGGAGCAGGCCCGCAGCGACGACCACCACGGCGAGCACGACGACGATCACGGGCGCGGGGGTGGGGAGGTCCCCGGGCCGCCAGCCGGAGTACCCACCGACCAGGGCGAGGACGGGCACGAGCCCGAGGAGCACGTTGCCGGCCGTGGCGATCCGGCGGCGGACCGCCCCGAACGACTGCCCGACGCCGGCCAGCAGGACGAGCGCGGCCGCACCGAGACCGCCGACGGCCCCGACCCGGAGCACCCGATCGAGCGTCTCCCCCGACTGCGCGCGCAGGCCGAGGTCGATCAGGACGAGCAGGACCGCGCTCACCGCACCGGCCACCAGGGGCAGCCGGACCGCGACGGGGCGCAGCAGGCCGCGGCGGTCCACGGGCAGCGACAGCCACCAGGTGGCCTCCGCACCGCCGACGCCGACCGGGCCGAGGCGCCCGGCGAGCGAGAGCAGCACACCGACGAACGCGAGCACCGTGAGAGCGGCCAGGCCCGGCAGGCTCAGGTCGGGTCCGGCGGCAGGCGCGGCGGACGACGGCGGCAGCGCGTCCCGCATCGTGTTGACCACGCCGACGGCCATGCCGATGCCGATCGCGGAGGTGATGAAGGCGTAGTAGACGTCACCGAGCAGCTCGCCGATCCCCGCACCGCCACGGGTGCGGGCGGTCGCTGCGGTGAACCGGCGGATGTCCCGGCCGGACGGCGTCCGGACGGCCGACGTCGTCACCGGGGAGGCTCGGCGCGGATCGCGCGGGCGGCGTCGGCCACGCTGAGCCGGCGCGAGACGTCGTCGGCGACCAGGACGGCGCGGTGGGCCACCGACTCGAGCAGCTCCGGGTCGTGGGTGGCGAGCAGGACGGCCCCGCCGCGGTCGGTCTCGGCCCGCAGCCGCTCGGCCAGCGCTGCGCGCATCCGCTGGTCGAGGCGCTGCTCGGGTTCGTCGAGCACCAGGAGCTGCCGCGGACGGGCGAACCCCGCGGCGAGCAGCAGGCGGCGGCGTTGGCCGGACGACAGCGCGACGGGCAGCACGTCGGCGTGGTCGGACAGCCCGAAGTCCTCGAGCAGCTCGTCGGTGAGGTCGTCCGGGTCCCGGACGCCGTGGCCGCGCGCGGTGAGCAGCAGGTGCTCGGCGACCGTGAGCGCCGGGAAGTACGCGTCGTCGTCGAGCACGCTCGAGACCTGCGCCCGGAAGAGCTCCTCGCGCTCGTCGACGTCACGGCCCAGCACCTGCAGCGACCCGCTGACCGGCTCGAGCAGCCCGAGCACCGCCCGCAGCACCGTCGACTTGCCGGAACCGTTGGCACCGACGAGCGCCAGGGCGCGACCCGCAGCGATCGTGAACGACACGGGGGCGCAGACGGGTTCTCCGCCGTAGCTCAGGACAAGGTCGTCCACGCGGACGACGGGGGTGGCTGACACGCGGTCAGCCTAGGCCGGGTCAGGACCGGTCGAGGAACTCCTCGCGCTCGCCGGCGAGCTGCTGCTCGATCGCCGCGCGCAGGGCGGGCGAGTGCTCCAGGGTCGGATCGGCGTCGACGACAGCCGTGGCCTCGGTCCGGGCCCGCGCGATCAGGTCCGCATCCCGGGTCACCCGCAGCAGCCGCAGGGAGCTCAGCCCGCCGGACTGGGCAGCGCCGAGCACGTCCCCCTCGCGGCGCAGCTCGAGGTCGACCGCCGCGAGGACGAACCCGTCGGTCGTCTCCTCGAGCGTCCGCAGCCGCGTGGCGGACGGGCTGCTGCTGCCGCTGTCGACCGCCCCCGTGACGAGCAGGCACAGGCCGGGGGCGCTGCCTCGCCCGACCCGCCCCCGCAGCTGGTGGAGCTGGGAGATGCCGAACCGGTCGGCGTCGAGCACGACCATGCCGGTCGCCTCGGCCACGTCGACGCCGACCTCGATGACGGTGGTCGCCACGAGCACCTGGATCTGCCCCGCGGCGAACTGGGCCATCGTGCGTTCCTTGTCGTCCGCCGACATCCGGCCATGCAGCACGCCGATGTCGACGCCGGCGAGCGCCGGCAGGCCGCGCAGCTCCTCGACGACCTCGAGCACCGCACGCAGGGGGCGCCGCTCGGCCGTGGTCCCGTCACCCGGGTCGAGGTCGAGCGCGAGCAGGTCGGCCCCGTCGTCGTCCACCCCGGCCGCGCCGGCCGCCGCGGCCGGGTCGTCCGGATCGATCCGCGGGCACACGACGAAGACCCGGTGGAACGCGTCGACCTCCTCGCGCACCCGCCGCCAGGTCCGGTCCATCCAGGCGGGGTTGTCGGCCGGCACGACGTGCGTCGTCACCCCGCTGCGCCCCGCGGGGACCTCGGTCAGCGTCGAGGTCTCGAGGTCCCCGAACACGGTCATCGCGATCGTGCGCGGGATCGGGGTGGCGGTCATCACCAGCAGGTGCGGGACGCGGGTGGCCTTGGCCCGGAGCGTGTCGCGCTGCTCGACGCCGAACCGGTGCTGCTCGTCGACGACCACGAGGCCGAGGTCGGCGAACTGGACGTTCTCGCTCAGCAGCGCGTGGGTGCCCACCACGATGCCCGCGCGCCCACCGGCGGCGTCGAGCAGGTTCTCGCGGCGGGCCGCCGCGTTCTGCGACCCGGTGAGCAGCGCGACCCGCGTGCCCCGGTCGTCCCCCCCGAGGAAGCCCCCCTCGGCGAGCGTGCCGAGCAACGCCCGCAACGTCCGCACGTGCTGCGCGGCGAGCACCTCGGTCGGGGCCATCAGCGCCGCCTGCCCGCCCCCGTCGACCACCTGGAGCATGGCCCGCAGTGCGACCACGGTCTTGCCCGAGCCGACCTCGCCCTGCAGCAGCCGCTGCATCGGGGAGGGTGCCGCCAGCTCGACCGCGAGCTCGGCGCCGACCTCGCGCTGCCCGTTCGTGAGGGTGAACGGCAGCTGGGCGTCGAAGGCGTCGAGGAGCCCGCCGGCCAGCCGGGGGCGGGCCGTCGCCTCCTGCCCCGCGGCCTCCGCCCGCCGCCGCGCGAGGGCCACCTGGAGCACGAACGCCTCTTCGTACTTCAACCGGTTCGTCCCGCGCCGCACCTGGGAGTCGTCGAACGGCTCGTGCACGTCCAGCAGGGCCTGGTGCAGGGTCGGCAGGGACAACCGGGTGCGCAGCGCCTCGGGGATCGGGTCGGCGACGTCGACCTCGCGCAGCGGGTCGAGCACGGTGCGCACGCAGGTGTGGATGCGCCACGAGGCGATCGCGGCACTGGCGGGGTAGATCGGGATGGGACGACCGGCCTCGACGAGCGCCTCGGCCTCGTCCTCCACGTCGACCCCGACGATCGTGTAGTCCGGATGGGTCAGCTGCCGGCTGCCCTGGTAGGCCCCGACGACCCCGGTGAACAGCCCGACCCGCCCGGCCCGGAGCTTGTTCTCGTGCCCGTGCAGCGCCCCCTTGTGCTTCGCGAAGAACGTGAGGTTCAGGGTGCGTGTGCCGTCCGTGAGGACCGCCTGCAGCATCGCCCCGCCGCGGGTGCGCATCTCCCGGACCGTCACCTGGCGGACCTCGGCCATCACGGTGACGTGCTCGCCGATCTCGAGGCTCGACAGGTCCGTGAGCTTGCCCGGCTCGGAGTACCGCCGGGGGTAGTGCCGCAGCAGGTCCCCGGTCGTGTGCAGCCCCAGCTTGTTCAGCGCCCCGACCGTCCTGGTCCCCAGCACCCGGCTCAGGGGTTCGGTCAGCCGGTCGAGCGGCCCCTCGACGACGTCACCCAGCTCGACGGTCATCGTGCTCCCTTCCCGGCCTCACCGGAGATCATCCCGCTCGTGCTCGCTCGACCCGTGCTCACTCGACGGCCATCGCGACGACGGGCTGCGCCTGACCGGCCTCGAGCACGACGACCTCAAGACCCGGATACGCGCCGGCGAGGTGGTCCAGGAGGGCGTCCATCACGGCGTCGCCCGCCTGCGCGCCGCGCAGGAGCGTGAGCACCTCTCCGCCCGCGGCGAGCAGCCCGTCGGCCACGCCGCGCGCCGCCGCGTCGTCGGCCACCGCGAGCTCGGCGGAGCGGACGTCGTCGACCGCGCGCCGGATCGCACCCAGCCGGGCCGCCACGGCGCCGGGCACGCCGTTCTCGTGAACGGCAGTCTCGTGAACAGCAGTCTCATGAACGACCGAGCGCCCCGTCATGGCCGCCGCCAGCCCGGCCACGACCCGCACGTCGTCGACCGCCTCGACCACGTGCAGCCGGACCGGCTGCCGACCGGCCGACGACGACCGGCCGCTCGGCCCGGAGCCGACCGGTGCGGCGGCCGTCAGCGCGGCGGCGAGCGCCGCGGGCGACCCGGGCAGCACCACGACGTGCGCCGCGCCGGTGTCGACGACGGCCCGCAGCACGCTCGCCGGGCTCGCGGGGGCGCCGGTGAGCACCATCACGACGGCGCCGCTGCGGGCGAGCGTGCGGATGAGCCCCGGCGCGCACGTGCCCACCACGAGGCCGAGCCGGCCGGCGTCGGGCTGAGCGGAATCGGGCTGACCTGAGTCGAGCTGACCTGAATCGGGCTGACCGGCGACGTCGCTCGAACCGTGGGAGGTGTGCGGCCCGAGCAGGCGCACCGTGATCTGCCGCTGGGTCCCCAGCGCTCCGGCCGCGACGGCGGCGGCGGGATCGTCGGTGTGCACGTGCGCCTGCCACACGTCCGGCCCACCCACGACCGCTACGGACTCCCCGAGCGCCTGCAGCCGGCGGCTCAGCTCGGGCCCCAGGTCCCTCGTGGCCGACTCGACCAGGAACATCACCTCGAACTCGCCGTGCGCGACCGGTCCGGCGACCTCCGATGTCCCGGTGCGCGCGAGGTCGCGGGCGGCGATCGGGACCGCACCAGGGGCCGGACGGCCGGTGACGACCACCACGAGGGCCTCGAGCATGACCACGAGCCCCGTGGCACCGGCGTCGACGACCCCGGCCGCGCGCAGCACGGCCAGCTCGTCGGGGGTACGTCCGAGCGCCTCGCGGGCACCCCGCAGGGCGGCCAGCGCCGTAGCGGCGAGGTCCCCGCCCTCGAGGGCGGTCCCGCCGGCCGCGCGGGCCGCCGCCGAGGCCGCCGTGAGGATCGTGCCCTCGACCGGGCACGCCACGGCGGTCCGGGCCATGGCCTGCGCCACGTCGAGCGCGTGGGCGAGAGCGACGGCGTCGGGCTCCCCGTCCTCGAACCCGGCCGCCAGACCGAGCAGGAACTGGCTCGCGATGACGCCCGAGTTGCCCCGCGCCCCGACGAGCGCGCCACGCGCGAACGCGGCCATCGCCTGAGCCGCGCTGGCGCCCGCACCGAGGGCGGTGACCTCGTCGGCCCCCTGCGCGACGGTCAGGTACAAGTTGGTGCCGGTGTCGGAGTCGGCCACGGGGAAGACGTTCAGGGAGTCGATCGGACCGCGAGCGGCCTCGAGCGCGGTCGTCGCGCCCAGGGACCAGGCCCGGACCGCTGCACCGTCCAGTCGTTCCACCTGCGTCCGCATCCCTTCGTCCTCGCCTCGGTGCCCTTGCCTCGGTCGCCGTGCTCCGGCCCCGCCCACACGATGCCTCATGCCACCGTCATTTGGGTGACACGGCCACATCGGCTAGTCTTGCCAGGTTGTCCGGCCGAGCCGGGCAGTGACGGAGCGACCTTAGGGTGCGCACCGCAAACCCCGACCATTCCTCGCCGCTCTCGTGCGGCGTGCACGACGATCAGGAGAGACCGTGGCTGCCAACTGCGAAGTCTGCGGCAAGGGCCCGAGCTTCGGGCACAGCATCTCGCACTCGCACGTCCGGACGAAGCGTCGCTGGAACCCGAACATCCAGCGCGTCCGCGCTGTGGTGGCCGGTGCTCCCAAGCGCCTCTACGTGTGCACCTCGTGCCTCAAGGCCAACAAGGTCGTCCGGCACGTCTGAGCGCGACCGCACCTAGCTGTTTCACGAAACCCGCGGGGGTCGACCCCCGCGGGTTTCGTGCATCTGGTGCCAGATTTGTGCTGCGCCACCGGTGTCGCAGATGGCAAGGTTGATGCATGTCTGAAACCCTCGGCGAAGTGACCATCCGACCCGCCGAGGTTGCGGATGCACCCGAGATCTCGCGTGTCCACACGGCTTCCTGGCAGGAGGCCTACGCAGGCATCGTCCCGGCCGAGTACCTCGACTCGCTGGACCCGAAGAACCGCGAGCCCATGTGGACCGAGCATCTGCGCAACGGTCCGCGCGACGGCGTCCTGACCTGGATCGCCCTCAGCGGTGAT
The DNA here is from genome assembly GCF_004168625.1 of Pengzhenrongella frigida. Taxonomy (GTDB): domain Bacteria; phylum Actinomycetota; class Actinomycetes; order Actinomycetales; family Cellulomonadaceae; genus Pengzhenrongella; species Pengzhenrongella frigida. The sequence continues at coordinate 32,297 of NZ_SDWW01000038.1, forward strand.
CACGCGCTCGGGTTCGCCTCGCTCGGTCCCTGCCGGGACGAGGACGCCGCCCGCAACGAGCAGGAGATCTACTCGATGTACCTCGACCCCGGCATGTGGGGCAAGGGCGTCGCACGCGACCTGCTGCGTACCGTCCTCGGCGAGGTCAAGCCCCCGGTACCGGTCTCCCTGTGGGTCCTCGCGGACAGCGAGCGGGGCCGGCACTTCTACCGTCGGCACGGCTTCTTCCCCGACGGCACCGAACGGCTGCGCGACGTGGGCGGCCAGGATCTTCTCGAGCTGCGGTACCGCCGGCGCTGACCCGCTCAGCGCGCGAAGTGATCCCAACCGGGTGAGGCCGTGGCCGGGGTGCGCCCGCCGACCAGCACCCCCGGTCCCGCCGAGCCCACCGCCCGCACGCGCCCCACGGCCCGGAACGGCGCGGGGAGCACGACCCCGGCCGGGAACGTCGCGAGCAGGCCGTGGTCCTCACCGCCGGCGAGCACCCAGTCCTCGGCAAGGGCCCCGAGGGCGGTCGCCGCGTCCGTGAGCGCGACGAGGTCGGTCGCGAAGCTGACCGCCACCGGATCGAGATCGAGCACGACGCCGCTGGCGCGGGCGACCCGGCCCGCATCGCGGAGCAGACCGTCGGACAGGTCCAGCATCGACGTCGCCCCCGCCCGCCCGGCCGCGACCCCCGCCGCGAGCGGCGGATCGGGCCGCAGGTAGGCGCGCACGAGCTCGGGGGCGATCTCGGGGCGACCAGCGGCGAGGAGCGCCAGCCCGGCGGCCGACCAGCCCCGGACCCCGGCGTGCGCGACGACGTCGCCCTCGCGGGCCCCCGAGCGCAGCACCGGCGCCCGCCCGTCCAGCTCCCCGTGCACCGTGACCGAGACGACGATCAGGTCCCCACCCGACAGGTCGCCCCCGACGACGCCGACGCCGTGCGGGTCGCACGCTGCGGCGAGCCCTGCCGACAGCCCGGTCACCCAGTCCACCGGCAGGTCCGACGGGGCGACCAGCGTGACGACGAGCGACGTCGGACGTCCGCCCATCGCGGCGATGTCGGCGAGGTTCTGCATCGCGGCGCGCCAGCCGACGTCGTGCCCCGTGGACCAGTCCCGGCGGAAGTGGCGCCCCTCGACCAGGACGTCGGTCGAGACGACCATGCGCCCGTCCGGGACCGCGACGACGGCGGCATCGTCCCCGGGCCCGAGCAGGGTCGCGGCGCCCCGCGGGAGCAGGGGGAAGATCCGGGCGAGCAGCTCGTCCTCGGTCAGGTCCGCGACGGTCAGGCCCGCTGGTGCGGGTGGGGTGGGTTCGGCGCTGTTCACGGCCGCAACCGTACCCACCGGCGAACTGCGCCGGCGCCACGCCTCGCGCGGGCGGCGCCGGGTGCGGGCTACCGTGACACCGTGCCCCGCCCGACCCGCCCGACCCGCCCGACGCCACCGGTCTGCCCGGCACGTCGCACCCGACGGCGTTCGGCGCGCCGGGCCGGCGGCAGCCTCGCCCTGGTGGTCCTCGCGGCGGGTGCGACGGGTGCGTGCGGCCCCACGGTGCAGGTCGAGGTCGCACCGCACGCGGCCGACCCGCTGTGCGCGAGCGTGGTGCTGGCCCTGCCGGACGAGCTCGCCACGTATGCACGCCTCGGCACCACGAGCCAGGCCACGACGGCGTGGGGCGATCCGGCCGCGCCGATCGTGCTCCGCTGCGGGGTCGAGCCGCCCGGCCCGACGACCGACAAGTGCGTGACCGCGACCGATGCGACCGGCGCGAGCGTGGACTGGATCGCGGTCGAGAGCGATGACCCGGACGGCGACTCCACCTGGACCTTCACCACCTACGGACGCGAGCCGGCCGTCGAGGTCAGCGTCCCGCCCGAGGTCACGAACGAGAACTCGACCAGCTTCCTCGTCGACCTGGCCCCGGCGGTCACCAAGACCACCCAGCTCCGGGCCTGCGTCTGATCCAGCAGGTCAGCAACCCAGCCGGTCAGCGACCCAGCAGGTCAGCGCAGCCCCAGGCGGCGGGAGAGGGCGAGCTGGAGGAGCTCGTCGATCAGGTCGGGGTAGGACAGGCCCGACTCCTGCCACATCCGCGGGTACATCGAGAACGGTGTGAACCCGGGCATCGTGTTGATCTCGTTGACGATCACCTGCTGATCCGCCGTCACGAAGACATCGACCCGTGCCAGGCCCTCGCAGCCGATGGCCTCGAAGGTTCGCAGCGCGAGGTCCCGCACGCGAGCGATCACCTCGACCGGGAGGTCCGCCGGACAGGTCAGCTCGACCGACGCCTCGTCGAGGTACTTGGCCTCGAAGTCGTAGAAGCCGTGCTCGCTGTTGGTCACCACGATCTCGCCGGGCTGAGAGACGCGGGGCCGCTCGCCCTCGACGGAGCCGAGCACCGCGCACTCGATCTCGCGACCGACGACGCCGACCTCGACGATCACCTTCGGGTCGTGGCGCTGGGCCTCGGCGATCGCCGCGGGAAGGTCGTCCAGCGAGCTCACCTTGGAGATCCCCAGGCTCGAGCCGGCCCGCGCCGGCTTGACGAACACCGGCAGGCCGAGGGCCTCGATCGTCTGGGTGCACCCGGCGGGGTTCCGCGCGAAGTCGCCGGGCCGCAGCACCATGAACGGCGCGATCGGGATGCCCTGGGCCGCGAGCACGAGCTTCATGAAGTGCTTGTCCATGCCCACGGCGGAGGCGAGCACGCCGGCGCCGACGTAGCGCAGGTCGATCAGGTCGAGCATCCCCTGGACCGTGCCGTCCTCGCCGAACGGGCCGTGCAGCAGCGGAAAGACGACGTCGACGTCACCGATCGCGACCGGGACCGTGTCGGGGGCGAGCACCTGGAGGCCGCGGCCCGCCGTCGACTGCGGCAGCAGCACGTGCGCCGGACCGTCCGTGACCTCGGGCAGCCGACCGTCCACGATGGACCAGCGGTCCGGGTCGTCCTCGACCAGCACCCACTGGCCGGCCGGGGTGATGCCGACCGCGACGACGTCGTACTTCGCGCGGTCGATCGCGCGCAGGACCCCGCCCGCCGTCGCGCAGCTGACCGCGTGCTCACCGGACCGTCCGCCGAACAGCAGCAGGACGCGGGGCCGCACGGGCGAACCGTCGGCCGGCCCCACGGGCTCGGTCGATCCTGCCGCGTGGGAGGTACGGGGGGGCTGAGGCTGCGGCATGGTCTCCATCGCGCTCGACCCTACCGGCCTGCGACGTCGACTCCGGCGCCCCACGCGACGTCGACCACGCCACGTCGACCGCTCCACCGCGATCACTCCATCGGGACCGCAGTCTCGACGACTAACCTGCGAGGGTGCATGCACCCATCGGACCTGAGGGCCGAGCCCACGAGCTCTCCCCCGCCACGATCGCCGTGACCTCCGGGCGTCCCGGCCGAGTCTCCGGCGGGCCGGTGAACCCGCCGGTCGTGCTCTCCTCGACCTACGTGTCGGCGGGTCCGCCCGCCCCCGGCGAGCTGCTGTACACGCGCTCGGGGACCGAGACGTGGGTGCCGTTCGAGCGTGCGCTCGCCGACCTCGAGCACGCCGCGCAGCCCGCGCTCGTGTTCGCCTCCGGGATGGCGGCGATCGCGGCGGCGATGTCGCTCGTGCCGCACGGCGGCCGGGTGGTCGTGCCCCGGCACGCCTACCAGGTCACGCTCATGTTCGCGGACGACCTGGCGGCCCGCGCCGGCGTCGAGGTGGTCCGGGTCGACATCGCGGACACCGCGGCCGTCCTGGCGGCCCTGGGCGGCACCGGCGTCGCCTCGCTGCTGTGGGTCGAGTCCCCCACCAACCCGATGCTCGAGATCGCCGACACCCCCGCGCTGATCGCCGGTGCGCACGCCCTGGGCGTCCCGGTGGCCGTCGACAACACCTTCGCCACCCCGCTCGGCCAGCAGCCGCTCACCTGGGGCGCGGACGTCGTCGTGCACTCGGTGACCAAGTACCTCGCGGGGCACTCCGACGTCGTGCTCGGTGCCGTCGTGGTGAACGACGCCGACCTCCACGCGCGGTTCCACACCTACCGCACGCTGCACGGATCGATCGCCGGCCCGTGGGAGGTGTGGCTCGCCCTGCGCGGGCTGCGCACGCTCGCGCTGCGCGTGGGTCGGTCGCAGGACACCGCCGCGGAGCTGGCCCGCCGCCTCGCCGTCCACCCGGCGGTCGCCGAGGTGCGCCACCCGAGCCTGCCCGGCGATCCGGGGCACGAGCGCGCGGCGCGGCTGATGACCGGTTTCGGGTCGATCATCGGACTCCGGCCGGTCGGTGGGGTCGCAGCGGCGGACGCCGTCGTGGCGGCACTGAAGCTGTGGGTCCCCGCGACGAGCCTGGGCGGGGTCGAGTCGAGCCTCGAGCGCCGGCGACGGTTCGCGACGGAGGCCAAGACCGTGCCCGAGGACCTGCTGCGCCTGTCGGTCGGGATCGAGGACGTCGAGGACCTCTGGGCCGACCTCTCGCACGCGCTCGCCACCCTCACCGAGCGCTAGCCGGCCGTCGGACCGAGGGTCAGACGCCCTCGGCCTTGCGGGGGCGGGCCAGCAGGAGCGGGGCCAGGTCGGCGACCGGCAGCCCCTCGTGGAGCACCCCGACGACGGCGGCCGTGATCGGCATCTCGACCCCGACCGACTCGGCGAGCTCGAGCACCGACCGCGACGACTTGACCCCCTCGGCGGTCCCCCCGGTCGCGGCGATCGCCTCGTCCAGGGTCATCCCCTGCCCGATGCGCACGCCCAGGCTGTGGTTGCGCGACAGCGGCGACGCGCAGGTCGCCATCAGGTCGCCCATGCCCGCCAGACCGGGGAAGGTCTCGGCGTCGGCCCCGAGCGCGAGGCCGAGGCGGGTGATCTCGACGAGGCCGCGGGTGATGATCGTCGCGCGCGTGTTGTAGCCCAGCCCGCGGCCCTGCGCGATGCCGACCGCGACCGCGATGACGTTCTTCACCGCGCCGCACAGCTCCACGCCGACGACGTCGGTGTTCGTGTACGGCCGGAACGCGGCGGAGGAGCAGGCCCGCGCCACGAGCTGGGCGGTCTCCTCGCTGGTCGAGGCCACCACCGTGGCGGTCGGCTGCCGCTCCGCGATCTCGCGGGCGAGGTTCGGCCCGGACACGACGGCGACCCGGTCCGCCGGCAGCCCGAGGGCCTCGGCCACGACCTGGCTCATGCGCTGGTCGGTGCTGAGCTCCACCCCCTTCATCAACGACACGGCCACGCAGCCGGCCGGCATCAGGGTGCGCAGGCGCTCGAGCGTGGCGCGGGCGCTCTGCGACGGGATCGCGATCACCACGAGATCGGCGCCGGCCAGCGCGACCGACGCGTCGGTCGACGCCGTGATCGCGGCCGGCAGCTCGATCCCCGGCAGGTAGGCGGTGTTGCGGTGCTCGGTCGTGATCTGCTCGCACACCGCGGCGCTGCGACCCCACAGCGCGACCTCGCAGCCGGCGTCGGCCAGCACGCAGGCGAAGGTGGTGCCCCACGCGCCGGTGCCGAGGACGGCGGCCCGCAGACCGGTCACTCGGCGCCCTCGGCCAGGTCCTCGGGCGTCGGGGTCGCGGTGCCCCGGTCGGGGAAGCGCGGGTCGTACCGGACCGCCGGGGCCCGCTCGCCGCGGATCTCCTCGAGCAGCACGGTGATCGCCGCGACCACCCGCTCGGTCGCCTCACGCAAGGTGGCGGAGTCCATCGGCCGGTCGTACAGGTCGTCGAGGTCCACCGGCGGACCGGCCACGATCGTGACCAGCTTCCGCGGGAACGGCTTGAGCAGCTTCTTGTACCGGCCCAGCAGGTCCTGGGGACCCCACTGCGCCACCGGGATCACCGGCGCCCGGGTGGTCAGCGCGAGCCGCGCGACCCCGGTCTTGCCGACCATGGGCCACAGGTCGGGCTCGCGGGTGAGCGTGCCCTCGGGGAAGACGGCGACGCACTCACCCGCCGCCAGCGCCTCGACGGCCGACTGGAGCGACTTGCGCGCGTCCGACGTCCCCCGGAAGACCGGGATCTGCCCCGTGGCCCGCAGCACCGGCCCGAGCACCGGCACGGAGAACAGCGACGCCTTGGCCAGGATCCGCGGGGCGAACCCGTTGTCGTACAGGAAGTGCGCGAACGTGAGCGGGTCCACCTCGGTCATGTGGTTCGTCGCCGCGATGAAGCCGCCGCTCACGGGCAGATGCTCGATGCCGCGCCAGTCCCGCTTGGTCACGGCCAGCATCACCGGCCGGATCAGACGGGCGACGTTGCGGTAGGCGCGGTTCGAACGCTGCGGTGCGGGCACGGTCTGCGATGCTACCCGCCGCCGCCCCCGGTCCGGTGGGGTACGGCCGCCACACGACACACCCGAGGGCGAGCCGAGAGAGTCCTTCCGTGCCGAGATCGTCCGTTTGTCGGGACGATCTCGGCACAGATGGACGATCTCGGCGTTCGGGTCGTCAGGTCCGGCTGAACTCGGCGCCGAGGGCGGTGAGCTTGTCGGTGAAGTGCTCGTAGCCGCGGTCGATCAGGCCGATGCCCTTGACCGTCGAGGTGCCCTTCGCGGCGAGCGCGGCGATCAGGTGGCTGAACCCGCCGCGCAGGTCGGGCACCTCGATCTCGGCGGCCGCGAGCGGCGTCGGGCCCGAGATGACGGCCGAGTGGAAGAAGTTGCGCTGGCCGAACCGGCACGGCCGACCGCCCAGGCACTCCTTGTAGACCTGGATCGTCGCGCCCATCCCGACCAGCGCCTCGGTGAACCCGAAACGGTTCTCGTAGACCGTCTCGTGGACGATCGACAGCCCCTTGGCCTGGGTCAGCGCGACCACGAGCGGCTGCTGCCAGTCGGTCATGAAGCCCGGGTGCACATCGGTCTCGAGCACGATCGGGTTGAGGTCGCCGCCCGGGTGGTAGAACCGGATCCCGTCGTCGTCCACGTCGAACTCGCCGCCGACCTTGCGGAACGTGTTGAGGAACGCGGTCATCTCCGGCTGGCTCGCGCCGCGCACGTAGATGTCGCCCTGCGTGGCGAGCGCGGCGGACGCCCAGGACGCCGCCTCGATGCGGTCCGCGAGCGCGGTGTGCGTGAAGCCGCGCAGCCGCTCGACACCCTCGATCCGGATCACGCGGTCGGTGTCGACCGAGATGATCGACCCCATCTTCTGCAGGACGTTGATGAGATCCATGATCTCGGGCTCGATCGCCGCGTTCGACAGCTCGGTGATGCCCTCCGCGCGCACGGCGGTCAGCAGCAGCTGCTCGGTGGCACCGACGCTCGGGTACGGCAGGGCAATCTTCGTGCCCTGCAGCCCGAACGGCGCACGGATGTGGATGCCCTGCTCGCGCTTCTCCACGACGGCGCCGAACTGCCGCAGGATGTCCAGGTGGTAGTTGATCGGACGGTCGCCGATGCGGCAGCCACCCAGGTCGGGGATGAACGCCTCACCGAGCCGGTGCAGCAGCGGCCCGCAGAACAGGATCGGGATCCGGCTCGACCCCGCGTGCGCGTCGATGTCGGCCACGTGCGCCGACTCGACGTTGCTCGGGTCGAGGTGCAGGGTGCCGGCGTGGTCGTCCCGGACGACCTGGACCCCGTGCAGCTCGAGCAGCCCCGTGACCACGCCGACATCGCGGATCTGGGGGACGTTGCGCAGCAGGCTCGGTCCGTCCCCCAGGAGCGAGGCGACCATGGCTTTGGAGACGAAGTTCTTGGCACCGCGAACGGTGATCTCTCCCGAGAGGGGCGTTCCACCGTTGACGTAGAGCAGATCTGTCATGCCCCCATCGTTACTCACTGACGGCAGTCCTCCTTACCGACACGGCCCGTAGAGCGTCCTCGGGTGCCAAATCTTCACGAGCCCGAGGCGGGACCTACTTCTTCTTCTTCTTCGATCCGGCGGCCTTGGCCGACGTGCCCGACGCCGACTTCTTGGTCGCCGAGGCGGCCTTCGGGGGCTTGACAGCCTTGGCCGGTTTGGCAACCTTCACCGGCTTCGCAGTCTTCGCCAGCTTGGCAGCCTTCGCCGGCTTGACGGCCTTCGCCGTCTCAGGCACCTTCGCCAGCTTGGCTGCCGCGGTCGTGGCTCTGGCGGGCTGCTTCGCGGCGACGCCTCCCGTGGTCGCGGCGCGCGGCGCGGCGGCCGACGTCGTCCGGACGGCCCGGGTGCGGGGACTGGGCGCGGGACCGGCCACGGCGGCGCGCAGGACCGAGCCCGCGTGGAATCGGGGGGTCGCCGCCGCCGGGATCTCGATGGCGGTGCCGGTGCGCGGGTTGCGGCCGATCCGGGCCGGCCGCTCGACCCGTTCGAACGTGCCGAACCCGGTCAGGGTGACCCGTTCGCCCGAGGCGACCGCGTGCTGGATCTCGTCCAGGACGGCGTCGAGGGCGGCCACCGCCGCACCGCGGCTCCCCAGTCGGCTTTCGAGCAGCGTGAGCATCTCAGTCTTGTTCAACGCGACACCTCCCGGTCGGGTGCGCCCCCTGGCGAGTTTTCGCCGCGTCGCGCGGCTCCCACGGTAGGGCGAATGACCCGTTCCAGCCATCGCGACGCGCACGGGAGCCCCGAGTCGCTGTAGTGACCGGTGCGACCCGGGGCCCGCGCGCGATGCCGTGCTGCGTACGCCGGGCGTCAGCGCACCGGGCGCGCGGCCTCGATCTCGACGGACGCGAGGTGCTTGGCCGGCAGGGTGCGGGGGCGCCATGCGGCGCGGGTCGCCTCGAAGGCCGTGATCTCGTCCGCGTGGTTGAGGGTCAGGCCGATGTCGTCCAGACCCTCCATCAGGCGCCAGCGGGTGTAGTCGTCGATCTGGAACGCCACGACGACGTCGTCGCACGTGACGGTGCGGGACTCCAGGTCCACGGTCACCGCGGTGCCCGGGGTGGTCTCGAGGATCTTCCAGATCAGCTCGATGTCCTCGGGCGCGCAGGTGGCGGCGAGCAACCCCTGCTTGCCCGAGTTGCCGCGGAAGATGTCGGCGAACCGCGCCGAGATCACGACCTTGAAGCCGTAGTCCTTGAGCGCCCACACGGCGTGCTCGCGGGACGATCCGGTGCCGAAGTCCGGTCCGGCGACCAGCACCGAGCCGGTCGCGTAGGCGGGCTGGTTGAGGACGAACTCCGGGTCACCGCGCCAGGCGGCGAACAGGGCGTCCTCGAAGCCGGTCCGGGTGACCCGCTTGAGGTAGACCGCGGGGATGATCTGGTCGGTGTCGACGTTGCTGCGCCGCAGCGGGACGCCGACGCCGGTGTGCTGGCTGAACTTTTCCATGAGGGCTCGGGCTTCCTTCTCGGCTCTAGAGGTTCGTGACCGGCGTGCGGGCGTGCGCGCCCGCCGGGGAGGGCAGGTCGGCGAGCGACGAGAGCGTGCCGCGGATCGCCGTGGCGGCTGCGACCAGCGGGGAGACGAGGTGGGTCCGCCCGCCCTTGCCCTGACGGCCCTCGAAGTTGCGGTTCGACGTCGACGCGCTGCGCTCCCCCGGGGCCAGCTGGTCCGGGTTCATCCCCAGGCACATCGAGCACCCGGCGTTGCGCCACTCGGCGCCGAAGTCGAGGAAGATCTGGTCGAGCCCCTCGGCCTCCGCCTGGAGCCGCACGCGGGCCGAGCCGGGCACGACGAGCACGCGCAGCGTGTCCGCCTTGTGCTTGCCCTCGATGACCGCCGCGACCGCGCGGAGGTCCTCGATGCGTCCGTTGGTGCACGAGCCGATGAAGACCGTGTCGACCGCGATGTCCCGCAGCGGGGTGCCCGGGGTGAGGGCCATGTACTCGATGGCACGCTCGGCCGTGGCCCGGTCGCCGGGATCGGCGATCTCGGCCGGGATAGGCACGTTGGCCGACAGCGGCAGCCCCTGCCCGGGGTTGGTGCCCCAGGTCACGAACGGTTCGAGGTCGCCGGCGTCGAGCACGACCTCGGCGTCGAACACGGCGTCGTCGTCGCTCTTGAGCGTGCTCCAGTACGCGAGCGCCTCGTCCCAGTCGACCCCTTCCGGGGCGTGCGGACGACCCTTGAGGTACTCGGCGGTCGTGGCGTCGGGGGCGATCATGCCCGCGCGCGCGCCGGCCTCGATGGACATGTTGCAGATGGTCATCCGCGCCTCCATCGACAGCGCCCGGATCGCCTCGCCGCGGTACTCGAGCACGTAGCCCTGCCCGCCGCCGGTGCCGATCTTGGCGATCACCGCCAGGATGATGTCCTTGGCGGTCGTGCCCGGGCGCAGGGCGCCGTCGATCGTGATCGCCATCGTCTTGAACGGGCTCAGGGGCAGGGTCTGGGTCGCGAGGACGTGCTCGACCTCGCTGGTGCCGATGCCGAACGCGAGGGCGCCGAACGCGCCGTGGGTCGAGGTGTGCGAGTCGCCGCACACGACCGTCAGCCCGGGCATCGTCAGGCCGAGCTGCGGGCCGACGACGTGCACGATGCCCTGGTCGGCGTCACCGAGGGAGTGCAGCCGGATCCCGAACTCGACGGCGTTGTTGCGCAGGGTCTGGATCTGGGTGCGGCTCGTGAGGTCCGCGATCGGCCGGTCGATGTCGAGCGTCGGGGTGTTGTGGTCCTCGGTGGCGATCGTGAGGTCCGGGCGCCGGACCGGGCGGCCGGCGAGGCGCAGGCCCTCGAAGGCCTGCGGGCTCGTCACCTCGTGAACGAGGTGCAGATCGATGTAGAGCAGGTCCGGCGCGCCGTCGCTGCCGCGGCGCACGATGTGCGCATCCCAGACCTTCTCCGCGAGCGTGCCGCCCATGATGTGTGTCCCTTCGAATTGTTGCCGGACCCCCGGCGGTGCGAGCACCCCGACGGCCGTGAATTTGCGTCTCAGCCTGCGAGACTGCAGTATCGACCTATGGACAACTCTAGCGGAGTCGGCGTCCTGGACAAGGCAGCCTCGGTTCTCAGTGCCCTCGAGGCCGGCCCGGCCACCTTGGCACAGCTGGTCGCCGCCACCCACCTCGCCCGCCCGACAGCACATCGGCTCGCCGTCGCCCTCGAACACCACCGCCTGGTCGCACGCGACATGCAAGGTCGTTTCGTGCTCGGACCACGCCTCGCCGAGCTCTCCACGGCCGCCGGCGAGGACCGCCTGCTCGCCGCGGCGGGCCCGGTGCTCACCGCCCTGCGCGACCACACCGGTGAGAGCGCCCAGCTGTACCGCCGTCAGGGCGACCAGCGCATCTGCGTCGCCGCCGCGGAGCGCCCGATCGGCCTGCGCGACTCGATCCCGGTCGGGGCCGCGTTGTCGATGCAGGCGGGCTCGGGCGCCCAGATCCTGCTCGCGTGGGAGGAGCCCGACCGGCTCCACCGCGGCCTGCAGGGCGCGGCGTTCACCGCCACCGTGCTCTCGGGCGTCCGACGTCGGGGGTGGGCCCAGTCGGTCTCCGAGCGCGAGGCCGGGGTCGCCTCCGTCTCCGCGCCCGTGCGCGGGCCGTCGGGACGGATCGTCGCCGCGGTGTCGGTCTCCGGACCGGTGGAGCGCCTGAGCCGTCAGCCCGGCCGCCTGCACGCAGCGGCCGTGGTCTCGGCAGCCAACCGGCTCACGGAGGTCTTGCGCCGCACCGGCGAGTAGTCCCGGAAGAAACGACGAAGGCCCGGTCACCGAAAGGTGACCGGGCCTTACTGACGTACCCCCGACCGGATTCGAACCGGCGCTACCGCCGTGAGAGGGCGGCGTGCTAGGCCGCTACACAACGGGGGCCTTTGCAGCTTCACGAACCGAAAGATCCGGAACGCGTTGAACTACCGAGTGGAGACCATACCGCAATCCGGTAGGTCATCACGCTGGGGTACCAGGACTCGAACCTAGAATGTCGGTACCAGAAACCGATGTGTTGCCAATTACACCATACCCCATGGGGTACCGACCCCCCCGAGCTTGAATGGTCATGGCCGTGTGAACAGCCATTGCCGCACAATCCGTGGGGGTTGCACCGGTCGTAAACTCTACCCGAGCCGATGGGGTGGGTCCAACCACGTCCCCTTCCACCCGCGGCTCCCGTCGGCGCCTCCCGCTCGCACCCTCGCCAAAAGGTGTCCGACCTCACGCGCGCCGTTCTCCCCCGCCGGGTCGGGCTCCGCGCGGTCGGACGCGTCGGACGCGTCGGACGTGGCTACAGCCCGAGGACCCGTCGGAGCTCGTCCAGGCCGTGCACGACGACGACGCCGCTCGCCACGGCCCGCGCCACCGTCGCGGGGTCGACGGACCCGGACGGCGACGGCCCCGGGACCTGGCGGTCGAGCCAGACCCCGACGAGGCCCGCGTCGGCCGCGGCGACCGCGTCGATGTCGAGCTCGTCGCCGACGTAGGCGGTCCGCTCCGGAGTCGTACCGAGCCGCGCGCACGCCTCGACGAACACGCGGGGGTCCGGCTTGCCGAACCCGAAGGTGTCGACGCCGACCAGCATCGGGACGGAGTCGCCGAGCCCCACCCGGTCCAGCTTGAGTCGCTGGCGGGCGACCGAGGCATTCGACAGCGCCCCGACCGGGATGCCGGCGGCCAGCAGCTCGCGCACCACGCCGGCGGCGTCGTCGTGCGCGACCCAGGCGGCACGGAAGCCGGACTCGAAGACGGCATCCCACTCCTCGAACTCCGCCGCGTCGAGGATCGGCCCGCCGAAGGCACGGTGCAGGTCGTTCGCCCGCGCCATCCGCTGCGCGCGGTACCCGACGGCGCCGCTCGTGTAGCTGCGGTAGTGCCCGTTGCGGTCGGCCCGCCAGTGCGCGAGCACCTCGCCGTGCCGGTCGGGTGGCAGCTCGGGCAGGAAGGTCGCCGTCGTCCCCGCAAGGGCCTGCCCGAACGCCATCCGGGTGTCGACCAACGTGTCGTCGATGTCGAACAGGACGCCGTCGACGCGTCGCGTGCTCACCCCAGCGTCTCCCGCAGCCCCCGCAGCCGTGCGAGCGAGCTGTCCTTGCCGAGGATCTCCATCGACTCGAACAGCGGCGGCGAGACCCGACGACCGCTGACGGCCGTACGCAGCGGCGCGAACGCGAACCGCGGCTTGATCCCGAGCCCGTCGACGATCGCGGTCTGCAGCGCGACGTGCACCGGGTCGGCGGTGAAGGCGTCGGTCGGCACCGCGGCGAGCGCGACGAGGGCGGCGTCGAGCACGGCGGCGGCGTCGTCGCGCAGGGCCTTGACGGCCTCCGGCTCGAGCACGACGGCGTCGTCGGCCGCGAACAGGAACCCGAGCATCCCGGGCGCCTCGCCGAGCAGGGTCATGCGCTCCTGGACGAGCGGCGCCCCGGCGTCGAGCAGCGCGCGGTGGGCTCCGCCGAGGCCGGAATAGGTGTCGGCCGGGACGAGGCCGGCCGCGTGCAGGTACGGCACCAGCCGGTTCCGGAAGTCCTCGGGCGCGAGCAGCCGCAGGTGGGCGGCGTTGATCGCCTCGGCCTTCTTCAGGTCGAAGTGGGCCGGGTTCGGGTTGACGTCCACGACGTCGAACGCCGCGATGAGCTCGTCGACCGAGAAGATGTCGCGGTCGGGGCCGATGCCCCAGCCGAGCAGCGCGAGGTAGTTGAGCAGACCCTCGGGCGTGAAGCCGTGCTCGCGGTGCAGGAAGAGGTTGGACTCCGGGTCGCGCTTGGAGAGCTTCTTGTTGCCCTCCCCCAGGACGTACGGCAGGTGACCGAACACGGGCAGCACCTCGGCGACGCCGAGGGCGAGCAGTGCGCTGTAGAGGACGACCTGGCGCGGGGTCGAGGAGAGCAGGTCCTCGCCGCGCAGCACGTGGGTGATGCCCATGAGAGCGTCGTCGACGGGGTTGACCAGCGTGTACAGCGGCTGGCCGTTGCCGCGCACGATGACGTAGTCCGGGATCGACCCGGCCTTGAAGGTCACGTCGCCGCGGATCAGGTCGGTGAACGTGACGTCGCCGTCGGGCATGCGCATGCGCAGGACCGGGGCGCGGCCCTCGAGGCGGTAGGCCGCCTTCTGCTCGTCGGTCAGGTCGCGATCGAAGCCGTCGTAGCCACGCTTGGGGTCGCGCCCGGCGGCGCGGTGCCGTGCCTCGACCTCCTCGGGGCTTGAGAAGGACTCGTACGCGTACCCGCCCGCGAGCAGCTTCGCCGCGACGTCCGCATACAGATCCATGCGCTGCGACTGCCGGTACGGCTCGTGCGGGCCGCCGACCTCGACGCCCTCGTCCCAGTCCAGGCCGAGCCAGCGCATCGCATCGAGCAGCTGCAGGTAGCTCTCCTGGCTGTCGCGCTCGGTGTCGGTGTCCTCGATCCGGAACACGAACGTGCCGCCCACATGCCGGGCGTAGGCCCAGTTGAACAGCGCGGTGCGGATCAGCCCGACGTGCGGGGTCCCGGTCGGCGACGGGCAGAACCGGACCCGGACGTCTTTGCCGGTGGGGGTGCTGGCGGGGGCAGTCGTAGCGGTGTCACTCACCGGACAAGACTAGTTGCCGCCCCCGGGGCGTTCGTCGCGGCTGTCAGTCGCGGCGGATGACCGGGTTGCGGAGCACGCCGAGGTCCTCGATCTCGATCTCGACGACGTCGCCGTGCACGACCGGGCCGACGCCGGCGGGGGTGCCGGTGAGGATGACGTCGCCCGGCAGCAGGGTGAACACCTCGGAGATGTACGAGACCAGGTGCGCGACGTCGAAGACCAGCTCGGACGTGCGCCCGTCCTGCCGCGGCTCGCCGTTCACCCGTGCGGCGACCCGCAGGTCGTCGGTGTCGAGGTCCGTGACGATCCACGGGCCGAGCGGGCACGACGAGTCGAAGCCCTTCGCCCGTGTCCACTGCCCGTCGGTGCGCTGCACGTCGCGGGCCGTCACGTCGTTCGCGACGGTGTACCCGAACACGTGCGCCAGCGCCCGCTCCGGCGTCACGTTGCGGGTGATCTTGCCCATGACGACGGCGAGCTCGGCCTCGTGGTGCACCTCGTCGGAGTACGGCGGCAGCACGATCGGGTCGTCCGGGCCGATCACGGAGGTGTTCGGCTTGAGGAACAGCAGCGGCTCGGTCGGCAGGTCGTTGCCGAGCTCGGCGGCGTGCGCGGCGTAGTTGCGCCCGACGCCGACCACCTTCGAGCGCGGGATCACCGGGGCCAGCAGCCGCGGGCCGTCGGCGAGCAGGATCCGCTCCCCGGTCGGCGTCACCGGGGTGAACAGGGGGTCGCCCGTCAGCACGACCAGGTACTCCTCGCCCGGATCACCGGTGACGAGGGCGTAGCGGGGGTCGTCTCCGGTGGTGAATCTGGCGATGCGCATGAGGCAACCCTAGGTGTTGTGGCTCATGAGGTTGGTGACGCGGGGGTCGTGAGACGAGGACGGGTCCCCGTCGGCAGGATGTGAAG
>NZ_SDWW01000039.1 GCF_004168625.1 Pengzhenrongella frigida
CGCGCCCGTGTGGCGCTTATCCCCGCATTTTGGTATCTCCACACGCTCATCATATCCACGCTAAGCGACACACTACAAGTGTACGAGTGAATCGACCCGACTCCACCCCGGCGACCAGCTCCGAGAGCGGGCCTTAGGTCCCCGAGGTAAGGCTTACCTCACCACTACCGTGAGGGCATGACGCTGCACGAGAGCCCAGTGGGCGCAAGCTTCCGGGTGACTGCCGTGCGGCTGTCCGCGCCGGCGGCCCTCCGGCTGAGCGAGATGGGGATCCGGCTCGGGACCCTGGCGTACGTGTCGCAGCGCGCGGCGTTCGGGGGACGCGTGGTCGCCGTCGCGGGATCGCGGTTCGCGCTCGACGGCGGGACGGCGGGGCTCATCGACGTCGAGGCCCTCGCGGGCCGGCCGTGAGCTGTCACGGCACCGCGCCGCTGCCGCTCCCTGTGCTCGCCCCCGGGGCAGCCGCCCCGACCCGGGTGCTGCTCGTCGGGGGTCCGAACGTCGGCAAGTCGACCCTGTTCAACGCGCTCACGGGTGCACGTCAGCACACCACCAACGCCCCGGGCACCACCGTCGAGCTGGCCACCGGGAGCTGGCGCACGGCCGTCGCCGGTGGTCGCCCGGCCGTGCAGCGCGCTGTGGTCGACCTGCCGGGCACCTACAGCCTCCTGGCGCGCTCGGCCGATGAGCAGGTCAGCGCGGATGCCGTGCGCGAGCTGGCGCAGCACGCGGGCGCCCAGGCCGGCACGCCGGGGGTCGTCGTCCTCGTCCTCGACGCCACGGCCCTCGCCCGGTCGCTGTACCTGCTGGCGCAGGTGGCCGAGACCGGTGTCCCGGTCGTCGTCGCGCTGACCATGCTCGACCTCGCCGCCGCCACCGGCTCGCCCACGTCGCACGTGCCGCCCGAGACGCTGGCCGCGGTCCTCGAGGGAGTCGTCGGCGTGCCGGTCGTCCCGGTAGAGGCGCGCAACCGGGCCGATGACGGCGTGCTCGAGCTCGCCCGCGCCGTCGACGCGGTCGCCGCGCACCCCCGGCAGGTCACCGACCTGAACCTCGCCGCGCCGGCACCGTCCTGCGGCTGCGCGACAGCGGGCGACCCGCCGGCGCCGGCGCCGGCCCGGTCCGGGATGGTCGGCGCGGACCTGACGCTCGAGCTCGCGCACGCTGAGGCCCTGTTCGCGTGGGTGGAGCAGGCCGTGGCCCGGGTCACCGCCGCGCTGACCCCCGACGCGGCTCCCGGGGACCGCCCGGCCACGAGCGCCTCCCCGCGACGGTCGTTCTCCGACCGGGTCGACGGCGTCCTGCTCAACCCGTGGGCGGGCATCCCCGTGTTCCTCGCGGTGGTGTGGGTGCTCTTCGAGCTCACGACCCGGGTCGCGGCGCCGTTGATCGACCTGATCGACCGGTTGGTCAGCGGACCGGTGGCCGGGGGGCTCACCGCGCTGCTCGGCGCGGTCGGGCTGGGCGACACCTGGATCCAGGGGTTCCTCGTCGACGGGCTGCTCGCCGGCATCGGCACGGTGCTGACCTTCGTCCCGGTCATCGCGGTGATGTTCGCGGCCCTCGGGGTCCTCGAGGACTCCGGCTACCTGGCCCGGGCGGCGTTCGTGGCCGACCGGGCGATGCGCTCCCTCGGCCTGGACGGGCGCGCGTTGCTGCCGCTGATCGTGGGGTTCGGCTGCAACCTGCCCGCCTTCGCCGCCACCCGCACGCTGCCGCACGCCCGCCAGCGGCTGCTGACCGGGCTGCTGATCCCGCTCACGTCCTGCTCGGCCCGCCTGACGGTCTACATCCTGCTCGCGGGGGCCTTCTTCCCGCGCCACGCGGGCACCGTCATCTTCGGGATGTACGTTCTCAGCGTGCTGCTGGTGCTCGGCGCCGGCCTGCTGCTGCGCCGGACGGCGTTCCGGGACGTGCACGCCGGGCCGCTGATCCTGGTGCTCCCGCCGTACCAGCATCCGCACCTGCGCACCCTGGGCATGTCGGTCCGGATGCGCGTCGGCGCGTTCGTCGTCGGCGCCGGAAAGCTCATCGTGGCGACCATGCTCGTCGTGTGGGTGCTGATGGCGCTGCCCGCGTCCGGGCAGCACACGATCGGTGACGTCCCGATCAAGGAGAGTGTGTACGGCGAGATCGCGGCCGGGATCGCACCGGTGCTCGCGCCGGCCGGGTTCGGCAACGAGCATGCGGCCGCGGCTCTCATGACCGGCTTCGTGGCCAAGGAGGTCGTGGTCGGTTCCTTCGCCCAGTCCTTCGCCGTCGACGAGCCGGGCGACCCGTCGGTGGCCGGAAGCCTCGGGGACCGGCTGCGCGACACGTTCGACGAGTCCTCCGGTGGCCACGGCGGCGCGGCCGCGCTGGCGTTCATGGTCTTCGTGCTCGCCTACACCCCGTGCGTCGCCGTGCTCGCCGAGCAGCGACGACTGTTCGGGTGGCGGCCGACGGCGAGCGCCCTGGGCGTTCAGCTCGTGGTCGCCTGGGCGCTGGCGGTCGCCGTGTTCCAGGTGGGTTCCCGGCTGTGAGCGCCTGGGCCGACGTGCTCGACGACGTCGCGACCCGCGGCGGGACCCCGGCGCAGGTCGCCGGGCGGCTCCGCCTGCCGATGCCGCTCGTGCTCGCGGTGCTCGACCACGCGGAGCGTCTCGGGGTGCTCGCCGTGGCCGGGCAGGGGTGCGGTTCGGGCTGCCCCACGGGGCCGGACCTGCCCAGCGGGTGCACCGGGTGCCCGTTGGTCGCGTCCGGGCCCCGGCTCGGCAACCGCAGGATCCCCGGCTAGGCTCACGTCCCTGCCCGGCTTCGGGCGCCGTGGACGCCGACCGCGCCCAGCACCCCGACCGCCGTGAGGTCCGCAGCTGATGCCCGCCCCGCGCCCGCCCGCGACGCCACGGCAGCACAGCGCCCCCCGACGCCGAGCCCGCCCCGGCATCCGCCGACCGGGCCGCCTCATCGTGGTCGGGTTCGGCCTCCTGATCGTCCTCGGCACCCTCGTGCTGACCCTGCCCGTCGCCCACGCCGGACCCGGTCGGGTCACCCCGCTCGATGCGCTGTTCACGGCGACGTCGGCGGTCTGCGTGACCGGGCTCGCCGTGGTGGACACCGTCACCGCCTGGTCGGTCTTCGGGCAGGTCACCATCCTCGTGCTCATCCAGATCGGCGGGTTCGGGGTCATGACCCTGGCGTCGGTGCTTGCCCTGCTGATCTCCCGGCGGCTCGGTCTCGGTACCCGCCTGCTGGCGGCCGCCGAGACGAAGAGCGTCGGCCTGGGCGAGGTCCGTTCGGTCCTGATCGGGGTCGCCCGCGTCAGCCTCGTCGTGGAGGCGGGCACCGCCGTCGTGCTCGCGCTCCGGTTCGCGACCGCGTACGACGAGCCGATCGGTCGCAGCCTCTGGCTAGGGGTGTTCCATTCCGTGTCGGCGTTCAACAATGCCGGTTTCGCGCTCTTCAGCGACAACCTCATCGGGTTCGCCACCGACCCCTGGATCTGCCTGCCCATCGCCGTCGCCGTCATCGTCGGCGGGCTCGGCTTCCCCGTGATCCTCGAGGTCGTCCGGCAGCACAATCGGCCTCGACGCTGGAGCCTGCACACCAAGATCACCCTGCTCATGACGGCCGTGCTGCTCGTGGGCGGGACCGGGTTCGTGCTCGCGGCCGAGTGGGCGAACCCCGGGACGCTCGGCCCGCTGGACACCGGCGGCAAGCTGCTCGCGGGGTTCTTCCAGGGCGTCATGCCGCGCACCGCGGGCTTCAACAGCGTGGACACGTCCGCCATGAACACCGGCACCCTGCTGGGCACGGACATCCTCATGTTCATCGGCGGCGGCAGCGCGGGCACCGCGGGAGGCATCAAGGTAGCGACCTTCGCCGTGCTGCTGATCGCCATCTACGCCGAGATCACCGGCGACCCCGACGTGACGATCTTCGACCGGCGCATGTCGGCCCAGACGATCCGGCAGGCGATGAGCGTGGCGCTGCTGAGCGTCGCAGCCGTCGTGGTCGCCACGCTGACGATCGCGATGTCGAGCCCCTACACGCTCGACCAGATCCTCTTCGAGGTGGTCTCCGCATTCGCCACGGTGGGCCTGTCGACCGGGATCACGGCCGACCTCGCTCCCGCGCACCAGCTGATCCTCATCGCTCTCATGTACGCCGGTCGTCTCGGTCCGATCACGCTGGCGTCGGCCCTGGTCCTGCGCGAGAGCCACCGCCTGTACCGCCGGGCCGAGGGCCGCCCCCTCATCGGCTGAGTCGCGTCGATGCACCCGCCGACGTGTCGGGTGGCACTGACCGGGTCGCGTGCCGCGTCCCGACGCCGCAGGCGTAGAGGATGCGTCAAGAACGCCGGGTGGGGCGTCAAGAACCCGTCAACGCCCGGGCCCGGACGGCTAGGGCGCTGGTACGAACGGTGGTGTGAGCGCTGCTCACCGGTCTGGTCGGAACTCGCCCGGACCGCCCGTCGTCAAAGGGTTGTGTGACATGGCCGACGTGGCCTACCTCGTGCTGACAGTGGTCTTCTTCGCGGCAGTGGCGCTCGTCGCACGGACACGGGACCGGACATGATCGGCGAGGACTGGGCCGGCCTGGCGATCACAGCCGCGCTGCTCGTGTACCTGTTCGTGGCCCTGGTGCGATCGGACTCGACCCGATGAGCGCCCCGTGGATCGCCGTCGGCCAGATCCTCGTGCTGGTCGCTGCCCTGGCCGCGGTGCACCTCCCGCTCGGCGGCTACCTGGCGCACGTGTTCATGTCCCCGCGGCACCTGCGCATCGAGCGGGCCGGCTACCGCGCGTTGCGGGTCGACCCGGACGCCGACCAGCGCTGGAGCATGTATCTGCTGTCACTGCTCGGCTTCTCGCTCGCGTCGGTGCTGCTGCTCTTCGGCCTCGAGCGCCTTCAGGACCGCCTGCCGCTGTCGCTCGGCGCGCCGGCGATGGACCCGGCGGGGGCCTGGAACACCGCGGTCTCGTTCACGACCAACACGAACTGGCAGTGGTACTCCGGTGAGGTCTCCGCGGGGCACCTGCTGCAGATGGCCGGGCTCACGGTCCAGAACTTCGCCTCCGCGGCGGTGGGGATCACGGTGGTCGTCGCCCTCATCCGGGGCTTCGCCCGGTCCGGCGGCGGCGGTCGGGTCGGCAACTTCTGGTCCGACCTGGTGCGGGCCGTGGTGCGCGTGCTGCTGCCGCTCGCCGTCGTCGCCGCCCTCGCGCTCATCGCGACGGGCGTGATCCAGAACTTCGCCGCCCACACCGAGGTCACCACCCTCGCCGGCGGCGGTCAGCACCTGCTCGGCGGCCCGGTCGCGTCCCAGGAGGCCATCAAGGAGCTCGGCACCAACGGGGGCGGCTTCTTCAACGCGAACTCGGCCCACCCGTTCGAGAACCCGACGCCGGTGAGCAACCTGCTCGAGATCTTCCTGCTGCTGGCGATCCCGTTCTCCCTGCCCCGGACCTTCGGGATCATGGTCGGCGACCGGCGCCAGGGGTGGGCGATCCTCGCCGCGATGGGCACCCTGTGGCTCGTGGCCGTCGGCCTGCTGACCTGGGCCGAGCTCTCCGGGCCGGGAGCGGTGCCGCAGGCGGCCGGGGCCGCGATGGAAGGCAAGGAGACCCGGTTCGGGCTCGCCGCCAGCGCGCTGTTCGCAGCCTCGACCACGGCGACCTCGACCGGCGCGGTCAACGCGACGCACGACTCGCTGACCGCCCCCGGCGGGGGCGTGGCCCTGTTCAACATGATGCTCGGCGAGGTCTCCCCGGGCGGCACGGGGTCGGGCCTGTACGGGATGCTGGTGCTCGCCATCGTCGCGGTGTTCCTCGCCGGTCTGATGGTCGGGCGCACCCCGGAGTACCTGGGCAAGAAGATCGGCCGGCCGGAGATCACCGTCGTCGCGCTGTACGTGCTGACCGTGCCCGCGATCATCCTGGTCGGGACGGCGGTCGCGATCGCCACCCCGGACGGCCGAGCCGGGATCCTCAACGCGGGGCCGCACGGGCTGTCCGAGGTCCTCTACGCGTTCACCTCGGCCGGCAACAACAACGGCAGCGCCTTCGCCGGGCTCGCCGTGGCCACCCCGTTCTACAACACCGCGCTCGGGCTGGCGATGCTGCTCGGCCGGTTCGTCCCGATCGCCCTCGTCCTCGCGCTCGCCGGCCGGTTCGCCGGGCAGACGACGACCCCCGCCGGCGCCGGGACCCTGCCGACCCACGGGCCGCTGTTCGTCGGTCTGCTGGTCGTCGTGGCGCTCGTCCTGGTCGGCCTGACCTACATCCCTGTTCTTTCCCTCGGTGCGATCGCGGAGGCCCTGGCATGAGCTCGACCCTGATGGACCCGGCGGACCCGGCGGAGCCGGTCGGCCCCATGAGCAGCGACGCGAGCCCGTCGCCCCGGGCCGAGGTCCGGCGCCGGGCGACCGGTCGCCAGGGGCTCGGCCCCCGGCAGCTCGCGGTCGCGCTCCCCGCGGCGCTGCGCAAGCTGGACCCGCGCGAGCTGCGCCGCTCCCCGGTGATGTTCGTCGTCGAGGTGGGCGCGGCGGCCTGCACGGTGCTCACCGTCGTCAGCCCCGGCGTGTTCGCGGTGTCGATCACCGCGTGGCTGTGGGCCACGGTGGTGTTCGCCACCCTCGCCGAGTCGGTCGCGGAGAGCCGCGGCAAGGCTCAGGCCGCGAGCCTGCGCGCCTCGCAGGCGCAGACCACGGCCCGCAAGGTCACCGCCCCGCAGGACATCCTCGAGTACACCGGCGGCCTCGCGGCGCTGCCGACGACCGAGGTGCCCTCCGCCTCGCTCCACGTGGGCGACGTCGTCGTCGTCGCTGCCGGCGAGACGATCCCCGGCGACGGCGACGTGATCGAAGGCATCGCCAGCGTCGACGAGTCGGCCATCACCGGCGAGTCCGCCCCCGTCATCCGCGAGTCCGGCGGGGACCGCTCGGCGGTCACCGGCGGGACCACGGTCCTCTCGGACCGCGTCGTGGTCCGCATCACGGCCCCGGCCGGCCACACCTTCGTCGACCGGATGATCGCGCTGGTCGAGGGCAGCGAGCGCCGCAAGACCCCCAACGAGGTCGCCCTCAACGTGCTGCTCACGTCGCTGACGATCATCTTCCTGCTCGCCGTCGCGACGCTGCAGCCGTTCGCCGTCTACTCGGGCGCGCGCCAGTCGCTCCTGGTGCTCGTCGCCCTGCTCGTGTGCCTCATCCCGACGACGATCGGCGCTCTGCTCTCGGCGATCGGGATCGCCGGGATGGACCGCCTCGTGCAGCGCAACGTGCTGGCGATGTCCGGACGCGCGGTGGAGGCCGCCGGCGACGTGGACGTGCTGCTGCTCGACAAGACCGGCACGATCACGCTCGGGAACCGCCAGGCGGCGGAGCTGATCCCGGTCGAGGGGGTGGAGCCGGCGATCCTTGCCGACGCCGCCCAGCTGTCGTCCATGGCGGACGAGACCCCCGAGGGGCGCAGCATCCTCGTGCTGGTCAAGGAACGGCACGGGCTGCGTGCACGCGAGTCGGGCGAGCTGGTGGGCGCCGAGCTGGTGGCGTTCACCGCCCGGACCCGGATGAGCGGGCTGAACCTCCCCGCGGGCGGACAGGGGCCTCGGTCTGGTGGTCCCGACGGCGGGAGCCAGGACGGGGTCCGGCGGATCCGCAAGGGTGCCGCGGCGGCGGTGACCTCGTGGGTGCACTCGACCGGGGGGCATGCGGGGCCCGACACGGCCCGCATCGTCGACGCGATCAGCGCGTCGGGCGGCACTCCGCTGGTCGTGGCCGAACAGCTCGGGTCGGCGCCTGCGCGGGTCCTGGGGGTCGTGCACCTCAAGGACGTCGTCAAGCAGGGGCTGCGCGAGCGGTTCGCCGAGCTGCGGGCGATGGGGATCCGCACCGTGATGGTCACGGGCGACAACGCGGTCACCGCCCGCGCGATCGCCCTCGAGGCCGGGGTCGACGACGTGCTCGCCGAGGCCACCCCGGAGGACAAGCTCGCGCTGATCCGCCGCGAGCAGGCCGGTGGGCGCCTGGTCGCGATGGCGGGGGACGGCACGAACGACGCCCCTGCCCTCGCGCAGGCCGACGTCGGGGTGGCGATGAACACCGGCACCACCGCGGCGAAGGAGGCCGGGAACATGGTCGACCTCGACTCCAACCCGACCAAGCTCATCGAGATCGTGCAGATCGGCAAGCAGCTGCTGATCACCCGCGGGGCGCTGACGACGTTCTCCATCGCCAACGACGTCGCGAAGTACTTCGCGATCCTGCCGGCGATGTTCGTGCTCGTGTTTCCCCAGCTCGAGGTGCTCAACGTCATGGGGCTGTCGAGCCCCCGGTCCGCGATCCTCTCGGCGGTGGTCTTCAACGCGCTCATCATCATCGCGCTCATCCCGCTCTCCCTCCGGGGGGTGCGCTACCGCCCGGCGGCCGCCGCCGTGATGCTGCGTCGGAACCTGCTGCTCTACGGCGCCGGTGGCCTCATCGCGCCGTTCGTCGGCATCAAGGCAATCGACCTGCTCGTCTCCCTCCTCCCCGGGATCAGCTGACATGACCACCACACCGAGCCCCACTCCGTCCACGATTGCGCACCAGGCCGTGTCGTCGGGGCGCACCTCCCGCTCCGGTGGCGCGACCGCCGTCGCGTTCACCCGCCAGACCTGGGCGGGCGCACGGGTCCTGATCGCGCTCACGCTCCTGCTCGGGGTGGCCTACCCGCTCGCGGTGACCGCCGTCGGGCAGGTGGCCTTCCCCTGGCAGGCGAACGGCTCGCTCGTCACCGCCGACGGCGGCCGTGCGCGGTCGCTCGCGGACGACGACGTCGTCGGTTCGGCACTGATCGGGCAACGGTTCGACGGGCCCGAGTGGTTCCACCCGCGGCCCTCGGAGGCGGGCGAGGGCTACGACCCGCTCGCCTCCGGGGGTTCCAACCTCGGCCCGCTCAGTCCCGACCTGCTGGCGACGGTGGAGCAGCGCCGGGCACGGGTCGCGGCCGAGAACGACGTCGCCCCGGCCGCGGTCCCCGCGGATGCACTGACCGCGTCGGCGTCCGGCCTCGACCCGGAGATCTCGCCCGCCTACGCCCGCCTCCAGGCCGCCCGCGTCGCCGTGGCGCGGAACCTGCCGGCGGACGACGTCGACGCACTGGTGGAGGGCGCGATCCGAGGTCGCGACCTGGGGCTCCTGGGCGAACCGCGCGTGAACGTGCTCGAACTGAACCTCGCACTGGAGACAATGGGCCGGTGAGCACACCCGAAGCGGACGACGCCGCCCCCGACCGGGCCCGGAAGGGTCGGCTGACGGTCTACTTCGGTGCTGCGCCGGGGGTCGGGAAGACCTACGCGATGCTCGACGAGGCGCATCGGCGCGCGGCCCGGGGAACCGACGTCGTCGTCGGACTCGTCGAGACCCACGGCCGTGCCGCGATCACGGCACAGCTCGAGGGGCTCGAGATCCTGCCGCGCCGGGTGCTCGAGCACCAGGGCGTCGAGTTCACCGAGCTCGACCTCGACGCGCTGCTGCGACGCGCACCCCAGGTCGCGATGGTCGACGAGCTCGCGCACACGAACGTCCCCGGCTCGCGCAACCCCAAGCGCTGGCAGGACGTGCACGAGCTGCTCGACGCCGGCATCAACGTGGTCACCACGGTCAACGTCCAGCACCTCGAGTCGCTGAACGACGAGGTCGTGGCGATCACCGGTGTGCGGCAGCGCGAGACGGTTCCCGACCACGTGGTCCGCGACGCCGACCAGATCCAGCTGATCGATCTGCCGCCGTCGGCCCTGCGTCGTCGGCTCGCGCACGGCAACATCTACCGCGCGGAGCAGATCGACGCGTCGCTGTCGTCCTACTTCCGGCTCGGTAACCTCACCGCGTTGCGTGAGCTGGCGCTGCTCTGGCTCGCCGACCGGGTCGACGACGCGCTCCTGACCTACCGCCGGGACCACCGCATCGAGGGAACCTGGCCGGCCCGCGAACGGGTCGTCGTGGCCGTGACCGGCGGGCCGGAGAGCGAGACCCTCATCCGGCGCGGTGCCCGGATCGCCCAGCGGGCAGCGGGCTCGGAGCTGCTGGCGGTGCACGTGCTGGCCACCGACGGGCTGCCGAGCGCCCCGCCGGCCGCGATCGCCGCGCAGCGCGCCCTGGTCGAGTCGCTCGGCGGGGTGCTGCACACCGTGGTGGGGGAGGAGGTGGCCTCGGCTGTCGTCGACTTCGCGACGGGGGTGAACGCGACCATGATCGTCGTGGGCGTCTCGCGGCGAAACCGGTTCCGCGAAGCCCTGTCGGAGAGCAACGGCGTGGAGATCGCCCGGCTCGCCGAGACCATCGACGTGCACCTCGTCACCCACGCGGGCGCACGGGCCGGACGGCGACCCTCGGCGCACCCGACGCCACTCTCGGCGCGACGGACGGTAGCCGGCTGGACGCTCGCCGTGGCCGGTCCGGCCGCGCTCACCGCCCTCCTGCTACTCCCTCGAGCGCAGATCGCCCTGCCGACCGAGCTCATGCTCTACCTCGCGCTCACGGTCGCGGTCGCCCTCGTCGGCGGGCTCTGGCCCTCCATCGTCAGCGCGATCACCGGCTTCCTGGCCCTCAACTACTTCTTCACCCAGCCGACGGGGTTCCTCACGATCGGCGACCCCGAGAACGTCCTGGCGCTGGCCGTCTTCGTGGTGGTGGCCGCCGCCGTGGCCTCCGTCGTCGACCTGGCCGCCCGTCGGACCGGCCAGGCGTTCCGGGCGCGGGCGGAGGCATCCGCGCTGGCGGCGGTGTCCCGGTCGGTGCTCTCGGGCGAGGACACCACCCAGGCGCTCGTCGACCGGTTGCGCGAGACGTTCAACCTCTCCGGGGTCGCCCTGCTGGAGCGTGACTCCGATCGCGGCCCGTGGCGCGCGCTGGCCGCAGCCGGCACGGCCCCGGCCCGGAGCCCCGACCAGGCCCAGACGGTCGTCACCATCGACCCCCGTCGCGTGCTCGCCCTGGACGGTCGGGTGCTCCCGGCCAGCGACCGTCGGGTGCTCGAGGCCTTCGCGGCCCAGGCGGGCGTCGTGCTGGAGTACCGGCGCCTGCGGGAGGGGGCCGAGCGCGCCCGGGTGGCGGCGGAGGCCGATGTGGCGCGCACCGCGCTGCTCGCCGCGGTGTCGCACGACCTGCGCACCCCGCTCGCCACGATCCGCACCGCGATCGACGGCCTCGTCTCGCCGGACATGCAGCTGGACGCAGCCGACACGGCAGTCCTCGTCGGGACGGTCAACGACGCGACGGCCCGCCTGGAGCGCCTGATCGACAACCTCCTGGATCTGTCCCGCCTGCAGACGGGCAGCGTGCGCCCCGTGCTGCGAGCAACCAGCATGGACGAGGTCGTGCCGCTGGCGGTGGCGGACTTCGCTCCGGGAGACGTGCTCGTCGATGCGCCCGAGACGCTGCCGTTCGTGCGCACCGACCCCGGGCTGCTCGAGCGGGTGGTGGCCAATCTCGTCTCCAACGCCGTCCGTCACTCGCCCGCGGGGGTCCCGGTCCGGGTCACCGGCTCGGCCACCCGGCGCAGCCTCGAGCTGCGCGTGGTCGACACCGGTCCCGGCCTGACCGACGAGCTCAAGGAGCGCATGTTCGAGCCGTTCCAGCGCCTCGGGGACTCGTCCCCCGGCGGGCTGGGTCTGGGGCTCGCCGTCGCGCGCGGGCTCGCGGCCGCCGTCGGCGCGGACCTCGCTGCGGAGGACACCCCCGGCGGCGGCCTGACCATGGTGCTCGCGGTCCCGCTCGCGGTCGAGGACCTGTCATGACCGGGTCCCGGATCCTCGTGGTCGACGACGAGCCTGGGCTCGTCCACGCCCTGGCGATCAACCTGCGCGCGCACGGCTGGGAGGTCTGCACCGCCGCCGACGGCGCCCACGCGCTCGACCTGGCGGCGAGCTGCCACCCCGACGTCGTGCTCCTCGACCTCGGGCTGCCCGATCTCTCCGGGCTCGACGTCATCGCCGGGATCCGCGGCTGGAGCCGGGTGCCGATCGTCGTGCTCTCGGCCCGTCAGCACGGCGAGGACAAGGTCGAGGCCCTCGACGCGGGCGCGGACGACTATGTGACCAAGCCGTTCGCGATGAACGAGCTGCTCGCGCGGCTGCGCGCGGCCGTGCGCCGGGCGACCCCGGGCGACCTCACCGATGCGGTGGTCGAGGCGGGCGACCTCAGCATCGACCTGGCTAGGCGGCGCGTCCTGCGTTCCGGGGTCGAGGTGCGCCTCAGCCCCACCGAATGGGCACTCATCGAGGTGCTCGTGCGCAACCGGGGAAAGCTGGTGGGCCGGGTGCAGCTGCTGCAGGAGGTCTGGGGACCGTCCTACACGACCGAGACCGGCTACCTGCGCGTCTACACCGCGCAGCTGCGTCGCAAGCTCGAGCAGGATCCCGCGCACCCGCGGCACATCATCACCCAGCCGGGGATGGGCTACATCTTCGAAACCACCTGACCGGTCGGCCGGGCGACCCGGCTACCGCCGGCCGCGACGGGACTTCGGCGCGGCCTTGGCCGGCTTGCGCGCCGACGGGGCCGGGCGCTTCGCACCGCCGCCGCCGCCCGACGCCCGGGAGCGCCCGGCCGCCGGCTCGGCCGAGCGGGCGCCGGCGTCACGGGCCGGGGTGGGGGTGGCCCGCGAGCTCTGCGCGGACCGGCCCCGCACGATGCCGATGAACTCCTCGATCTCCGGGGTCGTCCGGTCGGCGAGCCACGCCAGCGCGACGTGCGACTCGGCGACGTCGACCACCGGGAGATACGTCACATCCTTGCGATGGTTCATCCGGGCAACCGACTGCGGGACGATCACGACGCCGATCCCGGCGGCCACGAGCGCGACGGCGTCGGCCATCGTCCGCATCGCCGGGAGCGGGCGCCGTTCGACGGTGCGTCCGGTCGCGGCCGCATCGCGCCACTCGGGCACGGTGTTCGGGTCCTGGAGCAGGTGCTCGTCGACCAGATCGGCCACCGTCACCATGTCCAGCAGGGTCGCGGGGTGGTCCTTCGGGACGACCACCACCGGGAGCTCGGCGTAGAGAGCGATCGTGCTCAGGCCGGCCTGCGCGATGGGCAGCCGGACGAAGCTCACGTCGACAATTCCGGCGTGCAGGGCGCTGACCTGGTTCTCTACATCGGTGCGCACCACCTTCAGCGGGGCGTCGGGCTTGCGATCGGCCCACAGCCGGGTCCACTTGGAGACCGTGACGCCGGGCATGATGCCGATCGTGAACGGCTCGGGGGCGTCGTCGTCGCTGCGGGGAGCGGCCTGCGCGAGGTCGTCCTGCGCGATCCGGAGCCGGGCCTGCTCGAGGAGCTCCACACCGGCCGGGGTGAGCTCGGTGCGCTCGGACGGACGCACGAACAGCTCGACGCCGAGCTCGGCCTCGAGCTCGAGGAGCGCACGGCTGACGGTCGGGCGGGCCACGTGCAGCGCCGCCGCCGCCCGGCCGAAGTGCAGATGGTCGGCTACGGCGGCGAGGTATCGCAGCCTCACCAGATCGACGTCCACGGCCTGCTCCTCGCTCCCGCCCGGCTCGGATGGCACGGTGTGGTCCCAGGCTAGGCGAGGCTGGCGGATATCATGACGGGATGACCTCGGCCAAGACTCAGCAGACCATGAAGCCGGTGACGGCTGCGAAGAAGCTGGGCATCCACCTCGCAGCAGCTCCGGAGTCCTTCCGGGACGCCCCGGCGGTGACCCGATCCGAGCTCGCCGGGCTGATGACCACCCCGCCCGCGTGGCTCAAGGAGCTGCACGAGAACGGCCCGCACCCCCGCGAGGTGGTGGCGAGCCGGTTGGGTGTCTCCATCGCCGGGCTCGTGCGCGGCGGGATCACCGAGCCGCTGCTGACCTCCGAGATCGTCGAGCTGAGCCAGAAGCCGCCGGCGTGGCTCGTGCGGGAGCGGGCGATCCAGGCCGACGTGCGAGCCGAGGACGAGCGCGTCGCGGCGCGTGACGCCGAGCGCCGGTCCCGTCCGACCGGTCCGCGCCCCACGCGCTGAGCGCTCGACGGCGGCACGTCGTGACCTCCGACGACGACGCTGCTCGCCGGGGCAGGACGCGCGCGGTCGTCCGGTCGTCACCGGCGATCGCCCACCATGTCGGTGGCCCCACCTAACGTTCCGCACATCGCATCGGGTGCGGACGCAGGAGGCACGATGGACATCGACGAGGCACGGATTCTGGCTACCCAGCTCATGGGGCACCACCGGCTGACGGGATGGCGGCTGGTCTTCGACCACGCGCGCACCCGGGCCGGGGTGTGCCGGTACGACCGCCGCGAGATCGGGCTGAGCCGGGTGCTCACCGCGCTGCACCCGCCCGATCTGGTCCGCGA
Source organism: Pengzhenrongella frigida (assembly GCF_004168625.1). Lineage (GTDB taxonomy): Bacteria > Actinomycetota > Actinomycetes > Actinomycetales > Cellulomonadaceae > Pengzhenrongella > Pengzhenrongella frigida. The sequence continues at coordinate 14,326 of NZ_SDWW01000039.1, forward strand.
GACGATCCTCCACGAGATCGCCCACGCCCTGACCGGGCCGGGGCACGCCCACGACGCCGTCTGGCGCGCGACCGCACTGTCCATCGGCGGGGACGGCACGCGGTCCGTAAGCGCCCACGCGCCCCGGCCGCCCGCGCCGTGGGTCGGCGAGTGCGCGCGTGGTCACCAGGTCACCAGGCATCGCCGGCCGACCCGGCCCGCCTCCTGCCTGCTGTGCGGCCCGAACTTCGACCCCGCGCACCTGGTCGACTGGCGGCTGCACGGTCGCACGGTGCCGCTGTCCGCGGCGTACGAGACCGAGCTGGCGCGGATCCGGGCGACCCAGGAGCGGGACCGGTCGACGGCTGCCCAGCGCGGCGAGGGCTCGGCGACCCGGCCCCGGTTGTCGGGCCAGACGCCGCTGCCCGTCGGGACGGTGGTCGTCCTGCACGGCGCGGGCAAGTACGCCGGGCTCACCGGTCGGATCGAGAAGCGCGGTCGCACCCGCTATCACGTGCGCACCCGGGTCGGCACGGTGACGGCTCCGTTCGCCCTGGTTCGGACCCTTCTGCGCTAGTCCGTCGGCTGCGCGCGGGCGGGCTAGGGGGTGACAGGTCTAGCGTCAGGAGCACAAGACAGGACCACACGAAGGAGTGCGTCATGGTGTCTCACGTAAACCCCGAGGGCCTCACCGGCCGGCAGCGCGACGAGACGGAGGCGGAGAAGCTCAAAGCCGACGCGCTCAATGAGCCGGACTCGGTCACCGGCGGTCGCAACGAGGACCCCGGGACCGAGACGGACGCCGACCGCTTCCGCTCTGCAGGCCTGGACGAACCGAAGTCGGTGTCCGGGAACATCAACGAGGACCCCGGCACCGAGACCGATGCCGATCGCCTCCGTTCGGAAGGCCTGGACGAGCCGGCGTCGGTGTCCGGAATCACGAACCCGGATCCCGGCACGGCAGATGAGGCCGACCGGCTCCGCGCGTCCGGGATCGACGGCGCGGACGACTGACGACTAACGACCACGACGGACGACGGACGGCTCAGGCGAGCTACCTACCGCCGGCGCGTGCTACCCGGCCCCGGATCGTGCACTCGTGCGATCCGGGGCCGGGTGTCGTTGCGCTCCAGACGGCTCAGTACTGGTGGCAGACCGTCGGCTCGGTGCTGGTCGGAGCCTGTCGGCTCAGTACTGGTCGGAGCCTGACGGTACGGCCGCCGTGGCGCCGTCGAGCTCGGCCAGGATCGCGGCGGTGCCCGACAGCCCGAGGCGGGTGGCGCCGGCGTCGATCATCGCCTGCACGGCAGCGGCCGTGCGGATGCCGCCCGAGGCCTTTACCCCGAGCCGGCCGCCCACCGTGCGGGCCATGAGCTCGACGGCGTGCACGCTCGCGCCGCCGGCCGGGTTGAACCCGGTCGAGGTCTTGACGAAGTCGGCACCGGCGGACTCCGCCGCCCGGCACGAGCCGACGATCTGCTCGTCCGTGAGCAGCGCGGACTCGATGATCACCTTGAGCAGGTGCGGGGCGGGCACGGCGGACCGCACGGCGGCGATGTCCGCCTCGACACCCGACCAGTCGCCCGCCGCGACGAGCCCCAGGTTGATGACCATGTCGACCTCGTCGGCGCCGTCGGCGACGGACCGCGCGGCCTCGGCGCGCTTGATCTCGGTGTGGTGGGTACCCGCCGGGAATCCGCAGACGGCGACAACGCGCAGACCGTCGGCGCTCACCGGGAGCAGCGAGGGGGACAGGCACACCGCACCGACGCCGAGCCGCTGCGCCTCGGCGACGAACGCACTCGCCTGGGCCGCCGTCGTCTGCGGCAGCAGCAGCGTGTGGTCGACGATCCGCGCGAGCTCGTCGCGTGCGATCGGCGTCGATTCGGGGGCGTGCTCAGAACTGGTCACAAGATCTCCTTAGAGCGGTTCCAGCCGGAGAGCAGTCACTCGATCCAGCCGATCTTCACCGGGCGCGGTCCCTCGCCCGGCCTGTCCATGATAGGGCGCGACGAGCCGCCTGCCGGGCGCGGACCTCCAGGTCACGCCCCGGCCCGTGGACGGCGAGGCGAGGATGACGGGCTCTCGCCACCGGCGCTCGCCCGCCATGGTTCGGCGGCGTACTACGTGGCCTGCTTCGCCTGTGCCCACGCGTCACCCAAGGTGACGGGCGCCTGCTGCCCGTGAGCTCGTGCGTGCGCATCGAGCAGCGCGCTCCTCTGGGCGTCGGACGCGGCCCGACGTCGCAGGTAGCTGTCGAGCGAGACGGGGGTGTGCGTGCCGAGCGGCGCCGCCTCCATGAGCTTCATGGGTGCGTGCGGGTGGGTCGCGATCTGCGCGCGCATCTCGGGGAAGCGCTCGAGCATCTCCTCGAGCGCGACCTGCGGCACGGCCTCATTGGCGAGCAGTGCCCCGCGGATCCCTGGATCGGGGTCCCGTGCAAGCAGCGCAACTCCTTCTGCGGGCATGTTCGCGTCGCCGGCGACGTCGAGGCGCGCTGCCGTGTCACCGTGCCGCGCCACCTCCATCAGGTGAGTGGCCGTGAATCGGGGACCCGAGCGGCCCCGGTCGGACGTGCCTCCGGCGGCCTCGTGATTCGCCATCCTGCTGCCCCTTTCCTCGGTACCGAGCGCGGACGCTGGGGGACCGTTGCTCGCGGCCCTCTCCTTGAAGTGTCGCGCGAAATGCCCCGGTCTGTGCTGATGATCTGGGCGACACCCGCGTGACGCGCTGCCACCGACGCGGTCCCCGACGTCGGACATGAGATGGCCCCGGTGAGCGTCAGCTCACCGGGGCCATCTCAGCTACCCATTCTCAGCTGCAGCCGCTGGTGGAGCCGCAACCCTCACAGACGTAGCACGAGCCCGACGGACGCATCTTGATCCCGCACGAGAAGCACAGCGGGGCGTCGGCAGTGCGACCCTGCTGCAGCTCGAACAGCTCCATCGAGGAGTGGATCGCGGGCCGAGGGTGCACCGCGGGGACGACCGGCGTCGGCGTGGCCACGACCGGCTGGGACGTGAGCGCCGAACCGGTGGTCTGGTTCATCGATTCGAGATCATCGTTCTCGAGCGACTCGTAGGAACCCGTGTCGAGGTGCCGCGTGCGCTCCTCGGTCGTGTGGATCCCCATGCCGGCACGGGTCTCGTAGGGCAGGTAGTCGAGGGCGAGCCGGCGGAAGATGTAGTCGATGATCGACTGCGCCATCCGGACGTCCGGGTCGTCGGTCATGCCGGCCGGCTCGAAGCGCAGGTTGGTGAACTTCTGCACGAACGTCTCCAGCGGCACCCCGTGCTGCAGGGCGATCGAGATGGCGATCGAGAAGGCGTCCATCACCCCGGCCAGGGTCGACCCCTGCTTGCCGAGCCGGAGAAAGACCTCACCGAGGCCGTCGTCCGGGTAGGAACCGGCCGTCAGGTAGCCCTGCGCGCCCCCCACCGTGAAGGAGGTGGTGATCGACGGGCGGGACTTGGGCAGCCGCCGGCGCACGGGCCGCACGGGGGCGGCTGCAGCTGACGCGAGGGCGGCCGCAGCGGCCAGCGCCCTGCTCGCCGTCGTCGACGCCTCGGCCGGGGCGTCCTTGCTGTCGGAGAGCGGCTGGCCGACCTTGCAGTTGTCGCGGTAGACCGCCAACGCCTTGAGGCCGAGCTTCCACCCCTCGTAGTAGATCTCCTCGATCTCCTCGACCGTCGCGCTCTCCGGCATGTTCACCGTCTTGGAGATGGCGCCCGAGAGGAACGGCTGGACGGCGGCCATCATCTTGACGTGCCCCATCGGGGCGATCGACCGGCGACCCATCGCGGTGTCGAAAATCTCGTAGTGCGCCGGCTGCAACCCGGGCGCGTCCACGACGTGCCCGTTCTCGGCGACGTACTCGACGATCGCCTCGATCGTCTCGGCTGTGTACCCGAGCTGCTTGAGGGACCGGGGGATGGCCTGGTTGACGATCTGCATCGACCCACCGCCGACCAGCTTCTTGAACTTGACCAGCGAGAAGTCCGGCTCGATGCCGGTCGTGTCGCAGTCCATCATGAAGCCGATGGTGCCGGTCGGGGCGAGCACGCTCGCCTGGGCGTTGCGCCACCCGTTCGCCTCGCCGAGGGCGAGACTCTCCTGCCACTGCGCGGTCGCCGCGGCGTGGATCTCGGTGTCCATCGAGTCGATGGTCACCAGCGCGGCGTTCGCGTCGGCGTGCTTGTGCATGACGCGCTGGTGTGCGGAGGCGTTGCGGGCGTAGCCGTCATACGGGCCGACGACGCCGGCCAGCTCGGCGGAACGCTTGTACGCGGTGCCGGTCATCAGCGAGGTGATCGACGCGGCGAGCGCGCGCCCACCGGCGGAGTCGTAGCCGTGCCCGGTCGCCATCAGCAGCGCGCCGAGGTTGGCGTACCCGATACCCAGCTGGCGGAAGGCACGCGTGGTCTCGGCGATGGCCTCGGTGGGGAAGTCGGCGAAGCAGATCGAGATGTCCATCGCGGTGATGATGAGCTCGACTGCCTTGACGAACCGCTCGGTGTCGAACGTGTCGTCCTCGCGCAGGAACGCCAGGAGGTTGAGCGACGACAGGTTGCACGAGGAGTTGTCCAGGTGCATGTACTCGCTGCACGGGTTGCTCGCGGTGATCCGGCCGGACTCGGGGCTCGTGTGCCAGTCGTTGATCGTGCCGTCGTACTGGATGCCCGGGTCGGCGCAGGCCCACGCGGCCTGGGAGATCTTCCGGAACAGACCCTTGGCGTCGACCGTCTCGATCACCCGGCCGTCCTGGCGGGCCTTGAGGTCGAAGCCGGTGCCCTTCTCGACCGCGTGCATGAACTCGTCCGTGACCCGGACGGAGTTGTTCGCGTTCTGGTACTGGACCGAGATGATGTCCTTGCCACCGAGGTCCATGTCGTAGCCGGCCTCGCGCAGGGCGCGGATCTTGCCCTCCTCGAGGGCCTTGGTCTCGACGAACTCCTCGATGTCCGGGTGGTCGACGTCGAGCACGACCATCTTGGCCGCGCGACGCGTGGCGCCACCCGACTTGATGGTGCCCGCGGACGCGTCGGCGCCGCGCATGAACGAGATCGGGCCGCTCGCGGTTCCGCCGGAGGAGAGCAGCTCCTTCGACGAGCGGATCCGCGAGAGGTTCAGGCCTGCGCCGGAACCGCCCTTGAAGATCAGGCCTTCCTCGCGGTACCAGTTGAGGATCGAGTCCATGGTGTCGTCCACGGCGAGGATGAAGCACGCGCTGACCTGCTGCGGCGACGGCGTGCCGACGTTGAACCACACCGGGGAGTTGAACGAGAAGACCTGGTGCACGAGCATCCAGGTGAGCTCGTGCTCGAAGATCTCCGCGTCGGCGTCGGTGGCGAAGTAGCCGTTCTCGACCCCGGCCTTGGTGTACGCGAGCACGACGCGGTTGATCAGCTGCTTGAGGCTCCACTCGCGGGTCTCGGACCCGACGGCGCCGCGGAAGTACTTGGTCGTGACGATGGTGGCCGCGTTGAGCGACCACGACTTGGGGAACTCGACGTCCTTCTGCTCGAAGATCGTCTCGCCCGACTTCCAGTTCGTCTGGAGGATGTCGCGACGTTCCCAGACCACGTCGTCGTAGGGATGGACCCCTGCGGTGGTGAACACGCGACCGATCGTCAGCGCCGGATTCCGGGTGCCCTCGCCACCGTTCGTCCCGGTCTGCCCGGCTGCCTGCGACGTCTTGCTCATGCCATCTCCCTAGGACGGATTCGATGTGACCTACCACTACTTGTGGTTACTCGTTTCCGGTGCACCACTATATGTGGTGTGCGAGGGCGGCGGCGGGACCTCGACGGAGTTTTTCTCCGACGGCGTGTCGGGGCGGATCAAGACCCAGTTCGCGGGCGCTTTCCGGTGTCCGCGGCGGCTGCGGCGGTCATGAAAACCGCGCGCGTCGCGCCGCGGCGCAGGATCGCCAGGACCGGTCGGCCGACGACGACGACGCCCAGCGCGGTCGTGATCGCTCGACCGACGTCCCAGCCGAGCGACGTCGCGATGCTGAACAGCCAGAACCTGCGCAGGTTCTCGACCGGCGGGTCCCCGGCCACGAACGACAGCGCCGTGTCCCCGCCCAGCTGGAACGGCCACCAGGACATGTTCAGCGCCACCCCGTACGCGAGCCCGGCCACAGCGGCGTAGCCCGCGAGCGCCGCCACCTCGCCACGGCCCCGCAGGCGGCCGGGCAGGAGCCCGGCTCCGAGCCCGACCCAGGAGGCGCCGAGCATCTGGAACGGCAGCCACGGGCCCACCCCGCCGGTCAGGAGGGCGGACGCGAAGAGGGTCGTCGACCCGAGGGCGAACCCGAAGCCGGGGCCGAACACGCGCCCGCCGAGCACGATCACGAGGAACACCGTCTCGACGCCGGCGGTCCCGGCGGACAGCGGCCGCAGCACCGCACCCACCGCCGACAGCAGCCCCAGCATCGCGATCGCCTTGACGTCGATCCCGCCGTCACTGAGCGCGACGAAGACGACGGAGAGCACCGAGAGCAGCACGACAGCGAGCACGAGCGGTGCATCCGTGCCCTGCGCCAGGGCCTGGTTCGGGTCGATCAGGAGCGGCCAGCAGAACGCCAGGACGCCCACGGCGGAGGCGAGCGCGAGCACCAGTGCGGTGCGCAGCGTCACCGGCACCGCCGGCACCGCCGGAGGTGCTGACACTCCTGGCCCTGCTGGCGCCGCTGGCACCGCGCGCGTCCTCGCCTCCGGCGCCGTCACCCCCACCGCGGAGCCGCCTGGCCGGCTCATCGGGTCGCCGCGGCCATCGCGTCACCGGCGAGCGCAGCACGCACCGCGTCGACGGTGAGCAGCTCGAGCGGGTGCAGCACCTTCGCGACCTGCGGGGCAAACACCGGCGAGGCCACGAGCACGTCCCGCGTGCTGCCGTCGGCGACGACATCGCCGTCGGCCAGCACGATCACCCGGCTGGCACACCCCGCCACGAACTCGACGTCGTGGCTCGACAGCACGACGGCGACACCGGCGGCGGCCCGCTCCGCGAGGACCTGGGTCAACCGCCGCTTGGCCGCGTAGTCGAGCCCACGGGTGGGCTCGTCGAGCAGCAGCACGGGCGGCCCCGCCGCCAGCTGCACCGCCAGCACGAGCGCGAGCCGCTGCCCCTCCGACAGGTCCCGCGGGTGGGCACCGGCAGGCACCGCGCCGGCGATCCGGGCAAGGAGGCTCCGGGTGGCGCCCGTGGTGGCCTGCCCCTGGGCGTCGCCTGCTTCGCACTCGGCGTGCACGGAATCCAGGTAGAGCAGGTCCGACGGCGTCTGCGGTACGAGCGCGACGCACCGACGGGCCTGTGACGGGCGCAGCGTCGCCGGGTCGACATCCCCCGCGGGAAGGTGCGCTCCGTCACCACGCGCGGCGAGCCGCACTCCGTCACCACGCGCGGCGAGCCGCACTCCGTCACCACGCGCGGCGAGCCGCACGGAACCCCCCGAGCGCGGGCCCGAGCCCTGCAGCGCCCAGAGCAACGACGACTTGCCGGCCCCGTTTCGTCCCATCACGGCGACGATCTCGCCGGCCCGCACGTCCAGGTCGACGCCGCGCACGGCATGCACCCGCCCGTGGCGCACGTGCAGGCCGCGCACCGTGAGCGCCGGCGCGCCCAGCGGCGCTGTCGCCGGGGGCTCGCTCGCCGTGGCACCCACGGCTGGGCTCGACGACGCCGGGCCGACCGGCGCCGACACCGGGGCGCGCTCCGCCGATCGCGGGCCGGTGCCGGGCTTCGCCGTCGGGACCAGCGCGATCGAGCCCGCGAGCCGGGCCCGCAGCGGAGCCGCTCGCCGTCGGGCGTCCCGCACGGACAGCGGCAGCGGGTCCCACCCCGCCAGCCGACCGAGCTCGACGATCGGCGGCACGACCAGCGAGCTGGCGAGCACCTCGGCCGGCGGCCCGTCGAACGCCGTCCCGTCGCCGCGCAGGCTGATCACCCGGTCCGCGTACTGCACCACGCGTTCGAGGCGGTGCTCGGCGAGCAGCACGGTGACTCCGAGGTCGTGCACGAGTCGAGTGATGGCGGCGAGCACCTCGTCGGCCGCCGCGGGGTCGAGCGCGGAGGTGGGCTCGTCGAGCACCAGCACGCGCGGCTGGCTCGTCATGACGGCGCCGAGCGCGACCCGCTGCTGCTCCCCTCCGGACAGGTCGGCGAGCGGCCGACCACGCAGGTCGCCCAGCCCGAGCAGGTCGACCACCTCCTCGACCCGCTTACGCATGACGCCCGGTGACAGCCCGAGCTGCTCCATGCCGTACGCGAGCTCCTCCTCGGCCGAGTCGGTGACGAAGCCGGCGAGCGGATCCTGACCCACCACACCGACGACGTCGGCCAGGTCGCGCGGCCGGTGGTCGCGCGTGTCCCGGCCCGCGACGAGGACGCGGCCGGACAGCAGCCCGCCCGTGAAGTGGGGCACCAGAGCGCAGGCGGCCTGCAGCAGGGTCGACTTTCCCGCCCCGGTCGGCCCGATGACGAGGCAGAGCTCACCCTCCTCGACGCGCACATCGATGTCGCGCAGCGCGGGTCCCGACTGCCCCGGGTAGGTCACTCCGACCTGCTCGAACGCGATCATCGGGACCCGCCCGACCGGACGGCGCCCGGGTCCGTGGCGCGAAGCACTGCCGGCGCGGCGGCGAGCAGGGTCGCCACGAGGGCGACCGGCGGAACGCTCGGCCAGGTGAGCGGGCTCAGCGACGGATCCAGTCCGTCCGGGCTCATCCCGAGCGCGCCGGCGAGCAGCAACGCGACCGCCAGCCCGCACGCGGCGATGAGACTCTCCGGCAGACCCCACGGGTCGGGCCGGTACCGGGTCCGCCGGACCCGGCGTCCCGCGAGCACGGAGCCGCCGACGGCGATCACCGCGCCCGCCGCGAGGAGCGGGAGCCCGAGCCAGTCGGGTGAGGTCCCGTCGAGCAGGCCGTAGGTGCCCAGGGCCGCGGCGACGAGCGACACCAGCAGCGCCGCCGTGATCCGCGCGTCGCTGCGACCGGACTGGGACCGGGCGTAGCCGCGCGAATCCATGGAGGCGGCCAGGGCCAGCGACCGGTCGAGAGCGTCAGCCAGCACGGGAAGCGCGCACGCGAGCACGGACCGCAGCCCCCGGTCGTCCTGGCCGCGCAGCCGCTGGGCGCGGCGCACCCGCACCACCGACGACACCAGCTGCGGGGTCACCGTCACGGCGATCACGATGGCCGTGCCGATGTGGTGCAGCGACGCGGGCAGGCACCGCAGGGCTCGCTTCGGGTTCGCGAGCGCGTTGGCAGCCCCGAAGCACACGATGAGGGCCGCGAGCCGGAGGCCGCCGTACACAGCAGCGAGCAGACCCGTGAGGTGCACGGGCCCCAGCAGCTCGACGCCCGTGGCCCACCCGGGCATCGCGATGCTCGGCAGGTCGAGGAGCACCGGGCCGCCTGCCTTGATCCCGACCAGGATGTAGAAGGCCACGCGGACGGCGATGATCGCGACCCCGAGCACGAGGTAGGCGCCGAACGCACGGGCCCAGGGTGAGTCGTCCCGCCGCACCACGACGACGAGGACCGTCGCGGCGAGCAACATCCCGATCACGAGCGGGTTGGTCGTGCGGGTGACGGCCACGGCCAGCCCGAGGGCCCAGGCCCACCACGCGAGCGGATGCACAGATCGGTCGCGCCCGGTCGGCCGGCGGCGCGTCGAGTCCCGCCCGGGGGTGGGTTCCCCCGAGCGCGACCCGACCGCCGGCGCGACCGCGACCATCCGGGCTCAGCCGCGACCGTCGTCGTCGGGCTGCCCGGCGGCGCGGCGGCGCCGCACCATGACCAGGACGGAGGCGAGCAGCACGGCGAGCACGCCGAGCCCCGCAACGGTCGCCCACGACGACGACCCGCTCTCGTCGCTCGGGTCGGCTGCGACCGGAGCCGCCGGAGCTGCGGTCTCGGTCGCCGCCCCCGCGGCGGGGTCCGCCGCCTCGAGCGCGGCCGGGGCGAGGCCCGGTCCGGTCGAGCCGTCGTTGTACCGCCAGCCCTCGAACGCACCCGGCACCGGGTCGCTCGAGCCGGCACCGACCGCGTAGGCCGTCCAGTCGGCGTCGGCCTCGGCCGACCAGTAGGACCAGTACGAGCCGTCGAACGTCTCGGGGCACGGGTCGGGTGCGGCGTTGATCGCGCAGATCATGCCGGGCGTCGAGTCGGCCACGGTGAAGCCGGCATCGACGAGCGCCTGGCGCCCGGTCGCGGGATCGCCGTCGGCGCAGCTCACGACGACGTCACCGCCGAGGTCGGTGAGGTCGACGACGACGGTCACCCCGGACGCGTCCGCGCAGGCGCCGGCTGCGGGAACCTCGCCCGGCAGGCTGGCGGCAGATGCGCCGGCGGCGGTCGCCAGGGACGCGGGCAGGAGGAGGGAAGTGAAGAACAGGACAGCCGTGGTCTTACGCACCGGGTGCCTCTCGTGAGCGGTCGGCGACGGCCCGGCACCGCGAGCTCCGAGGCGTGACCGGAGCGGTCGCGCGGGCGGAAGACGACGATCCGGACTCCGTCCCGCAGACCTCGGCGGATGGAGTCGATCGCCTCGAGCAGGCGTTCCGGCTTGTCGTGACGGTCGAGCTGTCACGACCTACGGTTGCGGGTCAGCGCCGGATTCGGACCGGCTTCCCCTGAGCACGAGGCGGGTGAAGCGCAGAGCAACCGGTCGGCGATCAGACCGGTTGCGCGATTCTACGCCCGCACCCGGGCTCGCCGACGGCGATCATGGGGCATGCGCATCTACACCAAGACCGGCGACGACGGCACGACCGGACGCTTCCTCGGCGGCCGGGTCTCGAAGGGGGACGAGCTGGTCGACGCGAACGGTGACGTCGACGAGTCGGTCGCCCTGCTCGGGGTGGCCCGCAGCGGCTGCAGCGATCCGGACCTGGCCGAGCTGCTGCTGCGCCTGCAGCGAGAGATGTTCGTGGTGGGCGCCGACCTGGCAGCCAACCCCGAGCGGCGCGAGCGGCTCACCGCCGGGGTCTCGTTGGTCACACCGGACATGGTCGCCGAGCTGGAGGAGATCATCGACCGGCTCGTGGCCGAGCGACCGCTGCGGCCGGTCTTCGTGGTCCCGGGCGCGACGCCGACCGGCGCGGCGATCGACCATGCCCGCACGGTCGTCCGCCGGGCGGAACGGCACGTGGTGCGGGCGCAGGAGCACGGTCACGCCGCCAGCCAGGACACGTTGCGCTACCTGAACCGGCTTTCCGACCTGCTCTTCGTGCTGGCACGCCGGGCGGCCGACGAGGTCGATGAGCCCGCCAGCCGACCGTGATCGGAATCGCAGTGAGGTCCGAACAGGTGACGTGACGTGACACAGCACCGTGCACGGAGGCATACATTGGAGGTGAGGGATATACCCCCCATGGGTATCTGTCGTCAGCGAGGGAGGGTCGGATGGACCATTCGCCCGGCTACGCCGCCACGAAGGACGCCCAGCTCAAGCGCCTGCGCCGCATCGAGGGCCAGGTACGGGGCCTGCAGCGCCAGGTCGAGGCCGACACCTACTGCATCGACGTCCTCACCCAGGTCAGCGCGGCCACCAAGGCGCTCGAGTCGTTCGCGCTCGGGCTGCTCGACGAGCACCTGAAGCACTGCGTCGCAGCCGCCCTCGCCGCCGGCGGCGCCGAGGCGGACGCCAAGGTGCAGGAGGCCTCGGTTGCCATCGCCCGGCTCGTGCGCAGCTGACCGCCGATCGACCACCAACTTCACACCAACACATCACCACCAGGGGAGAGTTACATGACCACCACGACCGACTACATCGTCACCGGCATGACCTGCGGCCACTGCGTCAGCGCGGTGACCAGCGAGCTGACCGCCCTGCCGGGGGTGAGCGGAGTGTCGATCAACCTCGTGGTCGACGGAAGCTCGACCGTGACGGTGCAGAGCGCGTCGCCGCTGCCCGAGCAGGCCGTGCGCGAGGCCGTGGACGAGGCGGGCTACGTGTTGCAAGGCGCCAAGGAGTGACAGTGCCCATCTCGAGCACGCCCGCGTCGCCCCCACCAGCCACCGTCACTGGTGGCGGTGTCGGCAGCGTCGCCGGCACGGGAGCGCCGGCCGACACCGGGACGATCGAGCTGACCATCGGCGGCATGACCTGCGCGTCCTGCGCGGCCCGCGTCGAGAAGAAGCTCAACCGGATGGACGGCGTCAGCGCCACGGTGAACTACTCCACCGAGAAGGCCAAGGTCACCTTTGCCTCGACGGTGACCCCGGCCGACCTGGTCGCCACCGTCGAGGCCACCGGCTACAGCGCAGCCCTGCCCGCACCACCGCGGCGCGACGGGCAGCCAGGTGAGCCGGACCCGGCCGCCGCCGTACGTCGTCGGCTGATCGTCAGCGCCGTCCTGGCGCTGCCGGTGGTCGCGCTGGCGATGGTGCCCGCGTGGCAGTTCGACTACTGGCAGTGGGTCTCGCTGGTGCTGGCGACCCCGGTGGTCACCTGGGGTGCGTGGCCGTTCCATCGGGCGGCGTGGACGAACCTGAGGCACCGGGCCGCCACGATGGACACCCTCATCAGCCTCGGCGTGCTCGCGGCGTACACGTGGTCCCTGTACGCGCTCCTGTTCGGCGGCGCCGGCGAGCCGGGCATGGACATGCCGTTCACGCTCGTGCCCTCGAGCGGGACCGGGACGCCCGAGATCTACCTCGAGGTCGCCTCCGCGGTGACCGTGTTCATCCTGACCGGCCGCTACCTGGAGGCGCGCGCGAAGCGGACCTCCGGGCAGGCCTTGCGGGCGCTGCTCGAGCTCGGAGCCAAGGACGTCGCCGTCCTGCGCGACGGGGTCGAGACGCGGATCGCGGTCGACGATCTCGTGGTCGGTGACACCTTCGTGGTGCGCCCGGGGGAGAAGCTCGCGACCGACGGCGTCATCGTCGAGGGCGCCAGCGCGGTCGACGCCTCGATGATCACCGGCGAGTCCGTGCCGGTGGAGGTGGGCCCGGGCGACAGCGTCGTGGGTGCGACCACCAACGCCGCCGGTCGGCTCGTGGTGCGGGCGACGCGGGTGGGCGGCGACACGCAGCTCGCCCAGATGGCCCGGCTCGTCGCCGACGCCCAGAACGGCAAGGCCGACGTGCAGCGGCTGGCGGACCGCGTCTCGGCCGTGTTCGTCCCGATCGTGATCCTGCTGGCGCTGGCGACGCTCGTCGGCTGGCTCGTGCTCGGCCCGAACGCGCAGGCCGCGTTCACGGCGGCCGTCGCCGTGCTCATCATCGCGTGCCCGTGCGCGCTCGGGCTGGCCACGCCGACGGCGCTCATGGTCGGCACCGGCCGGGGCGCCCAGCTCGGGATCCTGATCAAGGGTCCGCAGATCCTGGAGTCGACCCGCCGGGTCGACACGATCGTGCTCGACAAGACCGGCACCGTGACCACCGGCCGGATGAGCCTCGTCGAGGTCATCGCCGCGGACGGGGAGAGCGAGACGGAGGTGCTCCGCCTCGCCGGCGCCCTCGAGGACGCCTCCGAGCACCCCATCGCCCGCGCGGTCGCGGATGGCGCCCGCCTCCGGCTCGGCGCTCTGCCGCCGGTCGACGGGTTCGCCAGCACCGAGGGTCGCGGGGTGGCCGGGGTCGTCGACTCGCGGGCCGTCACCGTCGGCCAGCGATCCTGGCTGGCCGAGGACTGGTCCCAGCACGCCCCGGCCACGCTGCTCGAGGCGTCGGACGCGGCCGAGCACCTCGGGCGCAGCCCGGTGTGGGTCGGGTGGGACGGCGCGGTCCGGGGGGTCGTGGTGGTGGCCGACACGGTCAAGCCGACGAGCGCCGAGGCGATCACCGAGCTTCGCCGGCTCGGGCTGCGTCCGATCCTGCTCACCGGTGACAACGCCCGGTCGGCCGCCGCGGTCGCCGCTCAGGTCGGGATCGATGCTGCCGACGTCGTCGCGCAGGTTCGGCCGGCCGAAAAGGTCGAGGTCGTCCGGCGGCTCCAGGCGGAGGGGGGCGTGGTCGCTATGGTCGGTGACGGCGTGAACGACGCCGCGGCCCTGGCCCAGTCCGACCTCGGACTCGCCATGGGATCGGGCACGGACGTCGCCATCGAGGCGAGCGATCTGACCCTGGTGCGGTCGGACCTGCGCTCGGCCGCGGTCGCCATCCGGCTCTCGCGGCGCACGCTCGGCACGATCAAGGGCAACCTGTTCTGGGCGTTCGCCTACAACCTGGCCGCACTGCCGCTCGCCGCGGCCGGCCTGCTCAACCCGATGATCGCCGGCGCCGCGATGGCGTTCTCGTCGGTCTTCGTCGTGACCAACAGCTTGCGGCTGCGGCGCTTCGAGGAGTGAGTCAGCCGATCCGGATGAAGACCGGGTTGGAGAAGTAGATCGCGCGGAACTGCACCGTCCCACCGGCCTGGGGCGAGTCGATCAGCTGGTCGCCGCCGGCGTAGATCCCGATGTGCCCCGGGTGCCAGACGAGGTCGCCCGGCTGGGCGTCCGCCCGGGAGACCACCGTGCCGGCCTCGCGCTGACCTGCGGACGTGCGGGGCAGGGTGATTCCGAGCTGGGCGAAGACGTACGAGGTGAAGCCCGAGCAGTCGAACCCCGTCGGCGTCGTGCCGCCGGCGAGGTACGGGACACCCACGTAGCGCGCAGCGATCTCGATCACGGCGCTGCCGTTCGCGCTGGCCGGCGCGGGCGCGCCGGTGGCGATCGGAGCGGCCGCGATCGCCGCACGTGCCTGGCTCCGCGAGGCCGCGGCCTGCGTGCGGGTCGGGGCCGGCGGGGGATCGGCGACGACCGTGAGCGTCGGCAGGTCCAGGCTCCACGCGGTATCGGCGGCCACGGTCACGACCGGAGCACTCGCGAGCACGGCCCGAGCCGCGGCGGTCAGCGCGGAGGTGTCCACGGCGGCCGGGGAGGCACCGAGCTCGGCTCCCGGCACGACGGAACCGGAGGCGGCGGGCGCCACGGCGGCTGGAGCTGCCACCGCAGGCGCGGTGAGGCCGGAGACGAGCATCCCGGACGCGGCGGCGACGACCGCCGAGCGGCGACCGACCGAGGCGAGGCTGCCGGTGGCGCTCTCCGCGAGGTCCCCGAGCACGGTGCTGGGCCGACCGGCGGCGCGGTGACGGGCAGGGATCTGGCTCACGGGTGACGGGCTCACGGGCATGGTGACCTCTCCGGTCGCCTGTGGGGTGAGCTGTCGGGTTCGGGCGGAAGTCGCGCCCGGCCGGTCACGATCGACCGGCTTCACCCCAAGGACGCCATCGCGGCGTCCGGTGTTCGTGGTTCCCCCGCTCCTGCCAACGAGATGTCACGGTGCCCGAAGCGGTGGCAGGATTCGGCGGTCCACCCCAGGCGTTCCCGGGGGTGGACCCCGGGGACGATCGACCATACCGCGCACCGGGCGGCCCGGGGACAAAAAGTCCACTGCCGGTCAAAGTTGCGGACGGACCTAGCGGGCGAGCCGTTCGACCACGGCCCCAAAAGCGGTCGGCAGGTGCACAGCGGTCGGCACGATCGCCCGCCGCAGCGGTGAGGTCGCCACAGCCACCAACGCGGACGTGAGCGCCCGGTAGTCACGAGTCGACGCCGACCAGGCGCGTTCGTACCCGGCGGCGTCCTCGAGGTGGGCGACGGCCGCGGCCGCCTGCGCCAGGCCGACCCGCAGCCCCTCACCCGTCAGCGCGTCGACGTAGCCGGACGCGTCCCCGACCAGGCGCACCCGGCCCGCCGTACGGCGCGCGGTCCGCTGCCGGAGCGGACCCGCGCCCCGGATGCTGCCCGCGGGCTCGGCACCCCGCAGCCGCTCGGCGAGCTCGGGGACGGTGTCGAGCGCGGCGGCGTAGTCGACGTGGGGCGGTCCGAGGAGGGCCACGCCGACCACGTCGTCTGCCACGGGCGTGACGTAGAGCTCGACGGCCGGACCCCAGTGCACCTCGACGAGATCGGTCCACGGCGCCACGTGGAAGTGCTGCCGCAGGCCGTAGCGGCGACGGTCGCGGGTGCTGCGACCGCGGGTGGGCGAGGCGGGCTGATCGAGACCCGTCAGCCGTCGGACGTTCGAGTGCAGCCCGTCGCAGCCGAGCAGCCAGCGCCCGCGGACCCCGGCGGCCGTCACCGAGTCGGCGTCCTGCTCGATCTGCCGGACCAGCCCGACGACACGCCGGACGCCGAGCCCGGTCGCCCGGGCGGCCAGGGCCTGGTGCAGGGTGGTGCGCCGCACGCCGAGCCCCCACCCGGACTCGAAGTGATGGTCGACGCGCCGGTCACCACCGCGATAGCCGATCCCGGTCAGCAGGTGACCACGCGGGAAGACCCCGAGGCGGGCGAGCGCCGCGACCGCCCCCGGCATCAGCCCCTCACCGCACGCCTTGTCGATCGCCGCCGCGCGCGGCTCGACCACCACGACGTCCAACCCGGCCAGCCGCGCCTCGATCGCGGCGGCGAGCCCGATCGGTCCACCCCCGACGACGAGCACGTCGGTGTCGAGCTCCGGACCTCGCCCGGTGCTCACGCCGCACCGACCAGCGCGCGCTCCTCGGTGGGGATCCGGAAGCGGAGCAGCAGAACGGCGTTGAGCACGGTGAACACGAGCGCGGTGAGCCAGGCGGTGTGCACCAGCGGCAGCGCGATCCCCTCGATGACGACCGCCACATAGTTCGGGTGCCGCAGCCACCGGTAGGGCCCGCGGTCGACCAGCGGCAGGCCCGGCACCACGATGACCCGGGTGTTCCACTGCGGTCCGAGCGTGGCGATGCACCACCACCGCAGGCCCTGGCTCGCGAGTGCGGCGGCGAGCGCGACCCAGCCGAGGCTCGGCAGGAACGGCCGGTCGGCCGCGTACACCTCGACCACGCAGGCCACGAGCAGCGCGGCATGCAGCGCAACCATCGGCGGGAAGTGCCCCCGACCTGCTTCGACGCCACCTCGGGCGAACGCCCACCGAGCGTTGCGGGTGGACACCACGAGCTCCGCGAGCCGCTCGAGGGCGACGACGACGATGAGCAGACCGTAGGCGGCCATCGATCAGGACCCGTCCGGCCAGGACAGCAGGACGAGCTCGGCGCAGATGCCCGGGCCCAGCGCGAACAGCACGCCGGGCTCTCCAGGCTGCTGCCCACCGCGGGCGAGCGTGTCCGCGAGCACGTGCAGCACCCCCGACGACGACAGGTTGCCGACCCGTTCGAGCGACCGCCAGCTGAGGTCGAACGCACCGGCGGGCAGGTCGAGCGACCGGGCCGCCGCCTCGAGGATCCGCGGGCCGCCGGTGTGCGCGACCCAGGTGGGGACGTCGCCGATCTTGAGCTGGTGCGCGGCGAGCAGGTCGGCGACGTCGTTCCCGAGGTGCTGCTCGACGACGTCGGCCAGGCTGGCGGCGAGCACGATCTTGAACCCGCTGCCGCCGATGTCCCACCCGAGCACGCCCTGCGTGTCCGGGTAGAGGTTGCTCCGGGTCGCGACGACGTCGGGCCCCACCAGCCCCATCGCGGCGGCACGCGCGTCGCCGACCATGACGACGGCGCTCGCCCCGTCGCCGAACAGGCCGCTCGAGACCAGGTTGGCCATCGAGTCGTCGCCAGGTTGCATCGTCAGCGAGCACAGCTCGACGGAGAGCAGGACGGCGACCTCGGCCGGGTGACCCGCGAGGTAGTCGTGCACCCGCGCGATGCCCGCGGCGCCCGCGACACAGCCGAGCCCGAACACCGGGACCCGTTTGACGTCCCGCCGCAGGCCGAGCCGCGAGACGAGCAGCGCGTCGATCGACGGTGCGGAGATCCCCGTGACCGACGTGAACAGGATGAAGTCGACGTCCTCGGGCACGAGCCCGGCCGCGCTCAGGGCCCCACGCAACGCGCGCTCGGCCAGGTCCGTGCCGAGGGAGATGAACAGGTCGTTGGCCTGGCCGAAGGTGGTCAGGTCCCGGTAGTCCTCGAGCGGCATCGCCAGGTGGCGCGTGCGCACCCCGCTGCTCGCGTGCAGGCGTTCGAGCACGGCGCGGCGGGGCGACCCGTCGGCGGTCAGGAGCGAACCGATGGTGGCGGTGATCTCCTGCTGCGGGTAGCAGAACTCGGGGAGCACGGGGGTCACCGCCGCTATGCGTGACATGTCGGCATCGTGCCATGCTGCGCGTATTTCGGCCGAGGTTCAGGCCGGTTGATACGGTCCACGCGGAACCTCTCGCGCGAACGGCGAGCGCGAAACCCTCGAGCACAGGACGGGTGACGGTGCGACGTCTCGGGCACACCATCGGCGCGTTGGCACGGTCGTGCCACCTCGGCCCCACCCTGGCTGTGACCGCGCTGACCACCGCTCTCGCCCTCGGCGTGGGCGCGGACGCCCGCACCTGCGCCCTGATCTGCGCGGCCATCCTGACCGGCCAGCTCTCGGTCGGCTGGTCCAACGACTGGATCGACGCCGCCCGGGACGCCGCCGTCGGGCGGCAGGACAAGCCGATCGTCGGGGGGTCGATCTCCACCGCGACCGTTCGCACCGCCGCGCTGATCGCCCTCGCGTGCTGCGTCCCGCTGTCGCTCGCGACCGGATGGCGCGCCGGGATCGTCCACCTCGCCGCGGTCGCGGCCGCCTGGGCCTACAACCTCGGGCTGAAGTCCACCGCGTGGTCCTGGGCGCCGTACGCGTTCTCGTTCGGCCTGCTACCGGCCTTCGTCGCCCTCGCGCTCCCGGGGCACCCGTGGCCGGCAGGCTGGGCGGTGTCGGCCGCGGCGCTGCTCGGTGTCGGGGCCCATCTCGCGAACGTCGTCCCCGACCTCGACGACGACCGCTCCACCGGCGTGCGCGGCCTGCCGCACCGGCTGGGCGGCGCCGGATCGAGCCTGCTCGCACCGGCGGTGCTGCTCGGCGCGACGGTCCTCATCGTGCTCGGGCCGGTCGGCAGCCCCAGCGCAGCCGCCTGGCCGGGCCTGGCCGCCGCGACCGTGATCGCCGTCGTGGGCGCCGTGGTGGCCCTCACGCGAGCCCGCAGCCGAGTGCCGTTCTACCTGACCATCGCCGTCGCGGCCGTGAACGTCCTGCTGCTGGTCGGTGCGGGGCCGCGGCTCGTGTGACGGTGCCGGATCGAGCCGGCTCCCGCCCGGGGCCGGCGGGTCCGAGGGGTCTGAGGGATCTGAGCGGTCCGAACGGTCAGAGGAAGCCCGGGTCCATCCCCGCCGACCCGTCGCCGACGCCGACGTCGAGGCCAGCCTCGACGTCCGCCCCGGTCCAGGACACCACGTGCCAGCCCCGGACCGGGTCGCCCTCGAGGATGACTACGCCGGTGTTCGTGAGCGTGTGCGTCGCGGCGAAGGACACGTCGATGTTGCGGGCGCGCGCGGCGGTCCAGACCCGGATCGCCGCCCCGTGGCTCACCATCAACGCCGTCCGGTCGCCGGCGCCGGCGACCTCGGCGACAACGGCGTCGAACCGCGCGAGGACCTCGGTGCCGTTCTCGCCGCCGGGCATCCGCCGGGCGAGGTCTCCCGCCGGCCAGGCGAACACCGTCGACAGGTAGCGCTCGACGGACGTCACGTCGCCCCGCATCTCGAGCTCCCCGGCGGAGATCTCCCTGATCCCGGCCCGGATGTGGATCGGTAGTCCGAGCGCGCGGGCGAGCGGACCCGCGGTCTGCTGGGCCCGGACCAGGCTCGAGGCATAGACCGCGTCAACCAGCTCCGCGGCGAGCTCCGGCCCGAGCGCGGCCGCCTGGGCGTGGCCGAGATCGGTCAGGCCCGGTCCCGGTTCGGCCGTGTCGAGCAGGTGCTGCACGTTCGAGGGGCTCTGGCCGTGCCGCACGAGGATGAGGCGCATCGTGGACTCCTTCGCTCTGGTCGCGGGGGCGGGCGGGGGGGGTGGGGCATCGGCCGGGAACGGCCGCGATGCCGAATCGAGTTCACTCCTCGAGCACGAGCCCGCGTCGCTCGGGCAGCCGCAGCGCGCCGAGCGCCGCGACGACGAAGACGGCGGCGAAGACCGCGAACAGGAGCGGGGTACCGCCGAGCTCGCGCAGCGGGGGGACCGCGAGCGGCGCCAGGATCGAGGCGATCCGGCCGACCCCGGCGGCCGACCCGGAGCCGGTACCGCGCAGGCGGGTCGGGTAGAGCTCGGGGGTGATCGCATAGAGGGCTCCCCACGCGCCGAGGTTGAAGAACGACAGCAGCATCCCGGCGAGCAGGACCTGGGTCGGGCTGCCCGCGATCGCGAAGAGGCCGGCCGCGCCCGCCGCACCGAGCAGGAAGGCGGCGAGGGTCGGCCGCCGACCCCAGCGCTCGACCAGGAGCGCGGACACGGCGTACCCGGGCAGCTGGGCCAGGGTGATCACGAGCGTGAACCCGAACGATCGTACGAGCGACATGCCGGAGGCGTACAGCAGGGTCGGTAGCCAGATGAAGGCGCCGTAGTAGGCGAAGTTCACGGTCAGCCACACGACCCACAGGGCGAGCGTACGGTCGCGCAGCACGGGCGACCACAGGTCGCGCAGACGGGGCGCGGTCGGTGCGGGATCGGGTGCGGCGGCGGCAGCAGCGGGGGCCGGGGGACTGCCCGGCGCGGGTGCGTCGTCGGTCCCGAGCCCGGAGCCGGGCCGCACCGGCGGGACGTCGTCGGGCAGGAGACCGGCCGAGGTCTCGAACCGCCGGACCGTCGCCTCCGCCTCCGCGTGGCGCCCCCGTGCCTCGAGGAAGCGCACCGACTCGGGCAGGCCGCGGCGTACGACGACGGCGTACAGCGCGGGCAGGGCGCCGAGCGCCAGCGCCCATCGCCAGCCGTTGGCCCCGGAGGGCACGACGAGGAAGCCGATCAGCGCGGCCACGGTCCAGCCGACCGCCCAGAACGCCTCGAGCGCGACGACCATCCGGCCCCGAATCCGGGGCGGGGCGAACTCGCTCACGAGCGTGGAGGCGACCGGTAGCTCGGCCCCGAGCCCGAGGCCGACGACGAAGCGCCAGACGATCAGCGACCCGATCGACCACGACAGTGCCGACGCGCCCGTGGCGAGCCCGTACACGAGCAGCGTCAGCGCGAAGACCTGGCGGCGGCCGACGCGGTCCGCGAGCAGTCCACCGATCGATGCCCCGAGCGCCATGCCGACGAAGCCGGCCGACGCGATCCAGGAGAGCTCGGCGGGGGAGGCGTTCCAGGTCACGGCGAGCTGGGCCAGGACGAACGAGATCAGCCCGACGTCCATCGCGTCGAACGCCCAACCCGCACCCGATCCCAGCAGGAGCCGGCGGTGCTCGCGGGTGAACGGAAGCGCATCCAGGCGGGCCGTGCGGGTCGTCGAACGGGGACCGGTCTCAGTCGTCGTGGTCACGTCGCGCCATGTTGCCACCCTTCGGCCACCGGGACGCGGTCAGCGCCCCGCCCGCGTCGCCGCGCACCGGCAGTCGAAACCCGCGATCAGCACCAGTCGCACCCAGCAAAGGCCCTCCCCGCGCCGGTCAGGGGGGCCATTGGTCCGTTGTCGCTCGGCGGATCCCGCGGCAGACTCGCAAGGAACGGGCCGACGACGAGGTCAGCCACGTTCGACGGGAGGCTCAACGGTGGCCGGATACGTTTACGACTTCAGCGCTGGCAACAAGGACATGAAGGATCTGCTCGGTGGCAAAGGCGCCAACCTTGCCGAGATGACGAACCTGGGGCTGCCGGTACCGCCGGGGTTCACGATCACGACCGAGGCGTGTCGTTCGTACCTGGCGAGCGGTGACGTCCCGCCCGAGCTGCGGGTCGAGGTGACCATGGCGGTGCGGCGTCTCGAAGACGCCCTGGGCCGGCGGCTGGGCGACTTCCACGAGCCGCTGCTGGTCTCGGTGCGCTCCGGGGCGAAGTTCTCCATGCCCGGCATGATGGACACCGTCCTGAACATCGGGCTCAACGACGCATCCGTGCAGGGCCTGGCGCAGTACTCCGACGACGAGCGGTTCGCGTGGGACTCCTACCGCCGCCTGATCCAGATGTTCGGCAAGACCGTCCTCGGCATCGACGGCGACCTGTTCGCCGACGCGCTGGACAAGGCGAAGGCGGCCCGCGGCGTCACGAGCGACGTCGACCTGTCCGCCTCCGACCTGCAGACGCTGGTCGCACAGTTCAAGGCCATCGTGCTGGACGTGTCCGGCCGGGAGTTCCCGCAGCACCCGCGCGAGCAGCTCGACCTGGCGATCGTCTCCGTGTTCGAGTCCTGGAACACCGATCGCGCGAAGATGTACCGCCGCCGCGAGCGCATCCCCAACGACCTGGGCACCGCCGTCAACGTGATGTCCATGGTGTTCGGCAACCTCGGCGCCACGTCCGGAACCGGCGTGTGCTTCACCCGGGACCCGTCCACCGGCGTGGCCGGCGTCTACGGCGACTACCTGTCGAACGCGCAGGGCGAGGACGTCGTGGCCGGCATCCGGAACACGCTCACCCTGGCGGACTTCGAGGAGCTGGACCCGGCCGCCTACGCCGATCTCACGCTCGCGATGCGGCGCCTCGAGACCCACTACCGCGACCTGTGCGACATCGAGTTCACCGTCGAGCGCGGCAAGCTGTGGATGCTGCAGACCCGCGTCGGCAAGCGGACGGCCGCGGCGGCGTTCCGCATCGCGACCCAGCTCGTCGACGAGCACCTCATCACGATGGACGAGGCGCTGGAGCGGGTGACCGGGGCCCAGCTGAGCAAGCTCATGTTCCCGCAGTTCGACTTCCGGTCCGAGAAGGTGCTGCTGGCCAACGGCATGGCGGCGTCGCCCGGTGCGGCCGTCGGTGCTGCGGTGTTCGACTCGGTCACGGCGCAGAAGTGGAAGGCGGAGGGCAAGGACGTGATCCTGGTCCGCCGGGAGACCAACCCGGACGACCTCGGCGGCATGATCGCCTCGGTGGGCGTGCTCACCTCCCGTGGCGGCAAGACGTCGCACGCGGCGGTCGTCGCCCGCGGCATGGGCACGACCTGCGTGGTCGGCGCCGACGACATCGTGGTCAACGCGGTGGAGCGGGTCTTCACCGCCGGCGGGCACATGGTGGCCGAAGGCGACACGATCGCCATCGACGGGAGCACCGGCGAGGTGTTCCTGGGCGACGTCGCCGTGGTCCCCTCCCCGGTGGCGCACTACCTGGAGCACGGGCTCGAGGCCGCGATCGACGCGGCCGGGGACGACTCGGAGATCATCGACCTCGTCGAGGCCGTCGACCGGATCCTCACCCACGCGGACTCGGTCCGCCGTCTGCACGTGCACGCCAACGCCGACACGGCGGAGGACGCCCGGCGTGCCCGGTCGCTGAACGCGCAGGGCATCGGGCTGTGCCGCACCGAGCACATGTTCCTCGGCGATCGTCGGGTCATGATCGAGCGCGTCATCCTCGCCGTCGAGCCCGCGGAGAAGCAGGCCGCGTTCGACGCCCTCCTGCCGCTGCAGCGGGCGGACTTCACCGAGCTGCTCGAGGTGATGGACGGACTGCCGACGACGATCCGATTGATCGACCCGCCGCTGCACGAGTTCCTGCCCGACCACACCGACCTCGCGGTCAAGGTGGCGCTGGCCCAGGCGCGCGGCGAGGCCGACGAGCACGACCTCGCGCTGCTCGCCGCGGTCCAGCGGATGCGGGAGGCCAACCCGATGCTCGGCCTGCGCGGGGTTCGCCTCGGGCTGGTCATCCCGGGGCTGTTCGCCCTCCAGATCCGCGCGGTCGCTGAAGCCGTCGCGGCGAGGCTGCTCGCCGGCGGGGATCCGCACGCCGAGATCATGGTGCCCCTCGTCGCCTCGGTGATGGAGCTGCATCTGGTGCGCGACCAGGCCCTCGAGATCATCCGGGAGGTCGGCGAGGAGGCGGGCGTCACGCTCCACATCCCGGTCGGCACGATGATCGAGCTGCCCCGGGCGTGCCTCACCGCCGATCGCATCGCCGAGGCCGCCGAGTTCTTCTCGTTCGGCACGAACGACCTGACCCAGACGACCTGGGGCTTCTCCCGCGACGACGTCGAGGGCGCGTTCTTCGACGAGTACACCTCGCTCGGTGTGCTCGCCGTGTCGCCGTTCGAGTCCGTCGACACCCGTGGTGTGGGTCGCCTGATCCGCATCGCCGTCGAGGAGGGCCGCAAGGTCCGCCCCGAGCTGATGATCGGGGTGTGCGGGGAGCACGGCGGGGACCCGGAGTCGATCCACTTCTTCCACGAAGCCGGCCTCGACTACGTCTCCTGCTCGCCGTTCCGTGTGCCGATCGCTCGGCTCGAAGCCGGGCGGGCGCAGGTCGCCGCGCCGGGGCTCGGATCGGGCGACAGCCGCTGAGCTGTCGGCAGGGTGGGCTGAACGAGCCACGGGCCACGGGCCGCGCACCGGAGACGGTGTCGCGGCCCGTGGCTCGTGTGCGCAGCGCCGTCAGTGGTGGTCGCCGCCGGCGAGCTGATCGAGCAGGTGGGGGAGCAGGGGGATCAGGGTCGCCAGGCCCTGTTCGACCGCTGCGGGCGAGCCGGGCAGGTTGACCACGACGGCGCCGTTCGCCGTCACGCCGGCAAGGCCGCGCGAGAGCACCGCGGTGGGCACATGCCGGGACCCTTCGCGCCGCAGCGCCTCGGCGAGCCCCGGCAGCTCACGGGCCAGCAGACCGACGGTGCCCTCGGGGGTGAGATCACGGGGCGCGACGCCGGTACCGCCGGACGTCACGACGAGCTCCGCGCCGTCGGCCAGTGCCGCGCCCAGCGCACCCGCCACGGACTCCGCGCCGTCGGGCACGACCCGGACGGGGCCCACCTGGAAACCGGCCGCCGCGAGCAGCTCGGCGGCGCGCGGCCCGGAGCGATCCGTCGCGGCTCCCGTCGAGCACCGGTCGGACACGACGATGACGACGGTGCGGACCGCACGGTCAGGACTCTCGGGGTGGGGCACCGGCACACGGTACCGGCCGCAGGGGGTCCATCGACGGCACCCCGTCCCGCATGGCGAGGGGCGGGAGCGCGCCTGACGGTAGGGGCGCTGCACTCACACAGATCCGGCGGGTGAGAGGATCTTGGTCGCCGCCGGGCCGCTCACAACCGGTCCGGTCCCGCCGATGAGGAAGACATGGGCCTGCCGATGACGACATGGCGTCGCTATGTACTCGCCGGCCTCCCGGCCGCCGTGGCCTGCGCCCTGCTGCCGATCGGGATCGGCCGCGATCTCGTCTACTGCTCGATCGCCGCGACCGGCACGGTCGCGATCATCGTCGGAGTTCGCCGACACCGCCCAGATCGTGCGATCGCGTGGTACCTGATGGCTTTCGGTATCGCGTCCTGGGTCGCCGGGGACGGGTTGTACTCCTGGTACGAGCACGTGGTCGCGGTGGCCCCGTTCCCCTCGTGGGCGGACGTCCTGTACCTCGCCGCGTACCCGCTGTTCGCCGCCGGCCTGCTGATCCTGCTGCGGAGCAAGGGGCCCGAACGCTGGCCGACGGCCGTCCTCGACAGCGCGATCCTCACGGTGGCCCTGGGCCTGCTGTCGTGGGTCTTCCTGATCGAACCGACCTGGGCGGTCAACGGCACCCCGCTCGTCGAGCGGTTGATCGCGGTCGCCTACCCGATTGCGGACGGGCTGCTCTTCGCCATCCTGATCCGTCTTGCCATGGGCGCGAAGCTGGCGCAGCACAACCCCGCGCTGCGCCTCCTGGCGGCCTCGGTCGCCGCTCTGGTCGCGGCCGACATCCTGTTCGAGCTGTCGACCTTCGTGCCCGTGATCGCCGAGAACGACACGGCGATCGACCCGATCTGGCTCGCCGCCTACGTGCTCTGGGGCGCCGCCGCGCTGCACCCGGCGATGCGCACCCTGTCGTCGCCGTCCACCGACCGGGCCTCCGTCGCCGACGGGAACCCGCTCATCGCGTTCGCGGCTGCGCTCCTGATCGGTCCCGCCATCCTCCTGGGGGAGGTGCTCGCCGCTGCCCGGCCGCATGTGGGGGCGGTCGTGTGCGCCTCGGGCTTCATGGTGCCGCTCGTCCTCGTGCGGATGACCCGCCTGGTGCACCTGCTCACGAACCAGACGCGCCGGCTGGGTGAGCTCGCTGACACGGACTTCGTCACCGGCCTGGCGAATCGGCGCAAGTTCGCCGACGCGGTGGGGGAGCACCTCGCGACGGGTGCCGACCGTGCCGCAGCACCCACAGCGGGCCTGCTGCTCATCGACCTCGAGCGGTTCACCGAGATCGAGGAGACGCTGGGGCACCTGACCGGCGACGCGATCTTGCGCGCCGTGGGGGCCCGGCTGGCCGCACTGGCGGGCGCCAACGCTCTGATCGCCCGGTTGAGCGGTGACTCGTTCGGAGTGCTCGACTGCTCGATCACCTCGGCGACCTCCGCCGTCGAGGCGGCGGCGCGGATCCGCAGCGGGCTGGAGCTGCCCCTCGAGCTGATCGAGCTGAGCGTCTCGGTCGAGGTGAGCGTCGGGGTGGTGCTCCTGCCCGACGACGGGTCCGAGACCGCCGTCGTGCTCCGCCGGGCCGACGTCGCCCTGTCGGCGGCAAAGGAGCGGCCCGGCCGGACGGCGCGCTACGGGGTCGAGATGGAGACCGGCGGCAACCTGGCGCCCTCGCTCATCGGGGAGCTGCGCGGAGCGCTCGATCGCGGCGAGATCGTGCTGCACTACCAGCCTCAGGTCGAGGTGCGCACCGGCCGGGTCCTCGGCGTGGAGGCGCTCGCCCGCTGGCAGCACCCCGAGCACGGCCTGCTCGGGCCGGACTCGTTCATCGCCGCGGCCGAGCGGACCGGCATCATCGGGCCCCTCACGCAGTACGTCCTCGACCGGGCACTGGCCCAGTGCGCGATCTGGCGGCGAGCCGGGCTCCCGCTGACGGTCGCCGTCAACCTGTCGGTGCGCAACCTGCTCGACCCGGGCCTCGTCGACGACGTTCGCGCCGCCCTCTCCCGCCACGGCCTCGAGGCGAACGTCCTCGAGCTCGAGATCACCGAGGGCACCGCGATGGTCGATCCGCGCCGCTCCTTGCAGGTGCTCGGGACCTTGGCGGACATGGGGGTGCTGCTCTCTATCGACGACTACGGCACCGGCCACAGTTCGCTGGCATACCTGCAGCGCCTTCCCGTGCGTCGCCTGAAGATCGACCGGTCGTTCGTCACCGGGCTCGTGGACGACGAGCCGAGCGCGGCCATCGTGCGCTCGACCATCGAGCTGGCGCGGCACCTCGGGCTCGACGTCGTCGCCGAGGGAGTGGAAGACGACGTGACCCTGCTCCGGCTCCACGCCATGGCGTGCTTCGCCGTGCAGGGCTTCGGCCTCGGGCGGCCCGTACCACCGCTGCTGCTCCCGGACCTCGTCGACCAGATCGAGGCAAGGGTTCCCGACGTCGTGCGCGGGCTCGGCGTCGTCGACATGGCCGCCGGCACTGCCCGAGCCGTCCAGAGTCGTCCGAGCCAGGTCCTTCGCGCATAGCCGTTCACGCATCGCCGTTCGCGCGTCGCCGTTCGCGCGTCGCCGTTCGCGCGTCGCCGTTCGCGCGTCGCCGTTCGCGCGTCGCCGTTTGCGCGTCGCCGCTCGCGAGCCCGTCCGCCGCGCGCGAGACTGACGCGATGGACCTGCCTGTGATGCCGCCGATCGACCCGATGCTGGCCAAGTCGGTGCCCCAGATCCCTGCAGGACAGCGATACGAGCCCAAGTGGGACGGGTTCCGGGCAGTCATCTTCCGCGACGGCAGTGCGGTGGAGATCGGGAGTCGGAACACCCGATCGATCGCCCGATACTTCCCCGAGGTAGTCGCCTCCGCCCTGGCGCACCTGCCGTCCCGCTGCGTGCTCGACGGCGAGATCGTCGTCCCGAGTGCCACCACGACCGGTCTGGATTTCGAGGCGCTGCTGCAACGGATCCACCCGGCGGCATCGCGCGTCGAGATGCTCGCACGCACGACGCCGGCCTTGTTCGTCGCGTTCGACCTGCTCGCCCTGGACGATGACGCGCTGATGTCCCGTCCGCTGGCCGCGCGGCGCGCACTCCTCGAGGACGCGCTCGCCCGGTCGGTCGGCGCGGGCACGGCGACGGGCGAGGCCGCGGCCGTCCACCTCACTCCTCAGACCGAGGATCCCGACCTCGCCGCCCAGTGGTTCGAGCGCTTCGAGGGCGCAGGTCTCGACGGAGTGGTCGCCAAACGAGCCGACGGGCCGTACCTGCCGGGCAAGCGGGGCTGGGCGAAGATCAAGCACGACCGGACCGCGGACTGCGTCGTCGCCGGCTACCGCGTGCACACCTCCGGCCCGGATGCGATCGGGTCGCTCCTGCTCGGCCTGCACACCGACGAGGGCGAGCTCGCCTCGGTCGGCGTCATCGGCGCGTTCCCGATGGCTCGTCGGCGCGAGCTCTTCGCCGAGCTGCAGCCGCTGCGCACCGAGCTGGCCGGTCACCCATGGGCCGCGGCGCTCGAGAGCGGTACCCGCACCCCGCGGGAGGCGGAGACGAGCCGGTGGAACCGCGGCAAGGACCTGTCCTTCGTCCCGCTCCGCCCCGAGCGCGTCGTCGAGGTCGCGTACGACCACATGGAAGGCACTCGCTTTCGGCACACGGCGCAGTTCCGTCGTTGGCGCCCGGACCGTGACCCCGACTCGTGCACGTTCGCGCAGCTCGAGGAGCCGGTGAGCTTCGCACTTGCCGACGTCTTGAGCGCCGGACGCCCCTCGTCGTAGCTCGTCGGACAGAGCTGGGTAGTCCCAGATGCGCGCCCCTCGCCGCGGTGTCAGCGTGGAGCTAGCAGGGAGGTGAGCACGACGACGGACGACGGTGTACCGGTGCCCACGCAAGCGGGCCCAGCCAGAGGTGGCGTGGTGGTCATCGCGTCCGAGGATCGCGTGCGGGTGTCGTTCTGGGGTGTCGTCGATGCGGACGTCCGGTCCCAGTTCGTCGCCCCACTGTGGACCAACCCGACGCCCGGGCGGCCGTGCGAGATCGATTGCCGCGAGGTCACCCTGATGGACTCGATCGGGCTGTCGGTCTTCGTGCGGCTCGTGCAGGACGCCATCGCCGAGGCGCAGGACGTTCAGTTCCTGGGCGCGAGCAGTCAGGTAGCCGATCTGCTCGAGACCACGGGGGTCGAAGCGTGGATGCGCCACCTCGGCGTTCGTATCGTCTGAGGCGCCCAGGTGAACGGGGCACGACGAGCTGGGTGAGACCATCTGTGGATGAGTGTGCCGCACGCCCAGCCGTCCCGCTCCGGCCCGCAGCCCGTTCGATTCAGCCGGCACTGACGGCCATCTCGACCGATGATCCCGCAGGAGACCTGCTCGTACCGACCCGACGCGGCCGTGGATCTGCGCCGGACCGTGCAGCGCCTCGCGCATGGTCCGGGCGATCCGACGTTCCAGACGTCTGCAGATGGCGTGACCTGGCGCGCGACGCTTCTGCCCTCCGGTCCGGCCACCTACCGGCTCGTCCAGGTCGACCCCCGCCGGATCGATGCCGAGGCGTGGGGACCAGGCGCCGAGCAAGCCCTCGCGCTCCTGCCCGACCTTCTCGGTGCGCGAGACGATCCGAGCTCGTTCGATCCGGGACCGGGGATCGTCAGTGAGGCGCATCGGCGTCACGGCGGCCTCCGCATCCCGCGTACGGGCCGCGTCCTCGAGGCCCTCGTTCCCGCAGTCCTCGAACAACGCGTCATCGGTCGGACAGCGACTGCCGCGTGGCGATGGCTGCTCCGTCGGCACGGCGAGCCGGCCCCGGGCCCAGCCCCCGCCGGCATGCGTGTCCCACCGAGCCCGGAGGCCTGGCTCCGAGTCCCGAGCTGGGACTTCCACATGGCCGGGGTGGACCCCGGCCGCGCGCGAACCATCCGCTCGTGCGTCCGCGTCGCCGGCCGACTCGAGGAAGCCACGACGATGACCCCCGCCGACGCGGCCCGCCGGCTCCAGGCCGTCAGCGGTGTCGGCCCGTGGACGGCGGCCGAGGTGGCACAACGCGCACTGGGCGATGCCGATGCCGTGTCGGTCGGCGACTACCACCTGGCCTCCGCCGTCGGCTGGGCGCTCACCGGTGAGCGGGTCGACGACGCACGCATGCTGGTCCTGCTCGAGCCGTGGCGCGGCCACCGGTACCGAGTGATCAGGCTCCTCGAACTCTCGGGCGAGGCGCGTGCCCCGCGGCGCGGCCCCCGACTCGCGATCCAGGACCACCGCCGAAACTGACGGCCGGTCTGCCGTCCGACTCTCGATCCGGCGCACGACATCGAGACTGCCGATCGTGGCCGACCCACCTCTCACTGCCGATCCTGGTTGCCTCGGGCACACCAATCGAGATCGAAGCCGTCGGGAGCCCCGAAGGACGCACCCCCAGCGAGTTGGGAAGGACTCCCGAACGACGACCCCGCCTCTGAGTGGTCGCCCGGTGGTGTCCCGGTCGGCGGTGGATCCCCCTGCCCGGACCCAGAGTCGTGCCCGCCATGGCGTGTGGTTTCTTGTCCGATCGGGTGTCCGTTCCGGTCGCGGAGCTGGTAGCTGACCAGGGCGATGCCGTCGCCGGTGTATCCGGGGGTGTGCTTGGGGTGGCGGGTGATGGTCAGGTCGC